>SYOX01000230.1 GCA_005804885.1 Pseudomonadota bacterium
GTACCACCACTGCACCAGCGCGTCCTGCACCCCCGCATAGACCGAGTAGCTCTTGAAGAGCCCCACCGGCACCACGAGGCTGTTGAAGACGTGCAGCACCGTCACCGTGACCACCGTGGCGATGTAGAACCAGATGGCCACGTACAGGTGCCGCTCGCGCCGATTCTTGAGCGTCAGGAAGAAGTTGGCCGCGAAGACCAGCCAGACGACCGCGATCGCCACGTCGATCGGCCACTCCAGCTCCGCGTACTCCTTGACCTGGGTCAACCCCAACGGCAGCGTCACCGCCGCCGCCACGATGATCCCCTGCCACCCGAAGAAGTGAACCCGGCTCAGCAGGTCGCTGAACAGCCGCGCCTTGACCAGCCGCTGGGTCGAGTAATACACCGCCGCGAAGACCGCATTGCCGGCGAAGGCGAAGATCACCGCGTTGGTGTGAAGAGGCCTGAGCCGTCCGAAGGTCAGGTACTCCCCCAGGTTCGCCGGCCACCAGGCCATCTGGAGCGCCAGGATCACCCCCACGAGCATCCCCACGACGCCCCAGAGCACCGTGGCGACGACAAACCACCGCACGATCCTGTCGTCGTAGGCGACTCTGACCAGGCCCGGCCTCGCCGCGCCCTCGTCGCGATTCCCGTTCATCAACAATTCCCTCCCGCGCGGACCGCCCCCATGGCGGCCGCTCGCCCCCTTCAGCCAGTTGCGTGCCAGACGCCACGACAACGATTCAACATGTTGAAAAAACTACACTTTCACCACATCCGCGCCCTTGTCCTCCGCGCGCCGGGCGGCGCCCCGCCCAGAAGGCGGCGAAATTCGCGCGCTGGCGCTTGAGCAGACGCAAACCTTGCACAAGGCGGCGCACAGAGGCTCGCCCCCAGGGGCCTCGACGCCCGCTGTGACGGCGTTGAAGGCGCGAGTCAGGGCGAGGCACGGTCATTGCTCAGAGCGGCTCGGGCCGGGGAGCGCCGCGCCGGGGGCGCTGGAGCGGGCCGTGTGGAGGGGAGGCGAGATGGGGGCGTGGCAGGCGCAATTTGCGCAGCTGATCGGGTTGGGGGTCCTGTGGGTCGGCCTCCACTGCTCGGGGATGTGCGGCCCGATCATGGCGGCGCTGGCCTCGACGGGGCCGTCGAGCGGCCAGGGGCGATGGGATCAGGCGAGGCGGCGCGCTGGCCGGGTGCTGTCGTATCAGGTGGGGCGAGCGGCGACCCTGGGGGCGATGGGGGCCGCTGCCGGGGGGCTCGGCGCGGCGCTGGAGGCGACGCTGCGGCAGGTCGCGATGGCCTCGGGGGTGGTGGTGGCCGCGGGGCTGATCCTGTCGGGGGTGGCGCAGATCCCGGCGGTCAAGTCGAAGCTCAGGCTCAAGGGGGTGGGCCGCGGATCGTGGGCGCCGAGGCTGGTCAACGCGGCGCTCAAGGGGCTGGCGGCGCGCTGGCCGGCGGCGCTGCCGGGTCGCATGGTGGCGCTGGGGCTGGTGATGGGGCTCTTGCCCTGCATGCTGGTCTTCTGGGCCTTGAGCCTTGCGGCCTCGACCGCCGCTCCGCTCGCCGGCGCCCTGCTCATGGTCGCGCTCGTCGTCATGACCACGCCGGCGCTCCTGGTGGCCGGCTGCGCGCCGGTCATCGCCAGCGCGAGGGTGCGGGCCTTCGGCCTGAGGATGCTGCCGGCGGCGATCGTGCTGTCGGGGCTGTGGCTGGGGCTGATCTCGGCGGCGGCCAACGGGTGGATCGGGCACGCCTGGGTCAACTTCAGCGCCGGGCAGGACTATGTGATCATGTTCTGGTAGGCGGCGCTCAGGCCTGGAGGGCCGTCAGCTCCCGTCGCAGCTTGATGACGCGCTCGGCATGGTAATGGCCCTCGACCTTGTCGTCGAGCCGGGCCTCCTCGTCCATGTGCCACTTCTCGAAGGCCAGCCGGACCAGCAGGCGGTTGCGCTTGCGCGCCGTCCACCACGCGCCCATGCGAAAGGACAGCAGGAGCTTGAACGCATGGAAGGCGCGGCGCCGCGCCGGCACGAGGCGCTGAAGCTCGCCGGGCATCAGCACCGGGGCCGTCTCGGTCGACAGGTAGCGCTCGATGAGCTTGCGCTCGTGGCGCAGCGAGAAGAAGGAGACCACGACGACGAAGAAGACAAAGGGGAGCTGGAGGACGATGACGGCCGAAGGCAGGCTGACGAGCAGGACCTTGGCCGCGCCTTCGCCCTGGGCGATGAAGGCGCCGACGAAGGTGTTCCAGGCGAAGTGGACGAACATGGCCAGGCCTATCGCCATGGGCGGGAAGATGTACCTCAGCGGGCCCTTGCGCATGACTCTGAAGAGGCCGAGCCCGACCCCCGTAATCGCGGTGTAGCAGGCGTGGCTGCCGATGCTGCCGACGACCCCGCGCATCCAGGTCAGCGCCAGGGCCTGGGCGATGTTGTCGGTGCGGACGTAGTACATGAAGTTTTCGAAGGCGGCGAAGCCCAGCCCGACGATCGCGCCGTAGACGATGCCGTCCATGACGTTGTCGAAGTCCTTTCGGAAGAAGAGGTAGATCACCAGCAATGCCGCGCCCTTGGTGAGCTCCTCGATGAAGGGCGCGCTGATGCTGGCCGTCAACTGGCCGCTGACGGCCGCGTCGCCGATGATCCCCTGGGCGATGGAGCCAAAGAGCGTGTTGACGACGCAGGAGATCGCCGTGGCCATCACCGCCCCCCAAAGGAAGGCGCTGGCGATCAGGTGCGGGGGCTCCTTCTCATTGCGGTCCAGCCACAGGATCACGAAGAAGTAGGGGATGGCCAGCGCCACGGCGTTGAAGGCCGACAAGAGCGCGAGGCCGGGCTTGCTGGCGAAGCTCTCCCCCACGATGAAGAAGGCGCAGCCCGACGCCGCAACCGCCCCGATGAGGATCATGATCCCGCAGCTGACCAGGAAGGCCTTGTGGCCGGTGTTGTCGGGGGGGACCACGGCGGCGAGCGCCACCGTGCGGCCGGGAGGCGGCCGCTTGGAGCCTCCGGGAGAGGGCGCACCTTGACTCATGGACTCACACCTCGTTGATCTGACTGTCTAAAAGGCCACGTCAGACACTACGGGCGAGCCGGCCGGGATGTCAATCCAGGCTCAAGGCGGGCCGACCGCCGCCTCAAAAGACGGCGTCCTCCATCGTCGCGGTGGGCTCGACCTCGGGGCCGGCCTTGCGCTTCTTGCCCTTGGCCTCCCCACCCTCGTCGGACAGCCGAGCCTCCACGATCCGCGCCGCCAGCGTGGCCTCGACCGACTCGACCCAGAGCGTGGCCATCTCGCGGGCGTTGGCGGGCTTGAGCTCGTCGCGCACCTGGGCGTAGCCCTGGCGCGCCTTCTCCGGCGTGGCGTAGGCGCCCTTCTCCACCGCCCAGTTGATCGCCGTCTCAGGGTTCGGGAAGTAATCCGGGTTCTCCTTCTCGATGGCGTCCTGCTCCTCCTTCGAAAGGCCCTCGTAGATCGCCTCCTCGATGCGCTCCGGCATCCCCTTCCAGCACCCCGTGTCATCCCAGAGGGTGACGCCCGAGCGGCCTCGCCTCGCCCAGTCCACCACGACGCCGCGCCTTTCGCCCTCGACCAGCACCCGCAGCTGCAGGTTGATGCTGCGCGTCAGCCGCGCCAGCTCGGTCTGGCTGATCGTCGCGCGCGTCACCTCGTTGGCCCGGCCGTCGCGCGAGTCCTGGAGGTGGTAGATCCAGAGCACGTCGCTGCCCCAGCGCGTGATCGAGTCCTGAATCTGGCGCATCGCCAGGGCCTTGGTCCGGAAGGAGGCCACCAGGTTCTTCGCCTTGCCGTTGTCGTGATCCAGCATCGCCTGCACCACCAGCGGCGTGATGATCGCCGTGAGCGAGTCGACCACGATCGTCTGCACGTTCGACCCAGGCATGTTCTCCGACAGAAGCTTCGTGATCGCCGCCGGATCGACGTTGTCCACCTTCTTCTCGCTCAGCTGGAAGACCTCGCCCAGCGCCATGTCCATCACCTCCGTGAAGCGGTGATCAGCGTCGACGACCAGCATCGGGCCCTTCATCTGGGAGGCGAAGGAGGACTTCCCGGAGCCGGGATACCCCACCAGTGACCAGAGCCGAGGCGGAAACTTGGGACGCGCCATCTTCTTGAAGCCCATCTTCTCTCTCCAATACGTTGTGCAGGTGCTTTCACAATCGAAGGGCTCCCCCCTTCTCTCTTCTCCACACCACTATGGATCATCCGGCGAAACCTGTCAAACGTTCAGTGCAAAAATGTTCCCCTGAACGTCGCCGGTCCTGGCCCCGCCCCTCCCTCCTCTCGGAACCTGCATCAAGGAGCCTCCGCTGGGGCGGCTCCGAGGGCGTGGCTCCTGGTCCGCTGCGGCGGCGCTGGTCTGTCGGCGGCCCCTCTGCTACAAAGGCGCCGCCTCGACTCGACGGGGCAGCACCAGGGATCGCGGACGATGAACCTCCTCAGCGCGCAGCAGCTCTCCAAGACCTACGGGCCAAGAATCCTCTTTCAAGACATAGACTTGTCGGTCGACGAGGGCGAGAAGATCGGCATCATCGGCCCCAACGGCTGCGGCAAGTCCACTCTGCTGCGCATCCTGGCCGGGGACATCGACTGCGACGGGGGGCTGGTGGCGCGCAAGCGGGACGCCACGACGCACTACGTCTCCCAGGAGCCGACCTTCCCGTCGGGCTCGACGCCGCAGAGCGTGGTCGGGCAGATCATGGCCCCGATCATCGAGTCCATCGAGGCCTTCCACGCGCTCTCGGCGCAGATGGCCCGGGCAGACCAGGCCGCGGCGGCGCGGATGGGCGCCGAGCAGGCCGCGCTGATGGCGACGATAGAGCGCCACGGCGGCTGGGCCTGGGAGCACCGGGTCGAGGGGGTGCTGGAGCGCCTCGGGATCGCGCAGGCGGACATGGATCGGCCGATGGACGCGCTCTCGGGGGGGCAGCGGCGGCGGGTGGCGCTGGCCAGGGCCTTGCTGGCGGCGCCGGACCTGTTGATGCTCGACGAGCCGACCACCCACCTCGACGCCGAGACGCTGGAGTGGCTGGAGGAGACGCTGGCGTCCTGGCGAGGGGCGCTGATCCTGATCACCCACGACCGCTACTTTCTGGAGCGGGTGGTCAGCCGCATCGTGGAGTTTGACGAGAGCGGGCTCTACTCCTGCCCGGGGTCCTACAGCGTCTTCGTCGAGCGCAAGATCGAGCGCGAGCGCATGCGGGACAAGGCCGAGGGGCGTCGGGCCAAGATCCTGGAGCGGGAGCTGGCGTGGCTCAGGCGCGGCCCCAAGGCGCGCACCTCCAAGTCCAAGGCTCGGATCGACCGCGCCCACGATCTGATCGATCAGGCGCCGGGCCACGACGCCGGCGGCCTCAAGCTCGACTTCCAGGCCGACGGGCGGCTGGGCGGGATCATCCTGGAGTTCACCAACCTGACCATGTCCTACGGCGACGCGCTGATCTTCGAGAACCTGCACATGGCCGTCCAGAAGGGCGAGAAGATCGGCATCATCGGCCCCAACGGCTGCGGCAAGACCACCCTGCTGCGCATCCTCATGGGTCAGGATCGCGCGCGCTCGGGCGAGCTGATCTGGGGCAAGAACAGCCAGCCCGGCTACCTGAGCCAGAACCGCGCGGAGCTTGAGGGCGACGAAACGGTGCTGGAGGCGCTCTCGCCGAACGACTCGGTCAGGATCGGCAAGCGCACCACGCATAAGCGCTCGTACTTGCGAGAGTTTCTCTTCGAGGACGACGCGCAGCGCAAGAAGGTCTCCTCGCTCTCCGGCGGCGAGCGCTGCCGGCTGCTGCTGGCGAAGTTGATGCTGGAGAACGCCAACCTGCTCGTGCTCGACGAGCCGACCAACGATCTGGACATCGAGTCGCTCCAGCTCCTTGAGGACGCGCTGGAACAGTTCCCCGGCTGCATCCTGATGGTCACCCACGACCGCTACTTCCTCAACAAGGTCTGCAACGTCATCGTCGCCTTCGAAGGGGGCAAGCTCGAGCGCTACGAGGGCGATTACGACTTCTACAAGCAGCGCCGCGACGCGCGCCTCCAGACCGAGCGCCGCGCGCAGCAGGACGTCCGACGCCAGGAGGAGGCGCTGCGGGCCGCCGATCTCAAGGCCCGCGAGCAGGCCGAGGCCGGGCCGAAGAAGCTGTCGCGGAACGAGCGCCGCGAGCTGGAGGGCATGGAGGCCGCGCTGATGGCGCTCGAAGAGGAGAAAGGGGCGATCGAGGCGAAGCTGGCCGATCCGGAGCTCTACCGGGCTCACGCCGACAAGGTCGCGGGCCTGACCCGATCGCTGGAGGCGATGACCGGGCGCCTCGAAGCCCTCTACGAGCGCTGGCAGGAGCTGGAGTCGCGCGCGGAGCTCTGAGGGCTCTACAAAGCCTCCCGCCAGCAGGCGGGCCGAAGGCGCCGATCTCGGCCCATGCGATGCGCGCACGGCTTGTGCCGACGGTCCTGCAGATCGCTCGCCTTCGCCTGGAGAATCAGGTGGGGGTGTGGCCTGCACACCCCCTCGACGCCATCGGCCTGTCTCGATCCGCTTTGCAGGCTCGCCCTGATCCGCCGCCCGTTCAAGGCGGCGCGGGCTGCCCAGGGATCAGGCGCGGCGGCGCAGGAGCAGCGCCAGGCCGAGCGCGGCGAAGGCCAGCGGCGCCCAGGGCGCGCGGGTGGGGCGCGCGGGGGTCGAGCAGGCGCAGTCGTCAGCCGGGCTGGCCGTCACGATCGGGGCAGGATCGCCCTCGGGGTTGCCCTCGGGCTCGACCTCGGGCGTCCCCTCGGGTTCGGCCTCGGGGGTGCCCTCGGGCTCGGGCTCGTCGCCCGCGATGGAGAACTTGACGGAGACCGAGGGCTCCGAGATCCGCCCGGCCCGGTCGGTGGCCCGCGCGAAGACCTCATGCTGGCCCTCGGCGATCCCGGCCACCGGCGCGCAGGCGAAGCGCCCCTGCGCGTCGGCCCTGGTCGTGCAGACCACGCCGACGCCGACCAGCTCCACCCCCACCTCGGCGTCGATCTCCGCCTCCCCCTCGAAGGTCGGCGACGCGGTTTCGAAGACCTCGCCGTCCTCGGGGGTCGTGATCACCGGGGCCGCGGGCGGCAGCAGGTCGACGGCGAAGGTCACCGGGGTGGCCGGCTCGCTGACATTGCCGAGCGCGTCGGTGGCCTTGGCCGTCACGACGTGCTCGCCCTCGGTGAGGTCGTCGGGGGTGCACTCGAAGGTCCCCGCCTCGGTGGCCTCGGCGGTGCAGGCGACCTCCCCGTCGAGGTCGACCTCGACGAGGGCGCCGGCCTCGGCCCGGCCCTGGATCGTGATCTGGGCGACGAGCAGCAAGGCGCCGTCGACGGGATCGACGATCACGGGGGCGTCCGGGGCCGTGGCGTCGAGCAGGATCTGGACCGAGGCGCTGGCGACGTTGTCGCCGAGGTCGGTGGCGGTCAGCGTGACCTCGTAGAGCCCGTCGGGCGCGGCCTCGTCGGCGTCGGTGCGGCCGTCCCAGGCCGCGACGGCCTGGAAGCTCAGCGCGGCCTCGGGGTCAAAGCGCTCGGTCCAGATCGCCTCGCCCTCGCCCTCGCGCCTCGCCTCGAAGGTGAGCGAGGCGAGGCCGAGGTTGTCGGTCGCCTCGCCGGTCAGCCGCACGTCGGGGTCGCGCGAGGGGTTGAAGGACTCGACGCTGGAGGCGATGGAGACGATCTCCGGGTCGGTCAGGTCGCTCAGGCGCAGGCCGTCGCTGGAGGTCACGGCGCCGTCGCGCTGCTGGGCGTCGTAGGCCACGACCAGCGCCCGGTAGGTGCGCCCGATCTCAAGGTCGAGGTCCGTGATTACGGCGTCGGTGCGCTGCCCCACGTCGGTCAGGGCCTGCGCCACGCGGCCGTCGTCGCTCAGGATCGCCACCTTGTAGCCGTTGGCGCCCTGGATGGGCTCCCAGGCCACGCCCAGCCCGTCGGTCGCCTCAAGCTCGTCCTCGTCGATGTCCCGGTTGAGAACCCGGTTGCCCTCCGCGGCCACGTCGCGCACCTCGGCGACGGGGGGGAACTGAGATTGGATCGTGTAGACGTCGCCGTTGGCCACCGGCACGACCAGCGAGAGCGTGTCGGTCAACAGGGGGTCGGTCAGGAGCGGCGCCCCGACGGGGGCGCCGAGGTCCATCGCCCAGGCCACCGCCCCGCTCTCGGCCTCCAGCACGTAGAGCCACCCGTCCTCGGCGCCGAAGGCCAGCTCCTGGCGCTCCAGCCCGGGGTCCTGGCTGTCCGTGATGATGTTGCCCGAGGTGATGTCCGACAGCCGCGCGCCCTCGCACTGACCCACCCTCGGGGCGCCGTCGGGCATCAAGAGCGCCTCGCCGCCGCTGAGGCAGACCCTCCAGACGACCTCGCCGGTCGCGCCGTTGAGCAGCGTCAGGTCGCCCGTGCGGCCCGCCACGGCGATCTCCAGGCCGGGGCCGGCGTCGGTGTCGACCACGCCCGGCCAGGTCTGCACGTCGTCGCGCCAGGTGTGGTCGTCCCCCTCGATCAGGATCTCCCAGACCACCGCGCCGTCGACGTCCAGCAGCGCCTTGCGGTCGACGCCCGCGTTGGAGAAGATCTCGACGCCGCCCGAGCCGGAGAAGTCCGCCGCCGTGCTGAAGCGCGCCTCGATCCCGATGGCGATCTCCGCCACGGGGGTCAGGTCGCCGTCGAGCATGAAGGCGCTGTCGCCGTCGACGACCAGGAAGTCGGGCGCGACCTCGTCGCCGAAGTCGATCATGATCACCTGGGCGGTGTCGTCGATCCCATCGATTTCATTCAACAATCTGGTCTGGCGCACCTCCCCGGTGCCGCCGTCGACCATCTCCAGCCGGGCGCCGGCCCGATCGTCGTGGGCGACGTAGATCAGCTCATCGCCGTCGTTGAGGTCGAACTTGCCGCTGATGAACGAGGTCGGCAGCGTGCGCGATCCGGGCAAGGCCCGCGACCAGCGCACCGCGCCGAGCGCGTCGAGCGCCTCGATGAGCGGGTTGCCCTGGTCGTCGCGGGTCAGGTGGACGATCCGGCTGCTGCCGCCGTCGGCGCGCACGGCCACCATCGGCTGGGGGATCTCCTCGAACTCCCCGATCCAGACGGGAGAAGGGCGAAGGCCTGGGCCGGCGACGTCCAGGAGGACCAGCTCGCTGGTGCGCTCCTGGATCAGGACGCGGCGGAACTCGGCGTCGTCGACGAAGCCGTTGACCACGCGCGGCTCGGCCAGATGCCGGGTCAGGGGGGAGCGGGACTGGACGAGGAGCTGCTCGTCGAAGATCGTCAGGAAGCCGTCGCCGAGCTGGACGGCGAGGTGGGCCTTGTCGGGCAGCATCCCCCGGCCCATGTCGTGGACGAGGGGGCGGTGGTGGGAGGCCAGATCGCGCTCGGCCCGGACTCTGGGGAGCTGGAGGTCGAGGCTGACGAGCTGGAGCACGTCGGGGTCGCCGTCGTCGTCGAGGTGACGGGCCACGAGCGCCTCGGGGTGGCCGTCGTTGGTGACGTCCGCGATGGCGGCCGGGGCGAGGCCGTCGCCCGGAGAGCAGGTCGTCAGGCGCTCGTGGGGC
The DNA here is from genome assembly GCA_005804885.1 of Pseudomonadota bacterium. Classification (GTDB taxonomy): domain Bacteria; phylum Myxococcota_A; class Bradymonadia; order Bradymonadales; genus SYOX01. The sequence goes on from SYOX01000230.1 coordinate 9,554, forward strand.
CTGGACAGGAGCGCGGCGCGGGGCAGGGTCCACAGCGTCTCCAGTTCGCCGCCCTCGGAGAGGACCAGGGCCTCGATGCCCGAGCCGGGGGCGCCCGTCTCGATGGAGCGGCCTGCGGTCTGGGCCAGGATCGCGAGGCTGCCCTCGGCGTCCAGGGCCACGACGGCCGAGGCCACGAGGTTGGCGCGGAAGTCGACCATCTCGCCGGTGTCGCCGTCGTAGACGACCAGGGACCAGACGCCGGGCTGGAAGACGCCGTCGAGGTCGGCGGGCTGGCCGCTGGTGACCTCGCGGGTGTTGTTGAAGACGGAGGCGACGAGCTCGGGCTGCCCGTCGCCGTTGAGGTCGGCGACAGCGCCGAGCGGCAGCCGGAGCGCGGAGGAGGCGTTGTTGTTGCCGAACTCGTAGGACCACTGGATCTCGTCGTCGGCGAAGTCGTAGGCCGCGATGAAGGCCGAGGTGCGCGGGCCGACGTCGGCGCCGGAGTAGATGAACTCCTGCTGCTCGTCGCCGTCGAGGTTGGCCACCAGCGAGGGGCCGCAGCCGAGATCGCCCTGGATCACCCGCTCGGTGCCCTGGCGCAGCAGCCGCCCGCCGTCGCCAGCCAGCACCACGATGCGGCCGCCGTCGCGGTCGTCGAGCAGGACCTCGAAGGTCTGGCCGTTGCCGTCCACGTCGCCCACGGCCAGGTCAAAGGGGCCATCGGGGATGTTGGTCAGCGTCTGCCACGCCAGCGCGCCGGCCTCCACGCCGCCCGCGAAGGTGTAGGCGCGCAGGCCGGGGTTCTCGCGGGCATTGCGGACCAGGATCTCCAGCGATCCGTCGCCGTCGAGGTCCTCGATCTCCAGCGTCGGCTCGGTGAAGCCGAAGGTGAACTGCACCGCCCCGTCGGCGCCGCCGAGGACGAACATCGACCCGTCTCCCGACACGAGCACCTCACCGACCCTGTCTCCGTCGAGGTCAATGATGTCCCAGATGCGCTCGGCGAGGATCAGGTCGCTCGTCCAGGCGACGCTGAGGTCGGGGCGCAGCGCGACGACTCGCCCGCCGTCGATCCCGACCTGCTCAAGCACCCCGTCGCCGTCGAGGTCGCCGACGTGGACGATCTGCTCCTCGGGGACGCCGCCGGTGAACCAGCGGGCGATGATCTCAGGGAAGCGGATGTTGGCGGCGCCCCGGCTCAGGTGGCCCTGGCGCGCGGCGTTGTAGGCGCGCTGGACCCACAAGGAGAAGCCGCCCTCGGGGTTGGCGCTGGCCGCGTCGGGGCCAACGACCCCGGTCAGCGCAAGGATCGATGCGATCCAGATGGTCAACAGGGTTTGACGCCTCATGGTACTTCTCCGTGCCGGGCCTTTTGAAACATGGTGAGCGTTTACCGCCTTCAGTCTCCACGCTTCCGCCTCGCAGCGCAAGTGCAGGCTTGAACGGGCGATTGCGCCGCTCACGGGCGCAGTCCTGTCGGGCGCGGTCGCGGGGATCGAACAGGGCGGGAGGCGCCCGAGGGCCGCGACAGGCCGCGCCCGCCGATCGCCCCACGCTCCTCGCACCGCCCCCGTTGGGGACGGGCTCGTCGGGTGGGGCTGGAAGCTCAGGGTGGGCTGCGCCCTGTCGGTCGCAGGCCAGCGCACGACCGATGTCGACACCAAGGGAAGCAAAAAATCCAGTCTACAGGCCCACTTCGACGCGCTGATCTGCCCCTCGAAGCGCTGTCGTCCGCCCGCAGGCCTGCGCCCAAGGGGCGCAGCCCCCCCGGGCATCCAAGCCCCACCCGACGAGCCCGTCCCCAACGGGGGCGGTGCGAGGAGCGTGGGGCGATCGGCGAGCGCGGCAGGACTTCAGGCTTCACTGAGCAAACCTGAGCAGCCGATTGCGCCGCTCACGGGCGCAGTCCTGCCGGGCGAGGATCGCGGGGATCGAACAGGGAGGGAGGCGCCCGAGGGCCGCGACAGGCCGCGCCCGCAATCACCCAACCGCTTGATAACAATGAACCTATCCCACTAAATGGGATTAAGGATGCGATTGAGCCAGATGTGGATGAAAGCGAGGGAGAGAAAGGCGTCGAAGCAGGCTTCGATGCGCTCCCAGCGGACGACAAGACGGCGAAATTTTCGCTGGAACCAGGAGA
>SYOX01000031.1 GCA_005804885.1 Pseudomonadota bacterium
CCGGCCAGCGCCGCCGCCGCGCCCGCCCCGGCCCGGGCGAGGCAGGCCGCCCGGATCACCTCGACGCCGCGCGCGCCGACGCCGGGCAGCAAGCCGAGGCACCGCGCCATCGACACCCCGTCGCGCGGGTTGTGCCGCCACTTCAAGAGCGACAGCAGATCCTTGACGTGCGCTTTCTCAAAAAACGGCAGACCCGAGTGCAAGCCGAAGGCCACCCCCCTGGCCGCCAGCTCCTCCTGAACCGCCAGCCCGTGGAAGTGCGCCCGGTAGAGCACCGCGATCTCGGCCAGCGCCCTGCCCTGCCCGACCAGCTCCGCGACGCGCTGCGCCACGAAGCGGGCCTGCTGGGCGTCGTCCCGACACGACACCACCGCCGGGCGCGCTCCCGAGGGCAGCGCCGCCCTGAGCGCCTTGGGGTGCTGGCGCCTGTTGTGCGCGATCGAGGCGCTGGCCAGCGCCAGGATCTCCGGCGTCGAGCGGTAGTTCACCTCCAGCGCCATCACGCGGCAGCGCGCGTGGCGCCGCGCAAAGTCCTGCATCAACTCAGGATCCGCCCCGCGAAAGCCATAGATCGACTGGAGATCGTCGCCCACCGCCATCAGGTTGCCGCTGAACTCGCCGAGCAGCTCCACGATCTCCAGCTGGAGCCGGCTGGTGTCCTGAAGCTCGTCCACCAGCACATGCTCGAACTGCCTCGCCAGGCCAACGCCCTGCGCCTTGTGGACCTGAAGCACGCGGCGAAGGCCCAGCAGCAGGTCGTCAAAGTCCAACACCCCGTAGCGCGCCTTGAGGCCCATGTAGGCCGCGAAGATGTCCCGGATCGTCCCCTCCAGGGGCAGCAGCCTGGGCTTCAAGGCCGCCAGCATCGGCCCGAGAGGCTCTACCCGCTGCAAGCAGGCCTCGTAGACCTTCAGCAATGCCTGCGGCCCCGCCCGGGTCAGCTCCGGCGCCGAGGACCCCACGGCGGCCTGCGCCTCGGCCATGACCCGCTCGGCGTCCTCGGGCTCCAGGATCGTGAAGTCGGCCGGGAAGCCCAGCGGACCTCCATGCAGCCTCAGAGCTCTGGCCGCGAGGCTGTGGAAGGTGCCCGCCCAGAGGTCATCGAGATCGCCCAGGCCGTAGGCCGCCAGGCGCTCCATCATGTCGGCGGCGGCCCGGTTGGTGAAGGTCACCAGGCAGATCGCTTCGGGCGCCACCCCCAGACGCAGCAGGCGCTCCAGGCGCCGGGTCAGCGTGCGCGTCTTGCCCGTCCCGGCCCCGGCCAGCACCAGCGCGACCCCGCCGCCTGCGTTGACGACGGCCCGCTGCGCCTCGTTGAGCGCCTCACTCACCCGCCGCGACCAGAGGCCGGCGCAGATCCATGACCTTGATCGACGACGGAACGATCCCCATCGCCCGATCGTTGAGCGCCTCGAACTCCAGCCGGCGCACCTCGTCGATCTCGACGCTGCCGGCCAGCAGCGCCTCGAACATCGACCGGCTGTAGGCCACGTCCTCCAGCGCCACGCCCGCCTTCTCCAGCAGCCGCCGCAGCGCCCTGAACGAGTGCCGCGTCGTCGCCAGCATCTCGAGGTTGGGGTCGAGCCCCATCGCGTTGAGCAGCCAGTCGAACTCCGCCTCCAGCCCCAGCGAGCGCCCCACCTGCTGCAAGATCCTGAAGTGTATCGGGAATTGCACCTGATCGCCCTCCCCGACCGGCTTCGGGTAGGCGAAGAGATCCCCGAACTCGATGACCGTCAAGATCCCGCCCGGCGCCAGCCGCGCCGCGGCCTGCTCCAGGAAGCGGATCGCGCCGGCGTTGAGGAAGAACTCCCCCTCCACGTCGTGGAAGGTCAGCCCGTGCGTGAAGATCAGGTTGACGCCGTCGCCCTCGCCCAGGAAGAGATCGCGCCGCCGCGCGGTCTGGCCGTTCTTGGCCGCCCCGTCGTCGGCGACCTCTTCGGCCTCCTCGTCCTCGTCCTCGTCGGGGGGGATCTTGCACATCAGGGTGGCGTCGAGCCTGGCGATGTACTCGTCCGAGAAGATGAAGTCGAAGGGGCCCTGGAGCCCCTCGATCGCGTCGAGCGAGTCCGGCTCGCCCACCATGATCTCGACCCCCTGGTGTCCCGAGGCCGCCAGCGCCTCGGCCATGTCGTCGATGAAGACCGGATCGGGGGTCACCAGCGCGCAGCGCGTCCCGGCGTAGACCTCCGGGGCCGTCTCCCGGAGCCTGTCGAGGAGGCCGACGATGTTGGAGGCCGTGACGGCCCCGACCTCCAGCACGCGCCCGCCGGAGGAGAGCGCGCCTTGTGCGCGCGCTCTGTCGCAGAGGGCGCCCCCGAAGGTCCGGCCGCCGAGGGCCTCGTGGGGCTTGCGCAGCAGGTGGCCGAGGGTCGCCCCGACGCGATCCCGCTCCAGGTCCGCCCGCGAGATCGGCGCCTCCTGGGCGTCCAGGCCGACCCGGATGGCGTGCTCGCCGCGGATCTCGTCCGTGATCCTGCGGTAGGGCATGGTGCTGATCAGGTAGGGCGGGATGGCCCGCTTGCTGGCCTCGGCGCGGTAGGCGCTCATCGGCTTCGGGCTCAACTTCAGGAACTGGGCCTCGCTGTGGGTCAGCTTCGAGACGGTCGCCAGGACCTTCTGCTCTACGCCCATCGAGGGGCTGTCGGGGTGGCTCTGGATCGCGGCGGCCAGCTCCAGCATGGTCCGCTCGCCGTCGACGAGCCGCCACAGCGCCCCGTCCCACGGGTCCAGGGCGATCTCCTCGACGCCGTCTCGATCTCGCCTGGCGCGAAAGAGGACCACGGGGCCGCGGGGGGGCTGGTGGTAGACGATCCAGCGGGCCTGGACCGGCACCATGGTCAGCGCCACGGCCTCCTCGCTCTGGCCCCAGGGGACGAGGCAGCCCTGGTGGAGCAGGACCTTCATGAAGTTGTCCAGCAGCTCGCGGCTGAACTGGGCGTTGTAGGTCGTGTCGACCTCCTCGGCGCTCCTGAAGACGCCGCGGAAGAACTCCATCAGGGCGATGATGTCCTCGCTCATCTGGAGGATGTAGCCAAAGAGGTTGTGGTAGACGTAGCACGCCCCCTGGTGCTCGAAGTAATCAAGGTGTCCGGAGAGCGTGACGGTCCCCTCAAAGTACGGCATGGTCGCCCCTTTATTGACAAACGCGTTGAGCCCAGAGCGCGACTGTTGTCTCCGCTCGCCCCATCCTGTTCAAGCCCCGCGCCTCTGTCAAACCTCCGCTCTGGTGTCGCCCCACACTCCACCCCCACACTCCACCCCCTGTCCCCCTCCTCGTTCCACGAGGAGGGGGGACCCTTGTATTACGGGCACGGGTGGATCGCACTCCACCCCCTGTCCCCCTCCTCGTGGAACGAGGAGGGGGGACCCTTGTATTACGGGCACGGGTGGATCGCACTCCACCCCCTGTCCCCCTCCTCGTTCCACGAGGAGGGGGGACCCTTGTATTACGGGCACGGTGGGACAGGGGGGGGCTCGTTGGGTGGGTACGGTGGTTCAGGGGCGGGCTGCAGGAGCCATTGCCGGGATCACTGGCCGTCTGGGGCGGGTCGTGAGGTCGTCGGGGCGGGATCCGATCCACCCAGCCCGTCAAACGAGCGTCCCCAAACCACCTTGCCCGTAATACGAGCGTTCCCCCTCCTTGCGCAGCGAGGAGGGGGACAGGGGGTGGAGTGCGATCCACCTTGCCCGTAATACGAGCGTTCCCCCTCCTTGCGCAGCGAGGAGGGGGACAGGGGGTGGAGTGCGATCCACCTTGCCCGTAATACGAGTGTTCCCCCTCCTTGCGCAGCGAGGAGGGGGACAGGGGGTGGAGTGCGGGGCTGGAGTGTGGGGGGGGAGTGCGAAGTGCCCGCGCCTGCTCCTGGATCGGCCGTGTCACCCAACTAGGGGGAGGCGAGTTCGGCGTCGACGGCTTCTATGCCGGGCTCGACGCTGATGGGAGCGCCGGTATGGCGTCGGGCGTCGTAGTCGAGGTCGAGGGCGAGGCAGAGGCGGCCGGGGTTGAGGTCGGAGCCGGAGCGCATGAGGAGGGAGCGGACGAGGAGGGCGTGGGCGTAGAGGGCGCGGTCGAGGTCGGCGCGGGCCTGGTCGAGGGGTTGTTCGGCGACCTCGGCCTCCCGGATTGTCTGTCGGAGGAGGGGATCGAGGGTTTTGAGGGGGGCGAGGGCAAGGGCAAGGCGCTTGCCGAGGTTGAGGTTTCGCAGCTCGGGGAGGACGTCGAGGTCGCGGACGACGCTCTTGAGGGTGCGCTCGAGGTTGTCGAGGGGGAGGAGCGAGAGGGCGCCTGGGGAGTGCTTGAAGACGCCGCGCAGGAGGTGGAGGCGGCGGGCGCGCTCGCTGGCGGTCAGGGGTGCGTCGGGATCGACGTTGAGGAGGGCGTCGCGGACGCGGCCTCGGACGTGGTCGTAGATGGGCAGGGCGCGCTCGGCGGCGTCGGCGGCTTCTTGTCGCGCCAGGATCCGGGCGGGTTCGGGCGGGTCCTGGGAGTTCAGCAGGTCAAGGAGGGCGCGGCGTGCGGCGAGGATCTGGGAGCCGGAGGCCTCGGCGCCGAGGCCGTGGCGTGGGTCCTGGCACAGGGGCGAGAGCGTGGCGATGGCCGAGAGGGCGAACTTGCTCTCCAGGAGTCGTCGGCGATCGTCGTCGGTGGGCATGGGGCGTGGGGGGGGGGGGTGGAAACGAGGAGGGGGGTTAGAAGGAGAGGATGGGGGCGGAGCCGCGGTTGGCGAGCTTGTCGAGCTCGGTGACGAGTTTTTCGCCGTACTGGGTCATCTCCTTGAGCTTGGTGCTGATGTCCTTGTGTCGGCTCTCGTAGCGCTTGAGGGCGTTGGGGCCTCCGGACTTGAGCATCTCGGTCTTGTCGAGCAGGACGAGCTTCTTGAGGGACCACTCGCGGACCTGCCCGGAGGAGGGCGAGCGGAGCTTGACGAGCTTCTCGCCGTCCTTGTCGACGGTGTCGAAGTTATCGAAGATCATCAGCTTTCCTTCGACGGGGGGGACCTCGGTCTTGGCGCCGTAGTTGTCGACGAAGCTGGTGGCGTCGAAGATGACGGCGAAGCCGGCGGCCTTGAGGGCCTCGTTGGCCTTGGAGAGGTCTTCGAGCTCCTTCTGGTCGATCTTGGTGGTCATGAGGCGGTGGGTGTTGAGCATCTCGGCGGCGAGCTTGGAGTCGGCGCTCAGGCGCATGAGCAGCGCGGTGATCTCGGGGCCGAGCAGGAGCTTGCCGGAGGCGATCTCTTCGGGTTCGAGGACGAAGTTGACGTCGAAGAGGGCCTTGACGACGGCCTCGTCGGGGGCCAGCCCGTCGTGCTTCTCGGCGACGCTGCTGAGCTCGTTGATGACCTTGAGCTTGGTCTCGACGACCTCAAGGACGCGCCTGGCGTCGTTGGACTGCGCGTCGAAGAGGGCGCGCTGCTGTCGGGCGTTGCCGAAGAAGAAGCCGACGCCGCCGAAAAAGAGGGCCAGGACGAAGATGGTGCCTGCGGCTCCGAGCAGCTGGCCGATGGACCAGGAGGCCTTGACGGAGACGTCCATGGCCGCGGTGGGATCCGAGGGCGGCGGGCTCCAGGTGTCCCTGGGATCGGGTCGCTGGGGGGGCTTGCGGGGTCCGCCAGCGGGGCCCGCGAAGGCGGGCCGCTGGGGGGCCGGCGGGGCGCCGTAGCCGGGCGGCATCCCCGAAGGCGGCGGGTAGCCCTGCTGGCCCGGGTTGAAGGTCGCCTCGCCCCCCATGTGGAGGGGCGGCTCGGGCTCGGGCTCGGGCTCTTGCGGGCGCTGTTCGAGCGTCTTCCCCAACCCAAGGCGGGCCTTGAGATCCGAGAGATCTTGATTGGGATTCGGGCGTCGGGTGGCCAAGGGCTCCTCCTGAGTGCAGGGGACGGATCACAAGAAATGGATCGCCTCATTTCACACAAAAAAGAGGCGAGTTAAGAAAAACGAGGTGATGCGGTTTCGCCAAGCGCTTCGCAGGATTGCCCGGCCCTTCAAAGGCGACACATCCACCCGGATGAATGATCGGCCCCCTCCTGCAGCCGTAGCAGGTTAACTCAGCGCCTTGCCGAGCGTCAAGGCGGGTGACAAGCCCTTGCAATACACCTCCAAACCGATAACATGAGGCGCAATCGTGGGGCACGCACCCACACAACTGAATTCGGATTTCACGAGATCGACTGACCCCATCGCAGAGGCCCTTGCCGATGAACACCTTCCCGCGCACCCGCGCCTGCTTCTGGATCCTGGCCACCCTCCTGCTCGCGCTGGCGGCGTGCGCCGATGACACGGCTGACCCGGAGGGCAACAACGCCCCTGTCGACGCCTGCGACCAGGAGGGGGCCAAGCTGGCCGTGTCCCTTGAGGAGCCCGTCCCGCTCAGGGGCTTCGCGCCGCTGTCGGTCAGCTTCCAGGGGCAGATCTCGTTGATCGAGGACGTGGACTTCACCTGGACCTACGACTTCGGCGACGGGACCAACGCCTCGGGCGTCAACAGCCAGCCCAACTCGGTCCACGAGTTCACCGCGCCGGGCAACTACACCGTGCGCCTGCAGGTCAAGGACGACACCTGCGGGACGCAGGCCATCGCGCAGGCCAACGTCGAGGTCTTCGCGCCGGTGGAGCTCTCGGGCTCGGATCTGACGGGCCGGCCGGGCAACATCACGGTGCTGGACACGCTCCAGATCGCCATGGACGTCTCCAACGAGGCCGACGTGCCGCTGACGCTGCCCGTGACGGTCTCCTTCTACCTGTCGCCGCGGCCGGGGGTTTTGTGGGATGAGGTGCCGACGCTGGTGCCGCTGACCAACGTGACCCTCAACCCGAGCGGCTCGGGCGAGACCATCGGCGCGGGCGCCAGCCGCAACATCAACGAGACGGTCGAGATCTCCCACGAGCTCCTGACGGGCTCCTACCACATCATCGCGGCCATCGATCTGACGGACGACATCGGCGAGGGCGACGAGGAGCGCAACAACCTGGTGTCGAGCAACGCGCCGGTCTTCATCGACAATGTCCTCATCGGTGGGGCGGACCTCCTGGCCGAGAAGGTCCAGGTCGGCCCCTCGACGGCCTTCCAGCGCGTGTCGGCCATCAGCATCAACGCCGACATCAAGAACATCGGCTCCAGGACCGCGGACACCAACTTCGCGGTCTACACCACGCTCGATCCCGCCGCCCCGGTCGAGGACGCCGATCTGGTCTTCACCAGCACCGAGCTCATCCCGATGGACTTCAGGTCCCCCAACAACATCTTCTCGATCCGCGCCCAGCAGGTCGTCCTGCCTGAGCCCATCGAGCTGCCCGAGGGGGTCGACGAGATGGAGGTCTACATCTGGGTGTGCGTCGATCCCGACGGCGTTGTCACTGACGCCAACGTGGACAACAACTGCGCCCTGTCCGAGGGCAGCGTCCTGGTCTCCAACACCCCTCAAGAGGGCACGGACATCGTCCTGGTCGACTTCCAGCTCAACCCCTCGTCCACCTTCCTGGATGGCACCGTGGAGGTCATCCTCGAGGTGTCCAACTTCGGCACCAACCCCACGCGCTCCTTCTTCTGCGGGATCTACCTGTCCACCGACGAGAACTTCGAGACCAGCGACGAGCGGCTGACCAACGTCAACTTCTCCAACCTCGAGGAAGGGGAGACCCAGCAGGTCAACCGCATCTCGACCGTCCCGGGCTTCCTGCCCGTGGGCAGCTTCACCGTCTTCGCCTTCTGTGACCCGAGCAACGTCGTGCGCGAGACCTTCGAGGACAACAACATCCGCCGCCTGCCCAACCCCCTCATCATCACCGCCGAGGCCATCATCGACCTGACGATCAACACCGTGACGGTCAACCCGCCCACCCTCCAGGATGGCGCCGACCTGACCCTGAACCTCAACGTCGGCAACACCGGCACCAGCGGCGCCGGCCCCTCGGTCATCAACGTGCGCCGCTCGCTGGACCAGTCCTGCACCGGCACCGACCCGCTCATCGGCACCATCCAGGTCCCCTCGCTCAGCCCCCAGACCGATGCCGACGTCGAGCTGATCGTCGACGGCCTGCGCTGCGACATCTTCCAGCCCAGCTACTTCCTCTGCCTCCAGATCGACCCCGGCAACAACGTCCCCGAGGTCAACGAGACCAACAACCTCACCCTCGTCCAGGACCCGCTGCTCATCGAAGGGCCCCGCTGCCAGTGCCAGCCCGACGCCTTCGAGCCCAACGAGACCCCCCAGACCGCGGTCCCGCTGACCGACGGCGACTTCGTCGGCCAGACCATCTGCCAGAGCCGCGGCAAGGACTTCTACGGCATCGACCTCTCCGTCGGGCAGTCCCTCTCCGTCCGCGTCAACCTCGCCCACACCGGCACCTGCGCCAACCTCGATCTCCAGATCCTCGACCCCAACTTCCAGCCCATCCCCGACGCCACCAGCCAGACCGACGGCCAGCTTGAGCAGGCCAACCTCTTCCTCGTCCAGCGCCAGGGCCGCTACATCATCCGCGTCCAGGGCCGCACCGACTGCGACGTCAACAGCTACGACCTCGAGGTCTCCATCGCCTCTCCCGGCCCCGGCGTCGACCTCACCGGCCGCGACCTGCTGCTCAACGACACCAACCCGGCCCTCGGGCAGTCCGTCTCGGCCACCTTCCGCACCCTCAACGTCGCCGACGACCCCGCCGGCCCCTACAAGGTCCGCTTCTTCCTCACCCAGGACCTGACCATCGACGTGACCGACTTCGAACTGGCCACCCTCGACGCCACCGCCGGCCTGCTCGGCGCCCGCGCCCGCGACGACCAGCTGACCTTCACCATCCCGGTCGGCGCCATCAACGGAGCTTACTTCGTCTGCGCCGTGCTGGACGCCGACAGCGACATCACCGAGAACAATGAGGAGAACAACACTCTGTGCAGCGCCCAGATCACCGTCGACACGGCCTGCTATGACCCCTTCGAGGTCAACGACACCCCCGCCCAGGCCACCAACGTCCAGCCCGGCCAGTTCGAAAACCTCAACGTCTGCGACCAGGGCCGCGCCGATCACTACCGCTTCTGCGTCGCCGACGGCAGCAGGGTCGAGGCCCGCGTCGACTTCGTCCACCGCAGCGGCGACATCGACATGCGCCTGCTCAGCGACGCCCCCGGCTTCCCCGAGGTCGCCAACTCCACCGGCGTGCGCGACTTCGAATCCATCGTCCTCGACTTCGTCACCGGCGACCAGTGCTACATCGTCGCCGTCTTCCTCAACGACCGCGTCCTGACCTCGAACAACTACCAGATGAACATCCGGGTCGATGCCGCCGACCCCCTGCTGCGCTGCGACTCCATCTTCGAGCCCAACAACACCCCCGACGCCGCCATCAGCTCCGGCTCTGACCTCGTCGAGGCCATCAACGAGGGGCTCGTCCTGGATCGTTGCCCCGCCAACGACTTCGACTTCTACTACGTCGACCTCGTCGCCGGACCCACCATCACCCTCTGCGCCAGCAACGACGTCTCCAACCCCATCACCTCCAACCTCAACGTCGCCCTCTTCGATCCCGGCCAGCGACAGCTCGTGGCCAACACCGGCCCCAACCCCTGCGTCACGCACCTGCTGACCGTCTCGGGCCGCTACTTCGTCCGCGTCCTGTCCGTCAACCCCGACCAGCGCGCCGTCCGCTACACCATGAGCCTCGCGGGCCTCTTCGGGATCGACCTCGTCGGCCGCAACCTCTCCGTCGACCCCACCGACATCACCCCCGGCGACACCCTCGTCGTCTACGAGTTCACCATGGAGAACGCCCGCACCGACCGGGCCGAGGACATCACCTACGGCATCTACTACTCCCTCGATCCCGTCATCGACCCCGTCGAGGACTTCCTCATCGACCTGCGGCAGATCGGCGCCCTGAACGGCTTCAGCGAGATCGACATCCTCGACACCTTCATCATGCCCTCCGAAGGACCCTACGTCGCCGGACAGGGCTACGTCGGCATCTTCATCGACCCCGACGACTCGATCGATGAGGAGAACGACAACAACAACCGCCTCCTGGCCCAGATCAACACGCTGATCTGCGCCGAGGACGCCTTCGCCGGCAACCACACCCAGGCCACCGGCGCCTTCATCGACCTGAACACCAACGTCCCCTCTCTCAACATCTGCCCCGGCGTCAACGACTGGTACTGCCTCGACGGCCTCAACCCCGGCTCCTACACCGCCCAGGCCGCCTTCACCCTCAACCCCGCCGACCGCATCGGCTCCGACCTCAACCTCGAGGTCCGCCTCGTCGACGACCAGCTCCAGGACCTCGGCAGCCTCGGCCGAGACACCGCCATCGCCAACAACGCCACCGTCACCTTCACCCTCGACGCCCCAGGCGGCGTCTGCCTCCTCGTCTCTCCCCTGCGAAGCACCAGCACGAACACCTACAGCCTGCTCGTCTCGCAGAACGACTGAACACCCCCACCTCGCCAACCCCCCGGACAGCGACTCGCCGCCGCCGGGCCTCGACCCCCGGCCCCCCATGACCGACCCCGTCGGCCCGCTCCACCCTCCCGCGACCCCTCCCAAGGGGGGGCTCCGCGTCGCCCACGTCTCCGATCTTCACATCCTCCACATCGACCGCTTCGAACCCTGGCGCTTCGTCGGCAAGCGCATCACAGGCGGCGCCAACCTCCTGCTCAAGCGCAAGAAGGCCCACTCCACCGAGGTCGTCGTCCAGGCCCTGGAACAGCTCCAGACCCTCGGCGTCGACCAGATCGTCGTCACCGGCGACCTGAGCAACCTCTCGCTCGACTCCGAGTTCGCCGCCGCGCGCCAGATCATCGAGGCCCACGGCGGCGGCCCCGAGCGCGTCAGCGTCATCCCCGGCAACCACGACCGATACACCTACGGCTCGGCCTTGCGCCGCCGCTTCGAAAGCTGCTTCTCCCCCTTCATGGCCTCCGACCTCCCCACCGACCCCGACGACCCCTACCCCTGGGTCAGGCTCATCGACCCCGGCCTCGCCATCGTCGGCATCTGCACCAGCATCCCCTCCCCTCCCCTGCTGGCCGTCGGCCGCGTCGGCTCAAAGCAGCGCGACCGCCTCAACGCCCTGCTGCGGCGCCCCGAGCTCCAGGGCCGCTTCATCCTCGCCGCCATGCACCACCACCTCGTCCCGCCCCGCGACCACACCCCCCGCGGAGAACTCATGCACGGCCTCATCGACGCCAATGACGTCATGAAAGATCTCCTCGACAACCACACCGACCTCGTCATCCACGGCCACAACCACCAGCACGGCTTCACCTCGCACCTCCGCCCCGACGGCGGCACCATGCACATCTGCGAGGCCGGCTCCACCAGCGTCTCACACCACCGCGACGACCACTACGGCGGCAAGTTCAACCTCTACGACCTCGCCCCGGACCCCAAGGGCGGCAAGCCCACCCTCGCCCGGATCACCACCTTCCTCTACCGCAACCCCGAAGCGGGCTTCACGCCCTGGAAACTCCACGAGCCCCCCTTCGACGGCCCACGATAGCCCACCCTGCCTCCTGGGCGCCGCGCCATCGCGCTCCCCCGATCAACCCCAAACCTGCGCGGCCGCTGGACTTTCTCGCCCCCCTCGACGCGGATCTCTTGCCACCCCGCCCTCATCCGCCGAAAATGCACCCCGCCCTCGGCTCCAACCCCCACCCAGGAGATGCACATGGGCGCTAAAGTCGCCATCACCGGCGCCACCGGCCTCCTCGGCGCCAACCTCGCCGCCGCCCTCCTCGACCAGGGCCACGAGGTCGTGGCCACCAAGCGCGCCTCAAGCGCCGTCGATCACCTGAGCGACCTCGCCATCACCTGGATCGACGCCCCGCTCGACGACGAGGCCGCCCTGGCCCGCGCCTTCGAAGGCTGCGCCGCCGTCTTCCATTGTGCCGCCGCCGTGACCATCCGGATAAAAGTCACCCCCGATATCCTCGACGCCAACGTCACCGGCACCGAGCGCGTCATCAACGCCGTCCGCGCCGCCCGCGTCCCGCGCCTCATCCACTGCTCCACCGTCGGCGCCGTCGGCCTCTCCATCGACGGCCAGCCCTGCGACGAGGACGCCTCCTGGAACATGGCCGACTACAACCTCGCCGACGCCTACGTCACCACCAAGCGGCAGGCCGAGGACAAGGTCAACGAGGCCGTCGCGGCGGGCCTCGACGCGGTCATCGTCAACCCGACCTACATGATCGGCCCCTACGACATCAAGCCCTCCTCGGGCAAGATCGTCCGCGAGATCGTCCTCAAGAAGGTGCCCGGCACCACGCCGGGCAAGAACAACTTCGTCGACGTCCGGGACGTCGCACGCGGGATGATCCTGGCCTGGGAGAAGGGTCAAAAGGGCAGGCGCTACATCCTCGGCGGCCACAACATGACCTACGAGGACTTCATGCGCCGCGTCAGCGAAATCACCGGCGCGCCGGTCATCAAGCGCAAGATCCCGAACTGGCTGGGGAAAATCGTCGGATTCGGCGGCGACATCCAGGGCGCGCTGTCGAAGAAGGAGCCGCTCTTGAGCACCGCCACGATCCGCTGGGCGCAGACCGACAGGTTCATCTTCACCTCGGCCAGAGCCGAGCGCGAGCTGGGCTACACCATCTCACCGATCGACGGCGCGATCCGCGACGCGGCCGCGTGGTTCAGGGCGCACGACATGCTTCCGAAGGACTGATACCAGACCACAGCCGAGAGACTCACTTTGTGGGCGGTCCAGGCGGCGCCCTGAGCCAGGTCCTTCACTCGGCGGTGCGATGCACCAGCCTCGCTCAGGCCCAGGCCCAGGCCATCCCCCTGTCCTCGCCCACAAAGCAAGCCCTTCGTCTGTGGTCTGGTATGAGGCGCCACCCCCACCCCCTTTGTCCCGTCGCGATCTCGCGGTGGTCGGAGCGGAGAGTTCAGACGAGGCGTCGGGCTGGACCGACGAAGGGGCGCTGGCGACACGGCCAGCCCACCCCGCGGCGAGAGCGCCGGTCGACGACGAGGGCGGTCGCCCTCGTCGTCATGACCGCGAGCGGTTAGCCTTCCTCTTCGTCTTCGAAGAGCTCGGGGCACTTCTCCTGAACGGCCTGACAGAGCGGACCAGGCTCAAGCGGGTTGGCCTCGGGGTTGGCCTCGGCCAGCGCCTCGGCGCAGTCGAAGGTGGCGTTGAAGGCCTTGATCGCGGCGAACTGCTCGTTCACGCACGCCTCCATCTCCCCGACTGTGGCCTCGCAGTCCGTCGGCTCAAAGACGCACTCCTGGTCATCCTCCTCGGGCTCCTCCTGAAGGCATTGCTCAACCGAGGCCTCGCAGGTGGCCGGGCTCTTGTCCGTGAACAACGCCGTGAAGACTCCGCCGAAGAAGCAGGCGAAGTTCTTGAAGTCTTCTTCGAAGTTGACGGACTGCGCATCGAAGGATGCGCACGCCGTCGCGGCGTCGGCCTCGGTGACCTCGCTGAGCTTCTTGTCCTCGGGCAGGCCAGTGTCGAAGGTGTCGCCTGGGTCGTTGTTGCCAGGATCGTTGTTGCCAGGATCGTTGTTGCCGGGATCGTTGTTGCCGGGGTCGTTGTTGCCGTCGCCGTCGCCGTCGTCGGTGTCGCCGCAGGCCACGCCGCCAGCGAGCGCCGCGATGAGCGCAGATAAGATGAGAAACTTCATGGACTTACGCATAGAAACACTCCATCCGAAGGTCAGGAAGATGACAAGGCCCCACGCCCAAGAACACATGGCGCCAGAACTCAACAGCTAGCACACTCGCCGGCCCCGATCAAAAACCGAGCGCCCCACGCTCCTCGCACCGCCCCCACACTCCACCCCCTGTCCCCCACACTCCACCCCCTGTCCCCCTCCTCGCTGCGCAAGGAGGGGGAACGCTCGTATTACGGGCAAGGTGGTTTGGGGACGCTTGAATTACGGGCACGATGATTCGGGGGGGTGGGCCGCAGGAGCCTGCGCCGGGATCACTGGCCGCCTGGGGCGGGTGGCGATCCCGTCGTGGCGGGAACCCGATCCACCCAGCCCGTCAAACGAGCGTCCCCGAACCACCCATCCCGTAATGCGAGCGTTCCCCCTCCTTGCGCAGCGAGGAGGGGGACAGGGGGTGGAGTGTGCGGGAGGGAGAGCGTGGGGCGGTGCGCGTCTCAGGGGCTCGCGACCTTGGGTGAGGCAACCCGACTACCACTTCCCGAAGGGGTTTGGCTTCTTGCCGCCGCCGGTCTTGGGGGGTTGGGCCGTGGTGTTGTTCTTGCGGGGAGGCGCGGTGGCGACCTTCTTGACGGGGTTGTTCTGTCGGACGGGGGCGTTGGTCCGGACCTGGGGGGCGACCTTGGCGGCGATGGGCTCGGACTTGGGCGCGGGCAGGGCCTTGAGGGCGATCTTGAGGGTGCGACTGGCCTCGAAGTTAACCTTCTCGAAGTGATCCTCGTGCTTGTCGAGCTTGAGGATCAGGGCGAAGTCTCCAGAGGGGCCATCGGCGAGGTGCGTGTAGGGGGTCTTGCCGACCTCCAGGTCGTTGATGAGGACGACGGCGCCGGGAGGCGTCGAGTCGAGCGAGATGGTCGACCGGACGATCTCTGGCGCGGCGGGGGGGGCCGACGCAACGTCAACGGCCTCGGCGACGACCGAAGCGTCCTTCGTACCCACGTCGGGCTGGTCGAGGGCGACCGGCAAGACCTGAGGAGGGGCGGCGGCGAGGGCGGGCTGCTCGGCGACCAGGGCCGGTTGTGCTGCGGAGGCGGGGGGGCCGTCATTGCGCAGGAAGGGCAGCAGGAGGATGACGATCAGGACCGAGAGCACGGCGATCATGCCGAGCCCGAGGAAGGCCAGAGCGGCCACGAGGGTGCGATCGATGGGCCGCTGGGGGGCCGGCTGGAGGGGCTCGACGACGTGGATGGGGCGCGCGGCCTGGATGGCCGCGATGCGGCCGGTCAGGGCGCGGCGATCGGCGCGATCGACGCTGGCGATGTCGACGTCGACCGGCGCGTGGACGCCGGGCACGTTGGAGGCCTGGCCGATGTAGCCGGCCTCGGCGCCCACGGAGAAGAGGATGGCCCGCTCGGGGGGGGAGGGGTCCGCCTCGGAGGTCTTGAGCTTGTTGGGGTCGGTCTTCTCGGTGTCTTCGATCTTGGCGGACTCGCCGGGGGAGCTGGCGGGGGGCCGCGCGGGCGTGAGCGCCTCGAAGGCGCCCGAGCGCGAGGGCCTGACGCGGGTCGGCTCCGCCTCCAGATCGTTGGTGACCGGCTCGACAAAGTCCATCAGGTCGCCGTCGTTGAGCATGAAGAGGGCCTGGGTCGGGGCCACATCGAAGGTGTCCATCACCCGCGTGGCCTCTTCCTCCATCGGCGAGTCATCGTCCCTCGCCAGGCTGCCCTCGATGAGGTACTGCGCGCTCAAGTCCTCCCGATCGAGCGCCTCAGGGCCGCCCGTCGAGCGCGACATCTGCGCCTCCGCCCCGACTCGGGCGGCGCCGCCGACGGAGATCATCACCTCGCCCGATCCGAAGTCCACCCTCTCATCCCGGGACACGACGCGGGTGCTCTCGGCGAAGTCTTCCTCGAAGTTGTCCTCGAAGCCGCCGTGGTCCGACATGGGCGTCTCGCCGAGCAGGTCCGTGGCACCCTGATCGACCGAGAGCCAGCCGTCCTCCAGGAGCGAGTGAGGCCCGTCATCCTTGAACGCGTCCAGGATGCGCGGGATCTCGGTCATCGGCGCTTCGCCGTCGAGGAGATCGAGGGCCTCGGAGGCGGACTTGAGGCGCTGGGCGGGGTCCTTGACGGCGATCCTGGCGTAGAGGCGCCCGACGGGGTTCTCGGCCAGCTCGTCGGGCAGCTCGGGGACGCTCTGGTGGAGCTGCTTGGCGACGATCTCCAAGGGCGAGCGGCCCGTGAAGGCCGCCTCGCCCGTGAGCGCCTCGTAGAGGATCAGGCCCAGGGCGTAGAGGTCCGTGGAGGGGCTCAGGGGCAGGGCGCTGATCTGCTCGGGCGCCATGTACTTCGGGGTGCCGAAGGACATGCTCACCGACAGGTCCTCTCGGTCCTCGTCGTTGTTGTTGACGATGCGGGCGATGCCGAAGTCGAGCACCTTGACGAGATCCTGCGCCCCGCTCTGGCGGCACAGGAAGATGTTCTCGGGCTTGAGATCGAGGTGGATGATGCCCTTGGCGTGGGCGTGATCGAGGCTCAAAAGGACCTGGCGGCAGATCTGGGCGGCGCGCTCGGGCGACATCGGCCCGCTCTGGGCCATCTCCTCCTTGAGGGTGTGGCCTTCGAGCAGCTCCATGACGAGGTAGAGCAGCCCCTCCTCGCTCTGACCGTAGTCGAAGAGGGTGATCGTGTTGGGGTGCTTGAGCGAGGAGGCCAGCACCGACTCGCGCTTGAAGCGCTCGACGGCCTTGGGCGAGGCCGCCGCGCCGGGCAGGAGGGTCTTGAGGGCGACGGCGCGGTTCATCTCAAGGTGGGTGGCGCGGAAGACCATCCCGAAGCCGCCACGCCCGAGCTCCTCTTCGAGCCGGTACTGACCTGAGATCACGTCGTTGGGAGATGGAATTGGTATGCTCTTCACAAGACCCTCACGGACAGGTCCCTGTCATTCGCTCGTCCGGTCCACGCCACAGACACTCTAACACAGGCGCCACGGCGTTGAAAAACCACCTTGAGGCCCGTTCGTCGCACGACGTTGCGCGCCTTCAACGTGTAATGCGCCCAGCGAGCCGCTATACTCCCTTCCGAGACGAAGTCACCCACCGATGGACAGAAGCCATGAGACACCTGCCCCCGCTGCTCCTTGGCGTCGCGCTTATCCTGACCGTGTCCTGCGGCGAGGACGGAAACCCCTCCCCGGGCGGCTCCAACAACGCAGGGTCGCCGGACGCGGGCGATCCCAACAACGATCTGGTCGGCGACGCCGGCGGCGATGTCGGCGGCGAACCCGAGTCTGAGCCCGAGGGGCCGGCCTTCCCCGAGGGCGGCCCCAACGAGCTGGTCGACCACGCCGCGCTGCGCGATCCCTCGACGCTCCAGATCGTCATCGACGCCCAGGGCTCGGGGATCGTCCAGTCGGGCCAGAGCGCGGCCTACCTGCTCAACTTCACCTTCGTGAGCCAGACCTTCCTGGGGACGGTCTGGAGGCACCAGGCCTCGCTCTACGTCCCGCTCGAAGGGGCCGTGTCGGACACCGTCGGGATCATCCAGCGCGGCACGGAGAACCCTGTCGATCGCGTGAGCGACAACGCCTCGTTCACCAGCCTCTTCGGGATCTTGACGGCCGTCAACACGGGATCGCCCATCCTCATCCTCAACGACGCCCCGCCGCCGATGGACTTGAACTCAGCGGCGCTGGCCGCCCACGCCGCCGCCATGGAGCCGCGCTGCAAGGGCGGCCCCGTGGCCCAGCCCGACGTCCTGACGCGGTGCCTCCACCAGGTCGTCCGCGCCAGCGGCGACCCCTCCCTGGACCCCTTCCTGCACATCGCGATCGCCTATGTGCGCGCCATCACCGCCGTCCAGGCCCTCCCCGCGGCCATCGCCGCCGTCGCCGAGGACCTCGGCCAGGAGAAGCCCCAGGACTTCGAGATCCGCAAGGCGGCCCTCTTCGCCTCCTCCTTCCGGGGCGCGGCGCTGCCCATCGCGGCGGCCATCGACGACCGCGTCGCCGGGATCTACCAGGGCGGCGGCGCCTTCGGGGCGCTGGAGGAGTCCTTCGCCCTCCAGAAGCGCGTCTGGAACGAGGGCTTCGCGCTGGGCGACCCCGAGGCCTGGGAGGGCTTCTTTCAATCCGGCCCTGGCCAGACCTACCTGGATCGCCTCGATCCGGCCCGGTGGCCCGCCGCGCTGCTGGCCGACAAGGTCATCCTGCACGCCTGGGGCACCCAGCAGACCTTCGCGCCGCTCAGGGGCTTGAACCTCTACAGAGACAAGCTGCCGGCCAGCGCCCGCCAGTTCGCCATCTTCGATTACGCCGACGGCCTGGGCACCGGGAACCACCTGACCTTGTGGCAGACCTTCTTGATGATGGCGCGCGGCCAGCGCGAGCTGCCCTCGGTCCAGACCTCCTTCACCCTCCAGGACGGCAACATCACCGTCTCGGCGACGGTCAACGCCCCGAGCAGCGAGATCGGCGGCGTCGCCATCCTCTACGTCTCCAGGCACAGGGAAGGGGATGATCTCGACTTCCGGGACGCGGTCTGGGATCAGGTCGGCACCGAGCCCAAGGGCGGCGGCTTCCAGGGCATCTTCACCCCCACGAGCCGCAACACCGCCTACGTCGTCCTGGTGCTCGACAGCGCCACCGGCACGCCCCCCACCGAGGGCCTCTCCAGCTCCGACGTCATCGTCATCGAGCCCTGAGGATCGGCCAGCGGGCCCGCCACTCCGGGCGCACCTTCAGATCTCTATCTCGTTGTAATCAATCATGTCGATGATGAGGACGCCTCGGACGGGCCTCGCGTCATCGTCGCCCTCGTCGTCGTCTTCCTCGACGCGCCCGGGCCTGATCGGGAGGGAGAGCGGGAGCTGCAGCGGGACCGGCTCCCAGGATCGCTCACCTCGCCGCTTGAACTCGTCGTAGATCAGATCGTCGGAGATCATGGCGTGCTCCGTCTCTCAGCGTCCTTGCCGAGTGTAGCCCCAGGCCCAGGCCAAGTAAAGAAAGCCTTCGGTGGGCGCTCAAGGCGAATCCAGCCCTGGCGAGGCCAGCGCGCGCGCGAGGGATCGACAGGGCTTTGGCGCGGCTGGAGGTTGACCCTGACGAGGCCGGGGGATAGCCTGTGCGGTGCAAGTGGACAAGGGACGGGCCGCGCGGAAGCGGCGAGGTAGCGAGGTGGCCAGGTGAGCATCCTCAATCGACTCAAGCGGGCGATCTTCGACGACATGACCCCGGAGGCCCGGGATCTGGTCGATCTGGCGGTCCTGGCGATCATCAAGGACTGCGCCATCCACGACGACGAGCGCGCCAGCGCGGTGAACCTGCTGCTCTCGCTGCCATGGTTCCAGGGGATCGAGCGGGCGGCCTTGGAGGGGGCCATCGAGGAGGCCATCGGCGAGCGCGACTTTCGGCAGTCGCACTCGGCGTTGACCGCGCGGATCGCGCGGCGCTTCGACGATCCGGACGCGCGCGAGGTCGTGCTGGGGATCGCGGCCTTCGTGGTGCTGGCCGACGGGCACCTCGATGAGCGCGAGGCCGCGTGGCTGGAGCAGCTCACGAAGGAGCTGGGGATGGGCAAGGCAAGGCTCGACGAGATCGTCGCCGACGTGAGGGAGTTTCTCAAGGAGAGCCCGGGCGGC
Source organism: Pseudomonadota bacterium (assembly GCA_005804885.1). GTDB lineage: Bacteria > Myxococcota_A > Bradymonadia > Bradymonadales > SYOX01. The sequence continues at coordinate 19,243 of SYOX01000031.1, forward strand.
TACCCGGCGCCCCCGCCTCAGCGCTGAGGCAGGTCAAAGCCCGGAAGGCACAGCGCCGGGCGGCGCCGCGCCGGTCCAGGTGAGCGGGCGCTGACGGGCTCGTGGAGCGGGCGAGTTGTGCTAGAACTCTTCCTTGTCCCAGGCCCCGCGCGCGGGGACCGTGGCGAACTGCTGCTGCTGCTCGCGGACGGTCTGGGTGGCCGGCAGGGTGGCGGCGGTGCCCATGCCCATCTTGGCCTTGAGGGCGGCCAGGGCGTCGTCGGCGGCCGACTGCTGCTCCAGGTTGGCGAACTCGCTGGCGAGGCCGTCGCCGGTGATGTCCTCGGCCAGCTCCTGGGAGGCGGCGGCCTCGGCCTCGATCCGGTCGATCTTCTCCTCCATGCGATCGAAGGCGTCGAAGGCGGAGGTGTCGTTGAGGCGGCCCATCGTCTCGTGGATGGTCTTCTGGGCCTCGGCCCGCTTCTGCCGGGCGATCAGGAGGTTCTTCTTGCGCGAGGCCTCCTCGATCTTGGCGTTGAGGCGGCGCAGCGCGTCGCGGAGCTGATCGGCGGCGGCCTTCTGCGCCTCCCACTGCCCCTGGAACTCGGCCGCGAGCCCGTCGTGCTCGGTCTTGCGCGCCAGCGCCTCCTTGGCCAGATCGTCGCGGCCAGCGCGGATGGCCATCATGGCCTTCTTCTCCCACTGGCGCCCCAGATCCAGCTCGTTGTCGAGCTGCTTCTTGAGCTTCTTCTCGTCCGCGATCGCGATCGCGACCATCTTCTTGGCCTCGATCAGCTGCTCCTTCATGTCGAGGATCAGCTGATTGAGGATCTTGTCGGGATCCTCAGCCTTGGAGATCAGGTCGTTGATGTTGGCCTTGAGCAGCCGGCTGAGCCTGTCGAAGATTCCCATGGTATACGGCTCCTTGACTCCCGACGCGCCCTCTGAAGAGGCGCCGCGCGGTCGTGCACGTCGTCTTGTTTGCTTCCTGAGGGCAGAGACCTCAGGTCATCACCGCGCTTCACCCTCGCCGAGCGCCCTGTCGAAGGCGTTCATGCTCGCGATCTGGCCCGGCCCCGCGTCGTCGCGGAACTGACCCAGTTCATTGTAATGCATCGAGACGGCCAGCGAGAGCCCGTCGATCGACGCCTGGAGCTCGTTGAGATCAAGGTTCTCGAGCTGGAGCGTGTCCACGATGACGATGCTCTCGTCCTCGATGGCGTAGGCCCCGGCGACCATGTCGCTGGCGTTGTAGCGCAGCAGCTTCTCGGCCACCTCCGCCCTGCCCGCGCCGGTGGGCATCTCCATCAACTTGACCCTGAAGGTCACCACCGGAGGGGTCTTGTAGACGACGATGTTCTCGACAACACTGTCCTCCTCTTGAATGACCCACATGTTCTCTTCCGGCGACGTGAATGTCCGCCCGGTTTCAAGCAGATAGGCTTCGATCTGCTCATTGGTGATCATCGGCGCGCTCCTCTTCTTCTGGATGGGTGCTTGTCTCTCTTCCAACAACGGGCGGCATCATACGGCCCCCCCAAGAGCCCCGTCAAGGCACCCGCGCCTCCACCGCGCTGACCTGCGCAACCGCCGCGCTCGCCTCTCCGTCCCGGATCTGGGCCAGCAGCAGCCTGTCCTGCTCCTCCTCCCATTGCCCCTCGACCGCCACCTTGAAGTCATAGCCCGTCTCGGTCCCCGGATCGTACATCGACACCACGCGCCGCCGCCTCTTGTCCCTCACCACGAAGGCCGCCTTGAGCGCCGCCTCCGCCTCCACCAGCCGCCCGGCGAAGAAGTGCGCGCGCCCCAGCATCGAGCGCGCCTCCAGATCCTCCGGGTGCCGCCCCAGCACGACCTCCAGCGACTCCACCGCCTCGTCCAGGCGCCGCAACCTCAACAACAGCCGCGACAACTCCATTCGCACCTCGTAATCCTTCGGCGACCGCTCCAGCCACGCCCTCATGAGCCCCACGGCGTCGTCGCGCACCATCTTCCCGTGCAAGAGCGCCCTGAGGCGCTCGACCCTCGGATCCTCCTCGGTGTGCGCCCTGGCGGCCTCGACCAGCTCCAGCGCGTGCTCGAAGGCCCTGGCCCGCGTCAGCCTCTCCGCCGCGTCGACCCGATCCCGGACCCCCTTGAGCAAGGGGCTCAGCACCTCGAACTGGCGCTCGCCCTCCTCCCCGTCGCCCAGCCTGAACGCGTCCACCGCCGCGTTGAGCGCCGCAGTGCGGCCCTGCCCACGCCGCACCAGCGCCAGCGCACCGCCCACCACCAGCACCGCAACCATCAAGACGCCAAGCTCCATCCCACCTCCACGCCCACCGCCTCTGCATTCACCACGCCCCACCCCCGCGTCAACCCCGCCGCCCTCCCAACCTCGATCCCTTGCGCCACGCCACGCGCCGCGCCATCATCAGACCCTCACGACCGACCACGGCCAGCCCATGAACACACACACCCGCGCCGCCCGCCTCCTCAACATCGCCCTCCTGGCCGCCCTCACCGCCTGCGATCCCCCCGCCGCCGACCCCCGGCCCCAGCCCACGGCCGACGCCGATCTCGACGACGCCGCCTCAGATCCCACGGACACGACCGACGACGGCGCCTCCGACGACGCCGACGCCCCCGACGCGCCACCCCCCATGACCGCCCCGACGCCCGCCAACATCCGCTCCTGGATCCTCCTCGATGGCGATCCCGACAAGGTCGCCCTGCACCTTGATCGCGCCGCCGCCTGGGGCCTGACCGAGATCCAGCTCTCCCACGATCTCATCACCGACATCGCCTCCCTGGCCCGCGGCCCCGACCAGCCCCGCGTCCTGGACGCCATCGCCGCCGCCCGCGCCCGCGGCCTGCGCGTCATGGTCTGGTCCAACGAGCTCAGCGAGGGAGACATCGCCGTCTGCTTCGACCCCGCCGACCCCCGCTGGGCCAGACGCCAGCGAGACTACCGCGAGGCGCTGACCGCCGCCCCCGATCTCGACGGCGTCGTCCTGAGCTTCGGCTCGGCCGACCCGCCCCCCTGGTTCGCCGGCTGCGTCTGCCCCTACTGCCTCGACCTGCCCGATCCCCTCGGCGGCGACCCCGCCCTGCGGCCCTTCCGCGTCCCCGAGCCCGCCGAGCGCGTCCGCTTCATCACCGAGCTCGTCCACGACGTCGTCACCGGAGAGTTCGGCCTCCACCTCGCCGCGCGCACCTTCATCCACCAGCCCGAGGAGATGACCTGGGTCATCGACGGCCTCAACCGCGTCGACCCCGCCCGCACCCTCATCCCCATGACCAAGGAGGTCCCCAACGACTGGCAACCCTACTACCCCCTCGACCCCGCCATCGGCGCCATCACCAACCGACCCAACCTCGTCGAGTTCGACGCCGCCGGCGAATACTGGGGCCAGACCTCCCTGCCCTTCGCCGCCGTCGGCTACTTCGAACGCCGCATCCTCGACGCCCAGGCCCGCGGCGTCGTCGGCTACGCCGCCCGCGTCGAGCGCGGCGGCCGATCCGCCCTCGACACCCCCAACGAGGTCAACCTCCTGGCCATCCACCGCCTCTTCGAGGACCCCGACACCTCCCCCGCCGACATCTACCGCCGCTGGCTCCCCGGCCGCTACGGCCTCCCCCCCGACTCCCCTCACCTCGACGCCCTGGCCCGCATCCACGAGGACACCTTCGACGTCGGCCGCAAGATGTACTACCAGCTCGGCTTCTGGACCCTCGAAAAAGGCTCCGGCCTCCCCGCCCGCTGCCTGGAGCCCGCCCTGCTCCAATCCCGCTCCACCGCCAGGTGGGACCCAGCCTTCCAGGCCGACTACGACCGCCTCGACCGCCCCACCCCGCAGACCCTCCTCGATCTGCGCCAGCAGCACCTCGAAGCCCTCACCCTGGCTGGCGACAACCTCCAGCGCCTCGACGCCCTCATCGACGACGGACTCGCCGGCCCCGCCCTCGACGACCTCCGCCGCAGGCTCTCCAAGCAGCGCCACGCCGCCGCCGTCTGGATGGAGGCCGTCGAGGGCCTCTTCTCCCGCAGGCTCCACGCCCTGACCGGCGACCCCGCCCACGCCGCCTGGGCGATCTCCGCCGCCGATCGCCTCACCGCCGCCGCCGACGCCTTCGCCCAGGCCCACCCCGGCGACACCCACCCCCTCAACCTCGACGACGCCGCCTCCTGCGCCCGCGATCTGCGCCAGGGACTCCCCCCCGACCTCTCCCCCGCCGACCGCTCCGCGCCCTCCCTCTCCCCCCCCACCGCCACGCTCCAGGACGGCCTGCTCACCGTCCAGATCGCCGTCGACGCCCCCGCCACCCTCACCCTCCACGTCGGCGGCCGCCTCCACGCCCTCTCCCCCGTGGCCTCCGTCGCCACCGACAGCGGCGGCCTCGTCACCCTGACCGCCGCGCTGCCCGAGGACGCCCCCCTCTGGATCGCCTTCGCCCTCACCGCCATCACCGACGACGGCGCGCTGATCCAGGGCTCCGACTGGTGGGTCCGCGCCCGCTGAACCGCCGCAAAGCCCAGAGGTTCGCGCGAGGCGCGATGCCTGCGAGCAGCGCGACTTTGAGGGCGTGGTCACAAAGGCCAGGGGGGTCGTGCAAGGCGCGACGGGGCGCGGTATACTTCGACCGTCCTTCGCGCTGACCCTGAACGCACTTACGGATTCGTCGATGGAGACCAAACCTTCCGGGCTTGAGCCGGGTAGCGTCCTGGCGGGGCGATACACGATAGAGCGGAGGCTGGGAGAGGGCGGCTTTGCCACGGTCTACCAGGCGACCCAGCTGCCCATCGGCCGACAGGTGGCCATCAAGGTCCTGACCCACGGCACGCTCGACCCCATGTTCCAGGAGCGCTTCCTCCAGGAGGCGCGGGCGGCGGCCCAGATCATCCACCCCAACATCGTCACGGTGTTCGATTACGGCTTCGTCGACGGCAGCGAGCGCCCCTACATCGTCATGGAGAAGCTCTCGGGGCTGTCGCTGGACAAGATCCTCGACAGGGGCCCGATGCCATCGAGCCGGATGATCGCGCTCATGGTCCCTTGCCTGGAGGCCCTGGCCGCTGGACACGCCCGAGGGATCGTCCACAAGGACCTCAAGCCCCAGAACCTCTTCCTGGCCACCACCGACGCCGGCGAGGTGCTCAAGATCTTTGACTTCGGCATCGCCCACATCGACTCGGTCAGCGGGGGGCGGATGACCCAGACGGGGTTCATGGTGGGCACGCCCCAGTACATGGCGCCGGAGATCTTCAACGAAGAGCAGGTCACGCCGGCCGTGGACGTCTATCAGATGGGCCTCATCATGGTGGAGTGCCTGCTGGGGCGCTCGCTCGTCACCAAGGAGAGCGTCTTTGACTGCATGAAGATCCACTGCACCGGCGACCTGGGCGTCCCCCCCGAGGTGTCGGAGGGCGAGCTGGGCGCCGTGCTCACCAAGGCCCTGGCGAAGGACCGGGAGGCGCGCTACCCGAACGCCCTGGCCTTCCTGGAGGCGCTGCGTCACCTCCCCTCCGCCTCGCCGATGGACGACAAGACCAGGCCGCTCTCTCCGGCGCAGCCTCGCCAGGCCCACCCCTCCTCTCCAGGTGCGCTGGACCCTCCCATCCCATCACCTCCCTCAATGGCGCTGGCTCTCCAGGACACGCGCGCCTCGCCGCGCCCCATTCAGGACACGGGCGGCGCGCCGCTGGACCCGACGCGGCGCGCGTCGCCAGCGACGATCTCGATCTGGTGGCGCACCCACGGGCAGCCGCGGTGGGCCATGGCGCGCCAGGCCGCCGCGACCCTGGAGAAGCGCGCGGGGGCCAAGGCCTTCTGGGGAGCCATCGGGGGGATCGGGCTCCTGGGCTTCGCGTCCCTGGTGCTGTGCGCGACGTCGATGTTCGACGGCGTGGGCGCGCCAGACCTCGCCACGGCCAGGGGCGAAGGAGACGCTGTCGAGGAGGGCGAGGGCGATCAGGCCACGGCGACCTCGGCGGACACGGGCTCGGGCCTGGACAGCCCGCTGGCGATCCAGCCCCCCACCGAGGCCGACAAGGCCCTGTGCTGGGTGCCCGAGGATCCGAGCGAGCTCTCCAACCTCGATCGCTTCGCCCACATCCAGGCCCGCCTGAGCTGCCCCGACCGGGCCGCCATGCCCTGGGACGACTACCTCTCCCGCGTGGCCGAGGTGCTGACGGCCTATGGGCTCAACCACAAGAAATACATGCAGTTGCACGAGCGATACGGCGAGGAGGAGGAGGCCCTGGCGCAGCTCGACCGCATCTCCCGCGCCTGCTGCAAGCCCGCCCCGGAGCGCTCGCCAGCCCCGCCGACCAACGCCACCGTGGCCATGCGCAAGATCCCCGCCGGCATCTTCGAAATGGGCGGCCCGGAGGGCACCGACAAGAACGAGCAGCCGGTCCACACGGTCAAGCTCGACGCCTTCCTGCTCGACACCTACGAGGTCACCCAGCAGGAGTACGCCGCGTGCGTCAAGGCCGGCGTCTGCCGCGCCTCCCGGACCCTGGGCGACCCCCTTCGCAACGACCCCGCCCAGCCCGTCACCGGCGTGAGCTGGTACGACGCGCGCACCTACTGCACCTGGAAGGGCGGGCGGCTGCCCACCGAGGCCGAGTGGGAGTTCGCCGCCAGAGGCCCCCAGGCGCGGACCTTCTCCTGGGGCCAGGACGACCCCACCTGCGCGCTGGCCAACCACGGCAACCTCTGGGACACCCCCCGCAAGGCCCCCTGCGCCGACCTCAACCCCGGCACCCCGCGCCGCGTCGGCGACGCCACCGGCGACATCAGCCCCTTTGGCGTCGTCGGCCTCGCCGGCAACGCCCGCGAGTGGGTGCAGGACTGGTACGACCCGGCCTATTACGCCACCAGCCCCCCCGAGAGCCCCCAGGGGCCCAGCCAACCCCTGACCCGCGTCGACAACAGCCGCTCGGCCACCGGCTTCAAGGTCCTGCGCGGCGGCAGCTTCGACAGCGAGCCCGAAGAGCTGCGCGCCTCCTGGCGCGACTACGATGAGCCCAACCTGGCCGCCGACAACACCTTTCGCTGCGCCCACGATCTCTGATCCCTCTCCGCTCCCCACCCTCACCTCGCCCCCCACCCCCCCGGCCTGACCCACCGCGCCCGTCCGCTCGGGTTCGCCCCCCCGAGGGGCGATCGTGCGGCGCTTGATGGTGGGTTGCGACGACGCGCGGCTCTGTGGTAGGCACCTGGGCACTCACGGCGACTCGCCGCCCCGCTGACGGGGCGCCCACCACCGCCCACCTCAAGGAGCCTGCCCATGACGCACGCGCACCCCTCGGCCCCGCCCACGCCCTCGGAATCGTCCACATCGTCGACGCGCTCGGCCCGGTCGATCTCCATCCTGCTCAGCGCCGCGGCGCTGATCGGCGCGGCGGCCTGCACGACGGGGCCTGATCCGATGCCCCTCGACACGAAGCCCGACACGAGCGAGATGAACAGGCCGCCAGAGGCGATCGACGGCCATGTGCGCTTGAGCGACGCGATCGCGGTCCCGCTTCATTATGACGTGAGCCTGAAGATCGACCCGAGCGCGGATCGCTTCAGCGGCTCGGTGCAGATCGAGATCGACGTCAAGGCGCCGACCTGGTTCGTGCAGCTGCACGCCGGCGATCTGTCCATCAAGCGCGCCGTGATCGACGCCGGGGACGCCCTGGAGGCCAAGGTCACCCAGGACAAGAACGGCGGGCTGCTCCTGAGCGCGCCGACCCAGATCCAGCCGGGCCTGACCGTGCTGCTCATCGACTTTGAGGGAGAGCTGGGTGAGGTGCCAGAGTCGCTGTATCGGGTCAAGGAGGGAGAGGCGTGGTATGCGTACACGCAGTTTGAGCCGCTGGAGGCCAGGGACGCCTTCCCGTGCTTTGACGATCCCGGCTTCAAGACGCCCTTCCGGACGACGATCAAGGTGCCACGGGGGCAGCTGGCGTTGAGCAACAGCCCCGAGGTGGGCCGCAAGGAGGATGGGGAGTGGACGGCCTTCAGCTTCGCGCAGACGAAGCCGCTGCCGACCTACCTGGTGGCGCTGGCCGTGGGCGACTTTGACGTCGTGGAGGCCCCTGCGGACGCCATCGAGGGCGTGCCGCTGCGGGTGGTGACGACCAAGGGCAAGGGCCATATGACCGGGTACGTCCTGGAGAAGACGCCGATCATCCTCAAGGCGCTGACGGACTACTTCGGCACGCCCTACCCCTACGCGAAGCTGGATCTGGTCGCGGTGCCGAACTTCGGCGCGGGGGCGATGGAGAACGTCGGGCTGGTCACCTTCCGAGAGACGCTGCTGCTGTTGGAGAAGGACAAGGCCCCGATCCGGACGCGGTACGGCTCCCAGAGCGTCATCGCGCACGAGCTGGCCCACAGGTGGTTCGGCCACCTCGTCCCGATGGCGTGGTGGGACGACCTGTGGCTCACCGAGGCCTTCGCGACCTGGATGGCGACCCGGATCATCGCCGAGGTCGACCCGGCGCTGGAGGCGCCCATCGACGCCGTCAGCGGCGCGCAGCGGGTCATGAGCCGGGACGCCCAGGAGGCCACGCGGGCCATCCGGCAGCCCATCAAGCAAGGCGGCGACGTCTACGACGCCTTCGACGGCATCACCTACACCAAGGGCGCCTCGGTGCTGAGGATGATCGAGGCCTGGACGGGGGAGGAGGCCTTCAAGGCCGGGGTGCGGGACTACCTGGCGGCCCACGCCCACGGCTCGGCGACGACCGAGGATCTGCTCAAGGCCCTCGACGCCAGCTCCCAGAAGCCCGTCAGCGAGGTGATCGCGAGGTTCATCGACCAGCCCGGCACCCCGGAGGTCGGCGTCGAGGTCACGTGCAAGGAGGGCGAGGCCTCCGCGAAGCTGTCGCAGCGCCGTCACCTGCCGGCGGGGTCCAAGGCCGAGCAGGGCAAGCCCTGGCGCGTGCCGGTCTGCATGCGCTATGAGGCGGGTGGGGCGGTCAAGACCACCTGCGCCCTGCTGGACGACAAGTCCGAGGCGACGATCGTCCCCCTCGGCGCGGACTGCCCGACGTGGCTGCACCCGAACGCGGACGAGCGCGGCTACTACCGCTGGCGGCTGAGCACCGAGGCCACGCTCGCTCTGGTCCAGAAGAGGCGCGCCAGCCTCACGCTGCCTGAGCGCGTCGCGCTGCCCACCCACCTCTACGCCCACCTTGAGGCCGGCAACCTCCCGGCCGACGCCTTCCTGGTCGCCTTCGAGGCGCTCGGCGCCGAGCAGCACCGCTCCATCGTCGGCGGCGTCATCGACGGCCTCGGCTTCATCCACACCCACGGCCTGGACGAGAAGCACCGCAAGGCCTTCCAGGGCTTCGTCCAGAAGCTCCTGGCTCCCCACCTCAAGCGCATCGGCGCCACCTCGAAGCCCGGCGAGGACGCCGAGATCGGCCTCTTGCGCCCGAGCCTGATCGGCGCGCTGGTCGAGATGGGCGGCGACAAGAAGCTCTTCGGCGCCGCCTCGAAGCAGGCCAGCGCCTTCCTCAAGGATCCCGGCGCCGTCCCCGTCGACGAAGCGTCGTTGAGCCTGCGGCTGATCGCTCAATCTGGCGACGCGAAGCTCTGGGAGTCGCTCAAGGCCGCCATCCCCAGCGCCGCCACCCCCCAGATCCGCAGCGCCCTGCTCAGCGGCCTGTCCAGCTTCTCCGATCCGGCGCTGCTCAACCGGAGCTACGCGCTGCTGTTCGACGGCACCCTGCGCGCCCAGGACTTCTGGTCCATCATCGGGGGCTCCTACCGGACCGATCAGACCCACGGCGCGCTCTGGGCCTGGGCCACCCAGAACTACGATCAGCTCCTCAAGCTCCTTGGCGACAAGCGCGCCTCCAGCATGCCGTGGACCGCCTCCGGCTTCTGCTCGGAGGAGGGCCGCAAGACCGCCGCCGACTTCTTCGCGCAGCCCGGCAAGACCACCCCCGCCACCGAGCGCAACCTGTCGCTCGCGCTGGAGAGCGTCGACCGCTGCATCCGCCTCAAGGCCCTCGTCCGGCCCGGCACCGCCGCCTTCTTCACCAAGAAATGACGGCGACCTGTCGGCGTTGTTGACCGGGCGTGCGGTCCTTCCGGCGACCGACGGGTTGAGTTGCCTTCGATGGATGGACACACGGTCCTTCCGGCGACCGACGATTGAAGACAAGGCGATCCCGGCGGGTTGCCTTCGATGGATGGACACGTGGTCCTTCCGGGGACCGACGGGTTTGCCGGACCCTGATCGGGTCCGGCTGCACCCGCGGCTACTCTGTTTCGCCCCTGCCGGGGCTCTCATTACCGAGCCGCCCCTCCGGGGCGGGAGGGGATGGGACAACGCACCGACAAGGCCAATCGGTCGGCTGTTCTCTGGGTCCCTCTCGCCTGCGAATCACCACGCCCCTCAATATCACGAGGGGGGACAGCACTTTAGAGCCCCGTCAGGGGCGAAACAGAGTAGCCGCGGGTGCAGCCGGACCCGATCAGGGTCCGGCAAACCCGTCGGCGGCGGGCGGGTCCGGCAAACCCGTCGGCGGCGGGCGGATCCGGCAAACCCATCGGCGATGTGGGGTCCGGCAAACCCGTCGGCGGCGCGCGGTCTGGCAAACCCATCGGCAGCGTGGGTCCGGCAAACCCGTCGGCGGCGGGCGGGTCCGGCGAACCCGTCGGCGATCGGCGGCGTGGCGGCAAGGCCTGTCGGGGATCGGCAGCTCGGCGGCAAACCCGTCGGCGATCGGCGGCTCGGCGGCAAGGCCCGTCGGGGATCGGCTCGGCGGCAAGGCCCGTCGGCGGGTCAGCGCTTCTTGTGGATGCCGACGCGGCTCTTCTTGGTGCCGAGGGCGTAGGCGGTCTTGATGGGGACGGCGCCGACGAAGACGTCGATGTGTCGGCCGTTGATGGCGCCGCCGGTGTCGTTGGCCAGGAAGGGGCCCTTGTCGCGGTAGCTCTCGATGATGACGGAGGAGCCGAGGGAGATCTTGGCGGGGTCGACGGCGACGGACTTCCAGGAGGTGGGGTTGCCCTTGGCGCCGCCGATGCCGTAGGCGTAGCGGCCATTGCCGACGTACATGATGTACCTGCCGTTGGCGGCCAGGCCGGTGCCTTGCATCTTGACGCCGAGCGGGGAGCCGAGGAAGGACTTCTTGTACTTCTCCTTGGGGTCGAGGCCAGGGGCGGAGACGAGCTTGGAGTCGGCGTGGACGGGATCGTCCTCCATGGCGAAGGTGTAGTGCGTGATGGTCCAGGAGCCGGCGAGCCACTCGATCTCCTCGTCGGCGACGGCCTCGGGCTGGGCGGCGCCGGTGGCGGTGGCGGCCTCGGCGGCTTTTTCCTGGGGTTCGCTCTGGACCTCGGCCTGGGCCTCCGTCTTTTTGGCTTCGGGGCTCTGGCTGGCTGCGGGGCGGCTGCTGGGGATCTTCAGCTTCTGGCCGACATTGATGGCGCCGACGTCGGCCAGTCCGTTGAGCAGGGCGAGGGCCTCGAAGCCGCCTTCGACCTTGAAGCGGGTGGCGATGGTGGAGAGGGTGTCGCCGGCGACCACGGTGTAGGTCACGATGTTCTGGAACTGCGCGCTCTGCGCGTTGGATCGAGCGCCCGGACCTGGGGTGGGCTGAGAGGACGAGGGGGAGCTGCCCGATTGCGTGCGGGCGCCCTCGCTGCGATTCTCACGGGTGGGATCGGGCATGTCTCGACCTTGGTGAGCGGGTGTCGCCAGCAGAGGGAAATTCTAGATTCAGCGATCGGACATGTCAACGCGGCCAGGAGCGCTCAGAAGTCGGCCTGCCGTGGGGCGCGCGGGAAGGGGATGACGTCGCGGATGTTCTCGATGCCGGTGGCGTATTGGACGGTGCGCTCGAAGCCGAGGCCGAAGCCGGCGTGGGGGACGGTGCCGTAGCGGC
>SYOX01000231.1 GCA_005804885.1 Pseudomonadota bacterium
GGCGGGGCTGGCGACGGGGCGTCAGTGTGCGTGGGGCGTGTCACCCGTTTTGACCTCACAGGAGATGTTCAGGGGCTCGGAAGCAGACATCGCGCGGTCTTGAGAGGGTCTGTCGCCTGAAGGTTGACTTCCTGTCGCCAGCCCCGAAGGGGCGTCCCAGGACAAATTGTAGGCCCGGGCGCGAGCCCGGGTGGACCGTCAACGTGCAGATCCCATCATCGAAGTCGACTCGCCGATCTCGACGTGACCGGCATCGAAGTCGACTCGATGATCTCGACGTGACCGTCATCGAAGTCGACTCGCCGATCTCGACGTGTGCGTCATCGAAGTCGACTCGCCGATCTCGACGTGTGCGTCAACGAAGTCGACTCGATGATCCCGACGTGCCCACCATCGAAGCCGACTCGCCGATCTCGACGTGTGCGTCAACGAAGTCGACTCGATGCTCCCGACGTGCCCACCATCGAAGTCGACCCGCCGATCTCGACGTGACCGGCATCGAAGTCGACTCAAAGATCCCAATGTGTCCGTCATCGGAGGCGAGCCTGTCTCGCCCGAGCCTCACCCCCTGCGCCACCACGCCTTGATCCGACCCCACAACCCCGACGCCTCCGATCCGCTCCCGGGATCCCGATCCACCCCACCGACCCCCGCGCCCGCGTCATCGACGCTCGCAGCCGCCGCGCCTTCGCCCGGGGCGGTCGCCGAGGGCCGGCGATCCGCGCCGACCCCGCCCCACGGACCCTCCGGGTCCATGGGCCGCCCCTCCGGCGCGTCGGGCGCCGCCAGATTCTCCTCCAGCGCCCTGAGCGGATCCTCCGCCGCGCGCTGCTCCGTCCAGGCGCGCTCGATCCGGACGCTCCTCGTCCCTGGCGTCGTCCGCGCGATCCACCCGCCGATCAGATCCACCTGGTCGGCGGTCCCGACCCTCAAGGGCATCCCCGATCCCCACGACCTCAGCCCCTCCACCGTCAGCAGGCCGTCGCTGTTGTGCAGGCGCAGCTGCGCGAGGTCCGCGCTGATCAACGCCGCAGGCATCAAGGCGTCGGGAGAGACGGACTCGCCGACCTCGAGCACGACCCGAGCCTCCTCGCAGCGCACCTCGACGCGGCGCGCCTCCGCCGACCGCGCGTCGTTGAAGGAGACGCACTCGACCCCCACGAGCGCCCGCAGCGCGTCGAGATCGTCGGCCCGCACGACTCGCCGCTCGCACTGGCCGCAATGCCGCACCCGCGCAAAGTCCTGCCCCGGCTCCTGCTCCAGCGTCTCCCAGGGCACCTCGCAGGGCTTGATCGAGAAAGGCCCCAGCCGCACCCCCAGCGGCGGCGGCGACGGCAGCCTCCCCAGCGCGTCGAGGGCCTGATTGACCAGCAAGGGCAAGGGTTTATCCAACACGCGGGCCAGGTCGAAGCCCGCCTCGCCGGCCTCCAGCTCCCCGAGCAGCCAGGCCGCCGTCGCCCTGGACTCCTCCGACAGCGCCTCGTCCACGAGCACCCCGCTCAACCCCGCGATGGCCTCCGGCAGCAGATCCATCAAGGCCACGTCGAACCAGTCCGGCATCTCCCCGGCCCGCAGCGACCCCAGGACGCGCCCCGAGAGGTGATCCCAGATGTACTGCGTCAGCGCCGGCTCCTGGGACAGCTCGGGGTGGCGCTCCAGCAACCCCCGGATCATCCCCGGCCGCCCCTCGTGCATCCACCCGCGGACCCGCCCCAGCGCCTCCACGAGATCGACGCGCCCCGCGCCCGCCGACCTCCCCCTCGGCCCGATGCAGGCCTTCAGCGCCTCGGCCATCGCGCCGCCCGAGGCCCACCGCGCTCCAGGGTCCAGCGCGGTGGCCTTCTGGATGACCGCGTCGAGCGCCTCATCCACCGCCGGGTTCAGGCTCGACGGCGGGGCCGGCCGCTCCTGGGGGTTGAGGATCGCCACGAGCGTCCCGATGCTGGTTTCGGCCCGGAATGGGTTGACGCCCGTCAGCGCCGTGTGGAGCACCAGGCCCAGGGCGAAGATGTCCGATTGCGAGGTCGCGGTCAGGCCCCGGATCTGCTCCGGGGACATGAACTCGATGCCGCCTCGGACGACCCCCATGCCCTGCGTCGTGGGGCGGGTGATCTCGCGGGGCACGTCCAGCCCCGTCAAGACGGCCTCGCCCTGCACCGTGATCAGGACTCTGGCGGGCGCGATCTCGCCGTGGACGAGGCCGTGGGCGCCGAGGTGGTCGAGCGCGTCGGCGATCTGGGCCCCGATGGCCGCGACCTGCCGAGGGTCCATCGGGGCTCGCCCCTCGCGGTCGAGCCTGTGGAGGAGCTCGTCGAGGGGCTCGCCCTGAAACCAGGGCGCGACGGCGTAGGCGGTCTGGTCGTCCTGGCCGCAGGCGATCGGGGCGGCGACGTGGGGGTGGCGCAAGCGAAGGAGCGTCGCCAGAGAGCGCTCAAAGCGAACGGCGTGATCGATCAGGTAGGGGTGCAGGGTCTTGATGACGACCCACTGGCCGTGGCGGCGGGCCAGCCAGGAGATCCCATACTCATCTTCGCCGAGCCTCTTGAGGAGTCGCGAGCCTGCAATGGAGGTCGGCGTGCTCATGGGCGCTCAGTCGCAGAAGTAGCGGACATTCTTGAGGATCAGCGCCGTGACGGTGCGGTGATCGACCAGCCGGATGTTGTGGCTGTCCTCGGGGACCTCCAGATCGACGACGACCGAGCGGCCCAGCTTCGGCTCGCTGCTGACGAGGTAGCCGACCAGCCGCCGCTCCTGGCCGACGAGCAGCTCGCGGGCCAGCGCGCGCCGGGTGCGGTCGCTGGTCAGGTCCAGCTCGCCGGCCTTGTCCATCGCGGCCAGCTTCTGGGCCATGCCCTTGTCCGTGACCTGCTTGTTGAAGATGACGGTGAAGCAGGCGTCGCCGGCGCCCTCCATCTTCTCGACCAGCTCCGTGCGGGTCAGCTTGACCTCGCGGTTGAACTGCGCGGCGCTGAACATCTCCTGCTCGACGATGTTGCGCGTGACGCGGAACTTGAAGCCCTTCTCGTTCTGCAGGGTGAAGGTGCCCTTGTCCTCGTCGACCTCGATGACCTCGTAGTAGGCGATGCGGCTGAGGCGATCGCCGACGCTGATCGTCTCGGCGTCGCATCGGGTCGGGGTCGGCGCGCTCTCTTCGCTCATGGTGATCCTCCGGGTCTGTGATGGTGCTGGAAAACGTCCGTGGCTCGGTTCGTGGCATTATCCAGGGCGCGGGCCGCGCGCGCAACCTTGATTGATCCGGGCACTTCGCATAGGAGTGCGGCAGACCCGTTTGGACCAGGAGGAGCGGATGCGCCACATCAAACTTCAAAGACAGACCCGCGTAACCAGCTTCCGAAAGCTCGCCGTGGCCACCTGGGACGGCCCCCGCGATCCGACGGTCTACGGGGAGCTGGCCGTCGACATGACCCGCTCGCTGGCCTACCTGGAGAAGAAGGGCCAGGAGAGCGGCGAGAAGGTCACGCTGACGCACCTCGTCGGGCGAGCGCTGGCGCAGTGCTTGAGGGAGTTTCCCGACGCCAACGTGATGATCCGCCGCTCGCGCTTCTACCAGCGGGACGCGGTCGACATGTTCTTCCAGGTCGCCATCACCGGCGAAGGCTCCAAGGGATCGGCGGACGACCTGTCCGGGGCGGTGGTGCGCAAGGCGGACTGCAAGAGCGTGGTGGAGATCGCCCGCGAGCTCAACGGCCGGGCGCTGAAGATCCGCCGCAATGAGGACGAGGAGGTCACCAAGACCAAGAACAACCTCCAGTGGGTGCCGCCGGGGCTGCTCAAGATCGCGCTCAAGGTGCTCGACGTCATCGGCTACGAGCTCAACATCAAGGTGCCCGGCTACCCGAGGGATCCCTTCGGCTCGTCGATGGTCACCAGCATGGGGATGTTCGGGATCGCCAAGGCCTGGGCGCCGCTCTTCCCGCCCTCGCACTGCCCCATCGTCCTGATGGTCGGCGCCGTCGAGCGCCGCCCCTGGGTGATCACCGACGAGGCCGGCCAGGAGGCGCTGGTGATCCGGGACGTCGGCTCGCTCTGCGTCGCCTTCGACCACCGGATCATGGACGGCGTGCTCGGCGCGCGGCTGACGCGGCGGATCGACGAGCTGCTGCGCGACCCCGAGCAGCTCGACGCGCTCGACGCGCTCCAGGCGCAAGGGGCCTGAGGCATGGACATCGAGCAGGTGCGCTCGCACTGCCTCGCCAAGGCCAGCGTGACCGAGGACTTCCCCTTCAACGAGGACGTGCTGGTCTTCCGCGTCGGCGGCAAGATCTTCCTGCTGGTCGATCTGGAGCGCGTCCCGACGGCGATCAACCTCAAGTGCGACCCGGCCCGCGCCATCGCGCTGCGCGAGCGCTACGAGGAGGTCAAGCCCGGCTACCACATGAACAAGAAGCACTGGAACACCATCGAGCTTGAGGGCGGCGTGCCGGACGCCGCCCTGCTTGAGTGGATCGATCACTCCTTCGATCTTGTCGCCGCCAGCCTGCGCAAGAAGGATCGAGAGGCGCTGGGGCTCTGACATGACCGAAGCGGACACACGGCCCGACTCCTGGGCGAGGTCGATCGAAGGCTCGGCGACGGTCCCCGAGATGCTGCGGGCGCGCGTGGCGCTGACGCCGGAGGCGCTGGCCTACAAGTTCCACGTCGGCGGAGGGTGGCGCTCGGTGACCTGGCGGGAGCTGGTCGCGCGCTCGGACGACGTGGCCGCGGGGCTCATCGGCCTGGGCGTCGAGCCCGGATCCCGGGTGGCGGTCATCGCCGAGACGCGCCACGAGTGGGGGCTCTGCGATCTGGCCATCGTCGGCATCGGCGGCGTCACCGTGGGCCTCTACCAGACCAGCACCCCCGAGCAGTGGGCGCACATCCTCGCCGACGCCGGCGCCGTGGCCCTCTTCGTCGACCACGCCGAGCGCCTTGAGGGCGTCAGGCTCGTGCGCGACAGGCTCCCGTCGCTGCGCCACGTCGTCGTCTGGGACGCGCCCGGCGGGCTCGACGAGGAGGCCGGCGAGCTGAGCCTCTTCACCCTGACGCAGCAGGGCCGGGCGGCCAGCGCCGACCAGCGCGCCCAGATCGAGGCCCGCAGCAGGGCCCTGGCCCCGACCGACGCGGTCAACCTCGTCTACACCTCCGGGACCACCGGCCCGCCCAAGGGCGCCATCATCACGCACCGCAATGTCATGGCGATGCTCAACCAGCCTCGGCGCGTCCCCCTCTACCCGGATGACATCACGCTGAGCTTTTTGCCCATGTGCCATGTGGCGGAGAAGATCGTCAGCTTCTACGGGAGGATACACGCGGGGGTGGCCACGGCCTACGCCCGCTCGCTGGACTTCCAGCTCTTCCTGGAGGACCTGGCCGAGATCCGCCCGACGATCTTCGGCTCGGTCCCCCGGATCTTTGAAAAGGTCTACGCCCGCGCCCAGGCCAGGGCCGAGGCGCGCGGCCGCGTCGGCGCGGCGCTGTGGGCGTGGGCCGACGGGGTCAGCCGCCGCGTCTCCCGCGCGCGCCGCGGGATAGACCCCGTCGGGAACAGAATAGACCCCGTCGGGAACAGAACAGACCCCGTCGGGAACAAGACAGACCCCGTCGGGAACAGGACAGGCCCCGGCGGGAACAAGACAGGCCCCGGCGGGAACGGGACAGACCCCGGCGGGGTGGGGCGCCGCCTGGAGCTCCAGCGGCGGCTGGCCGACAAGCTGGTCTACAGCAAGTTGAGGGCGATCTTCGGCGGCCGGGTGCGCTTCTTCCTCTCGGGCGCGGCGCCGATCAGCGTCGAGCTGCTGGAGTTCTTCCACGGCGCCGGGATGCTGGTCCTGGAGGCCTACGGGATGACCGAGAGCACGGCGATCAGCACCTCGAACCACCCCGAGGACTTCAAGTTCGGCACCGTCGGCCGCCCCATCGAGGGCGTCGAGCTGCGGCTGGCCGAGGACGGCGAGATCCTCGTGCGCGGCGCGACCGTCTTTGCAGGCTACCACGGCCAGAGCGAGGCGACCGCCGAGGCCGTCGACGCCGAGGGCGGGCTGCACACCGGCGACATCGGCGAGATCGACGCCGAGGGCTTCGTCAAGATCGTCGATCGCAAGAAGAACATCATCATCACCGCCGGGGGCAAGAACGTCGCGCCGCAGAACATCGAGGGCCTCGTCCGCGAGGACCCCTTCATCTCGAACTGCGTCGTCATCGGCGACGAGCGGCCCTACCTCGTGGCCCTCGTCACGCTCGACGAGGACGAATCCCCCCAGCTCGCCGAGCGCCTCCAGATCCCCTACCGCGGCGTGCCGCTGATGGCCGAGGACCCCAAGGTGCGCGCCCACGTCCAGGCGGCCGTCGATCGCGCCAACGCCCAGCTCGGCAAGGTCGAGCAGGTGCGCAACTTCGCCGTGCTGCCCCAGGACTTGAGCATCGAGGCCGGCGAGCTGACCCCCACGCTCAAGACGCGCCGCAAGAACGTCTCGGCCATCCACGCCGAGATCATCGACCGCATGTACAACCCCTGATCCCCAGGAGATCGATGGTCACCCCCGCCAACAGCCAGGGCGTCCCAGCCTCGACGGCCTTGGAGTCCCTCTACATCCAGATCATCCGGCTGCTGCCGCGCAACGCGCTGAGCCAGGCCGTCGGCCGCCTCAGCGACCTTGAGCTGCCCGAGCCGCTGCGCGCGCCCATCTACCGCGAGTTCGCGCGCCTGACCGGGGTGAAGCTCGAAGAGGCCGAGCTGCCGCTGAACGCCTACCCGAGCGTCAACGCCTTCTTCACCCGCCAGCTCAAGCCGGGCCTGCGCCCCATCAGCCGGGGCCCTGGCCTGCTGTGCTCGCCGGTCGACGCCGTCGTCAGCGCCCACGGCCGGATCGAGGGCGGCCAGATGGTCCAGACCAAGGGGCGGCTCTATGAGTCGCGCGACCTGCTCGGCGGCCAGCACGAGGCGGCGCCCTTCGAGGGGGGCCACTTCATCACGCTCTACCTGAGCCCCAAGGACTACCACCGCATCCACAGCCCGCTGGACGGCCACATCCGCGGCCACAGCTACAACCCGGGGCACCTCTTCCCGGTCAACGGCCCCTCGGTCAAGCAGGTCGACCGCCTCTTCTGCGTCAACGAGCGGGTCTGCGTCTACCTGGACGCCTTCGTCGACGCCGCCGACGCCGCGCTCGGCGTCCACAGCTACGCCGGCGTCCCCGTGGCCCTGGTCATGGTCGGGGCCACCTGCGTTGGCCGCATGAGCCTGAGCTACGACGACCTCGTGACCAACGTCGGCCCCCCGGTCGGCGAGCGCGCTCACTTCCACGAGGGCAAGGCCATTGGCGCTGGCGACGAGCTTGGGCGCTTCAACCTCGGCTCCACCGTCATCCTCCTGATCGGCGATCCCGCCTTCAAGTTCGCCGACGCCGTCGAGGAGGGCTACGCCATCCGCCTCGGCGCCCCGCTGGGCACCTGCGCCCTTTGACGCCAGCCCCGCACTCCACCCCCGCACTCCACCCCCTGTCCCCCTCCTCGCTCCGCAAGGAGGGGAGACGCTCGTATTACGGGAGGAGGTGGATCGCACTCCACCCCCTGTCCCCCTCCTCCCTCCGGAAGGCTGTCTCTTAGTCACATCTCCTCCGGGACCCGGCGCAGAGCCCTCTGAGCCCTTTTGACAGGCCCACGGGTCGATGAAGGATGGCGGCCAACACGGGATCGAGTTTTTGAGCAAGGCCAATGCACTGACCCCAGACCCA
>SYOX01000232.1 GCA_005804885.1 Pseudomonadota bacterium
ACGGGGTCGATTGGATGACGCGGCGGTGGATCGAGGTGGTCGAGCCCTCGGTGCGGGACAGCCAGATCTTCTCGGCGCTGATCCCCCGGCGCGGTTCGACGGATTACTGGCGGGTGCTGGCCATCGGCCAGACCCCGGAGACGACCGACGCCGTCCATCGGGCTGTCGACGGCATCGAGCGCATCGTCAAGGGCTTCACCCGCCGCGCGGCCTGAGCGCCGGCTTCGGTGGATGTTGTCGAGAGGGCGCGCTCCACCCAACGAGGAGAGCGAGCCACCCCGTCGCCCCTGGCCTGCCCCGCCCGTGCCCGAGAGGGCCGCGCACCCTCTCGACAAGGCACATCGCCGCGATCGACACGCTCAGATTCGCCGCTTCGGCGGCGCCTCGGAAATTCGTCACCCGCCTCGGCTTTCCGAGCCCGGAGCGCCCAGGGCGCGCCGGCTGCTGGCGCTGCCTTGGGCGAGGGAGCTGGTCAGGACGGGATCGAGGCGTCATCGAGGTCGAGCCGACGGGCATGGCACGGCTCTTGAAGAAAGAGGGCACGCCATGAAAAGAGCGCTCGCCTCCATCTTGATGATCGCCGCCTTGACCGCCTGCCAGGAGCCGGAAGCGCCTGCGCGGGCTGTGGATCAGGCCGGCTGGATGGTTGAGCACGCGCCGCTCTATCTTGGGGACCGGGCGTGGCGTCGGGCGCGGCTGGAGGAGTCGCTGTGGCGGCCTGAGCTGCCCTACGCCCGCAAGCGGCTCGACAGCGTGGCCCTGGAGGTCGGCGGCTGGGACTTGTTGCCGGAGATCAACGCCAGCGTCGCGCCGGTGCGCGCCGAAGGCCGCCCGACCGGGGCCTTCGAGGGGAGAGCGCTGGAGGCGGGGCGCGCGCCGGAGACGGCGGCGCAATGGCGAGAGCTGGGCGAGCGGGTCTTCTGGACGATGCCGATGCGGCGGGACGCCTATGTCGAGTGGCTGGTCGAGCGCCCGGAGCTGTGGGCCGAGGTGGGCCTTGAGGTCGACGAGCAGGGCAACCTGCGGGGGCTGACGCGCTTCGTGGACGCGCGCGGGGATGCGCGGGTGGGGGTGACGTGCGGCCTGTGCCACGGCGAAGGCGGGGTGGCGGGCCGGGGCAGCCGGTCGCTGGATCTGGGGCGAGCCAGGGCGCTCTTTGATCGGGAGCGCGGCCGGGAGCCGGGCCAGTACGAGACCTGGGGTCCGGGCCGGGTGGACGTGACCGAGGACGGGCAGTCCGACGTGCTGACCATCAAGGATCTGTGGGGCGTCCCCTTCGCCACCCACATCAACAGCAGCGGCGCCGTCGCCCTGCCCACGCCCGCGGCGCTGGCGCTGCGCTTTGAGACGCAGTACGTCGTCGGGCACGCGATGGAGGCCAGGCCGAGCCGGGTGTTGACGTGGGCGCTGACGATGTATGTGTTGACGCTCGACGCGCCGCCCTCGACGCCGGACCTCGACAGCCCCGGCGCGAGGGTCTTTGAGGGGGCCTGCGCGGGCTGCCACGATCCGGCGCGCGGCTACGGTGGCCCGCTCGTCGACGCCAGAGCGCTCAACAGCGATCCGGCCTCGGCCCTGAGCCCCGCGCGCGGCACGGGCTTCTACAAGACCCCGAGCTTGATCGGCGTGGGCGCTGGCGGCCCCTACCTGCACGACGGCGGCCAGCCCACCCTCGACGCGCTGCTGGACAGCGGACACCCCTTCGGCCGCGCGCTGCCTGAGCCTGACAGGCGCGCGCTGGCTTCATTTCTAGAGAGCCTGTAGTGCCAACCCTGGAGGATCCCATGAGAAGTATGAAGACGCTCCTGATCGCCGCCCTGCTCCCCCTGGCCGCGCTGACCGCCGTCGGCTGCGTCGAGGAGTACTCGCCGGGTGAGGAGGAGGCCGAGCCCGAGGCCAACCCCGAGGCCAACCCCGAGGCCAACCCGGACGTTGATCCCTTGAGCGAGAGCACCCTGTCGCTGACCTACATCGCGGGGCACTTCGGCAGCTACCGAGACTGCCCCGACCAGGCCTTCAGCCCCGACGAGCCCGATGCTCCGGGCGAAGGCGCGAGGCCGGACGGGATCCAGGAGGAGCCGGACGGCGACTGCGCCGATCCTTGCGGGCCGCTGAACTGCGAGGCCGCGCAGATCACGCTGCGGGTCGCCAACATCGGCGACGAGGCCGTCGCTGGCGTCAACGTCCTTGAGATCCTGATCCTGGACGCGCAGGACTTCGAGCGCGCCTCGATGCCCATCCTCTCGGTCTCGCGCACCGACAGCGGCGGCGAGTTCGACGGCCGCCTCGAGGCGGGCCAGAGCGTCGACCTGCGCGTCGAGTTCCGCGGCCCGCTGGATCTCGCCGAGATCCTCGGCGCCAACAACGACGGCGACCGGATCAGCGGCGGCCAGGAGGCTCGCCTGCGCATCACCGTCGCCGCCGAGGGTCAGGACGCCGCCAGCCTCGACTCGCCGGGCCTCTTCTCGCTGCCCGAGGTCGACACCTGATCTCAAGGCCCAAGGTCGAACCTGATCGCGCTGCCCGAGGTCGACACCCGATCTCAAGGCCCGAGGTCGGCGCCTGATCGCACTGCCCGAGACACCTGCTCGGCAAGGGCTGGGGTTCGCGCCCCTCCTGTGGCACGCTCTGACCATCGCCGCGCCCCGCCGGCCGCCGATCCGATTCGGTGGCCGACGAGGGCCTCAAGGTCGGATCGACGCGCCCACGCCCCAGAGGCCCGCCCATGCCCCAATCATCCCGCAAGATCCTTGACTTGCTATGCTTTTCGACATCCTTGTGCGCCCTGGTCGCTTGCGGCGAGGATGGACAGCGAGGAGGCGCCGAGCCCGAGGCGGCCCCAGAGGCCTCACCCGAGCCGATCCCCGAGCCCGAGCCGAGCCCTGAGGCATCCCCAGAGCCCTCGCCTGAGGCGAGCCCTGAACCGGAGCCCGAGGACTTCCCCGTGATCGACTATGGTCAGCGCGGCCCCTACGCGGTCGGCCGAGCGCACTTCGTGCTGGTGGACGAGGCGAGGGGGCGGAGCCTCCCGGTGCAGGTCTGGTATCCGGCGGCGGCGGGGTCGGCGGAGGTCGAGTCGCCGATCGAGGCGCTGCTGGTCGACGAGGAGCAGCGGACGACCTACGCGGGCCTGCTGGCCGAGGCCCCGCAGGGGTGCCCGACGCGGCAGATCGTCGACGCGGCCGACGCGCCGATCTCGGAGGATGAGGCGCGGTGGCCGCTGGTGGCCTTCTCGCATTGCTTGCAGTGCGTGCGCTTCTCCAGCGTGTCGGTGGCGGCGCACCTGGCCAGCCACGGGATCGCAGTGGCGGCGCCGGATCACGTCACCGACACGCTCTACGACAAGCTCGACGGCGCCGATGGCCAGCTCTCCGACCGCTTCCTTCAGGTCAGGGCCGGCGACATCCAGGCGGTCCTGGACGCGATGCTGGAGGGCGATCCTGCCCTGCCGCCGCAGCTTGACGGGCGGATGGACCCGGATCGGGTCGGGGTCTTCGGGCACAGCTTCGGGGCGGTGACGACGGGGCGCGTCCTGCAGCTTGACCCGAGGCCGAGGGCGGGGCTGGCGCTGGCGGCGCCGATGGAGAACCCGATCTTCCCGAGCGTGAAGCTGGCCGAGATCGACAAGCCGATCCTCTTGATGGTCGCCCGGGAGGACAACAGCATCACGGAGGTCGGCAACAGCATCATGCGGTCGAACTTCGAAAAAGCCGCGCCGCCAGCCTGGAAGATCGAGGTCGAGGACGCCGGCCACTGGTCCTTCTCGGACATCTGCGCCCTGATCGACAGCTTCGACCCTGGCTGCGGCGAGGGCGTGCGGCAGACCGTGCGGGGGGAGGCCTTCGTGTACCTGCCGGTCGACGAGGGGATCCAGATCGCGCGGCGGGCGACGGCGGCCTTCTTCGACGGGCACCTGAGGGGAAACCCCCACGCGCTCGACGCGCTGGAGGTGGTCGAGCCCGGCAGCGGCGTCACCGTCGAGGTCCGCCTCGATCCTGGCGGTCGTTGAGGCGCCGCCGCGGGCTCCTCGATACCGGCGATTGTTGAGGCGTTGCCGCGGGCTGCTTGATCCTGGCGGTTGTTGAGGCGCCGACTCAGGCTGCTCGGGCGTGCTGGCGGTCGAGAGGATCGGCCGCTTTGCATGCCTTCGGCGCGCTGGTGGTTGAGAGGATCGGCCGCTTTGCACGCCTTCGGCGCGCTGGCGGTCGAGGAGCGCGGCCACCTCTCACGCAGACGGCGCTCTGGCGGTCGAGAGGATCGATCATCGCGGGGCTCGTCGCGCTGGAGCGCGGCCGGCCTTGTTCGAGGGGATCAGGGCGCCGCGATCTCGAAGCTGGAGGTGATCTCGACATTGCCGGCCAGCATCAGCGACACGGAGCAGTAGCGCTCCAGGCTCAGCTTGATGGCGCGCTCGACCTTGGCCGCGTCGAGCCCCTGGCCAGCCACGACGTAATGGGCGTGGATGCGGGTGAAGAGCCTCGGGGCCTCCTCGCGGCGCTCGGCGGAGAGCTCGCAGCGGCAGTCGTCGATGGGCTCGCGCATCTTCTGCAGGATCATCACGACGTCGATGGAGGAGCAGGCCCCGACGGCGATCTGCACGAGCTCCATCGGGCTGGGCGCCTCCTCGACGTCGCCGTCGATCGCCAGCGTGTGCCCCGAGTTGGAGCGCCCCTCAAAGCGCAGCCCCTCGCCGGTCCAGGTTACGGTCGCCTTCATGGTCACCTCGTCGAGCTGGTGGAGTGACGGGCGCCTTCGAGTCCAGCGCCCATCCAAGTGGTGGACAGCGCCGTCGATCAGTCAAGCAGGCACTTGAGGAGGATGGCGGCCCACCTCGGCCAGCGGCGCTGGCGCCGCGCCCGACGCCGCTCGGCGCCCCTTTGGCCGAGCCCGTTGACCTGAGGCGGTTGCCTCAGGTTCGGGCGATGCCTACATGGTGCGCCGTCCTTCGCCTGGGGGTGGATCATGCTGGTGGCCAGCCTTCGCAACGTCGCACGGAGCCACGGCTCGCAGACAGTCTTGACCGACGTCAACATGACGCTCAACGCCGGTCGAAAGATCGGCCTCATCGGCGCAAACGGGAGCGGCAAGACCACCTTGATCCGCGTCCTGCTCGGGGAGCTGCCGGCCGACAGCGGGCAGGTCTTCGTGCCGCCCGACACGCGGGTGGGCTACGTGCCCCAGGCGGTCGCCTTCGACGAGGGGCAGACCGTGATGGGGTACATGCGGGCCGACGTGGATCGCCTCACGGACGCTCTGCGGGACGCCGAGGAGCGGCTGGCGCAGGCCGGCGAGGGGGAGATGGAGGTCGCGCTTCGGGGTTACGAGCGGGCGCGGCTGGCCTACGACGCGGCCGAGGGGGATCTCTTCGAGGACAGGGTGGTGGCGATGCTCGACGCGCTGGGGCTGGGCGGCCGGACAGCGCAGGCCATCTCGACGCTCTCGGGCGGCGAGCGCAATGTCCTGGCGATGGCCGAGGCGCTGCTGGCCCGCCCCGACCTGCTCGTCCTCGATGAGCCGGGCAACCACCTCGACATGGAGGGGGTGGCCTGGCTGGAGGCCTTCCTGGCCCGCTACGAGGGGCCGCGCTGATCGTCTCCCACAACCGCTACCTGCTCGACCGGGTCGTCGACGGGATCTACCACCTTGAGGACGGCGAGGTGCGCTATTACGAGGGGGGCTACTCGTCGTATCGGTCGACGGTGTTGAGGGAACGGATGGCGCAGCAGGCCGATTACTCGGCCAACCAGAAGCGGCTGGCGCAGCTCGAGGATCTGGTCAAGCGCTTCGCGGCCATCGCCAGCCGGACCTCCGATCCGGCCTGGGGCAAGAGGCTGCGGGCGCGACGCTCGCAGCTCTCCCGCGAGAAGGCCGACGCGGTGGAGGCGCCGCAGGGCGACGCGGGCAAGATAAGGGCCCGCTTCGAGGCCGAGGCCTCGCGGGCCGACATCGCCCTCCAGATCCGGGGGTACAGCAAGGGCTTCGGAGAGCGAATCCTCTTTGATGACGCGGATCTGGACGTGTCCTGCGGCGAGCGGGTCGCGCTGGTGGGGGCCAACGGGAGCGGCAAGAGCACTCTGATCCGGGACATCATCGCGGAGGGGAACTGGGAGCACCCCGTGTTGAGGGTGGGGCCGAGCCTGCAGGTGGGCTACTCGGCACAGCAGCAGGAGGTGCTCGACCCCGACAAGACGGTCATGGAGCAGCTGCGCGCGTGGTTGCCGATGACGCAACAGGCGGCCTTCGGCTTCTTGTCGCGCTTCCACTTCGGGGCCAGGGACGCGCAAAAGCGGATCGGCGATCTGTCGGGCGGCGAGCGCAACAGGCTGCAGCTCGCCCGGCTGGCGGCGCTCGGGCCCAACTTCTTGATCCTCGACGAGCCGACCAACCACCTCGACATCCCGGCGCGCGAGGCCATCGAGGAGGCGCTGGCCGACTTCAAGGGGACGATCCTGGTGGTGTCCCACGATCGCTACTTCCTCGACAAGCTGGCCGAGCGGGTCGTGGAGATCGAGGATGGGAAGATGGTCTCCTTCGAGGGCAATTTTTCGGAGTACTGGCACGCCAGGAAGGCCGCCAGCGCGCGCTCGACGGGGCGGGTCAACCAGCGCGGCAAGGATCGCGCGAGGCCCCGGCAGGCGGCGGACGGCGGCGCTCAGGGGCGCGACGAGGGCCGCGCCGCCGAGCTTGAGGCGCGCATTCAGGAGGCCGAGGCCCTCAAGGTCGAGATTGAAGCCCAGCTCTCGCGGGCCTTTGAGAGGGGGGATCAGCGCGAGGGCAAGCGCTTGGACAAGCAGCTTCGGCAGCTCGGGCCGAGGGTGGCGCAGCTGTATGAAGCGTGGATGGCGCTCGGTTGAGGGCCGACGCCGACCCCCGAAGCGGAGGCGGGATTCAGCGGGGGGTTGACCTTGCGGCGGCGCTCGACACCCTGCATCATGCCATCCTGTTTCATCCAGAGGGCCAGGGCAGGAGGAGGTCATGGGTACGAGGGGGTGCGTGGCGGCCTTGTTGGGGCTTTGGGCGCTTGGGGTGCCGTGGTTCGCGGCGGCGCAGGACGGCGCCGCGCTGGAGCGAGAGCCCGGGGCGCGGGCCTGGGAGGGGCCGGAGGAGCGCCGGGTCGAGCCGGTGGAGACGGACCTGTGGACGGTACTGTCGATCGGGGTGACGGTCTACACCTTGACGGCGCTGACCCACGAGGCCTTCGGGCACGAGGGCGCTTGCCTGCTCGCGGGCGAGAAGCCCGAGGGCTTCAGCCTGGGCATCGCGGGGTGTTCGGAGGGCAAGACGCTGACGCGGGGGGACAACGCGCTGGTGTCGGCGGGCGGGGCCCTGGCCAACGCGCTCCACGGTGGCGGTGCGGTGGCGATGCTGTCTCTGTCGCCGCCGGACGATGGGGCGGCCTATTATTATTGGTGGCTGACGGGGGCCACGAACCTCTTTGCGGCCTCGGGCTATCTGCTGGCCGGGCCGTGGGTGCCCGAGGGGGACTTCAACACCAGGACAGGCGTGCTGGCGGGCCTTGATCCTGAGCTTGGGTGGCAGATCGGGGTCTCGGCCCTGGGGGCGGCGATGACCTTCGGGTCGCTGTTCTTGATGAACGATCTGGCCGAGCCGCTGCTGGGGCGCGACCCCGATCTGCGCTCGGATCGTCGGCTGAACCTGACCCTGTGGCCCTACCTGGTCGGGGCGGGGCTTTTGACGGCCAGCGCGGCGCTGACGCGCTTCGACGACAGCGGCCCGGTGGTCTTGAGCGCCGCCGTGGGCAACTTCGCCGGGACACTCTTTCTAGGATATATGCCGCTCTTCTTCACGGACGATGTCTTCTATCCCAGCGTCGAGGACAGCCCCGATCGCCCGCTGTCCATCGGACCGGACCCGACCTGGATGGCCGTGGGCACGGCGGCGGCCTTGACCGCGATCTTCGTCTTCGGGCCGGGCCTGGGGAACTTCCCCCAGGAGCACCCCTTCGACCCCTTCTGACCCTGGCCCGGCGCTCTCCACCAGCCGCTGAACCAGCGGCTTGTCGAAACGAGCGTGGAACGAGGCCGACGAGGGCACAGGGCAACACCACCGCCGATGCCGATGGACAGGGGACCGGATGGGATCAGGTCGTGGGGTTGAGGGAGATGGAGTAGATCTGGACGGTGTTGCGGTCGCGGCCGAAGTGGAACTTGTAGAGCACGTCGTAGAAGTCGGTGCCGCGGAAGTAGGAGGTCTCCAGGCGGTTGGTGCCGCGGATCGCCCACTGGATCGTGTAGGAGTGCTCCTTGTCCCGATAGCTCTGGGCGTAGGCTAGCATCTCCTGGAGCGCGTTGACCTTGTCGAGGCCACGGACGCTGTGGAAGAGGAAGGACTGGTTGTGCTCGGAGTTGATGGTGATGAGGTTGAACGTCACGCCGTTGTCGACGTTGTTGTACTCGAAGATCGCCTCTGAATCGCGCAGCCCGAGGTGCTCCTTGATCTGGTTCTGAAGCCGGGCGATCTGAATGTGCTCGTTGGTGTCGTCCCGCATGAGGCCACCTTGGGCGAGGGTCAGAGATCGAGTTGAGACTAACCACCGTCCTGTTCGAAGGTCAAGCCCGCACACAACCCCTCGCCGACGCGCGAGCCTGAGCCCCGAACCGACGTGCCTGACGCCCGCCCGACTGGCCGACACGGCGCCCTCGCCTGACCCTCCAGGCCGCCAGGATCCCGCTCGACCTCAAGCGGTTCGCGGGGAAGCCCGACGCGGACCTGAACTGGCAGCTAAACCACTGCATTCAAATCACTTTTCGCCCATTCGGGGTCGTCTCGACCGACAGGGGCCGTCCCCTGCTTGACCCTCGGCGCTGTACCCACGTCGGATCGACCGCTACAATCCCGACAGGACGACACCCCAGTGTTCAACCCCGCCAACGCGCCAACGCCTGAGAGGATCATGATCCTGACGCCGCACCGCCTCTCCGTCATCGCCCTCGCGATCACCTGCGCTCACCTGGCCGCCTGCGGCGACCCGACGCCCCCCCCGATCACCCCGACGAGCTGCCCCACCCCACCCTTCGCCGACGCCGGCCAGACCCTCACGCTGGAGGTCACCGCCGCGCCATGACCGACCGCGCCCGCCTCGCCAGCCTCCGAGAGCTCTTCCAGGGCAAGCCCAGCCCCCAGCGCTGGGCCGAGGCCATGGCGCTGCTCAAGGACTGGCCCTGGATGAGCGTCCAGATCGGCATCGATTACGTCGAAGGCCGCGCCGACCGCTGGCCCGACGCCATCCGCGCACAGCCACCCTGGCTCCAATGGGAGGTCGCCCACCCCGTCTGGGCCCTCGTCCGACACCTCGACCTGCGCCACCAACCCCTCGGCACCCCAGGCGCCATGCGCCTCGCCCGCTCCGAGCGCCTCGCCCGCGTCACCTGGCTCAACCTCGAAGGCTGCCAGCTCGGCGACGAGGGCCTGGCCGCCCTCCTGACCTCACCCGCCCTGCGACCCCTCCAGCAGCTCCTCATCGCCGACAACAACCTCGGCCCCGCCGCCGCCGAGGCCCTCGCCAGCGCCACGAGCCTCGCCAGCCTCATCCGCCTCGACCTCTCCCGCAACCCCCTCGGCGACCCGGGCCTGACCGCCCTGCTGCCCGCGCTCGCCGGCCTGACCCACCTGAACGCCCGACACACCGACCTGACCCGCGCCAGCGCCGAGGCCGCCGCCGACGCGCGCGCCCTGCGCCGCCTCGTCGCCCTCGATTTTGGTGATAATCACATCGACGCCGAAGGCGCCGCCGCCCTGGCCGCCTCCACCGCCCTGCGCGCCCTGGAGATCCTCCGCCTGGGCGGCAACCCCCTCGGCGATCCCGGCGCCGAGGCCTTCGCCGACTCACCCTGGCTCCCCAACCTGATCCTGCTCGCCCTCGACCGCTGCCAGATCGGCCCCGAAGGCGCCGCCGCCCTGGCGCGCTCCCCGCACACCGCGCGCCTCCACCACCTCGACCTGCGCGGCAACCCCATCGACCGACGCTGCGCCCTCGATCTGCTCGACGACCCCCGCGTACGCGCCCTCAAGACCCTCCGCCTCACCCTCGACGGCCTCGATCTGGACGGCCTCGACGCGCTCGCCGACCACCTCGGCGTCAACCTGGAGGCCGACGCCGGACAGCCGCCCCTCAAGCCCCCAGGTGACCCCGCAGGAAGGCCGTGAAGGACTCCCAGAAGCGCTCACGGATCGCGTCGCGCTCCATCAGGATCTCGTGCTCCGCGTCGCTGATCGTCACCAGCGTCACGTCCGGCGCCATCGCGGCGAAGGCGTGACAGGCCCTGTTGTCCACGCGCTGATCCTGACCCGCGCACACCAGCAACACCGGCACCTCCACCCCCCGCGCGTAGCTCGGCTCCATCAACACCGCCATCGAGGCCATCGCCGCGTTGAGCCACCCGATCGTCATGCCCCCGACCGCCAGCCGCGGATCGTCCCGAACGAGCCGACATGCGCGCCGGAAGCGCTCCGGATCTCGCGTGACCCTGTTGCTGAAGAAGCGCCTGTCCCGCAACCCATAGTCTCCGTCCGACGCGTAGCGCCCCCCCAAGCCCACGACCACCGCGCTCGACACCAGGATCCCCAGCGCCTTGTTCGGGATCGGCGCATTCACCCCGAGCATCGGCGCGGTGAACACCCCAAGGTCAAAAACCCCAGGGTGCTCGCGCAGATAGCGCAGGCCAACGTGACCCCCCATCGAGTGCCCCACGAGGATCATCGGCCCAGGGACCGGCCTGACGACCACCTCGATGAAGCGCGCCAGATCGCCGAGGTAATCGTCGAAGTCGTCGATGTGACCCTTGTGCCCGTTCTCCAGCGACCGCGTCGAGAGCCCCTGCCCGCGCCAGTCAAAGGTCCACACCTCGAAGCCCATCAACCCAAGCTCCCAGATCACCTCCTCGTACTTCTCGATGAACTCCGTCCGGCCATGAAGGAGCACCGCCGTGCCGCGCGGCTCCTGGGTCCGCAAGGCGGCGTGGGCGTAGCGAATCTGAACACCAGGGAGCGGGCTGAAGGTCCCGAAGTCCACGATTGAACCTCAATACAGAAGTAATCCACCCATCCTCGCCATGATGACAGGTCCATCGACCCTCGCCAACAGCCCCCGCGCCAAAAATCAGCGCCACACCCTCGACACCACCCCGCCCCCGACCGGCGCCCTCCGGATGGACCGGCGGGGTCGGCGCGAGGTCTGGGATCAGGGGGCGACGGTGACGGGGATGGCGTTCAGGGCGCAGTTGCCCGAGAGCGGATCGAGGACCTGCTCGTCGGTCAGGTCTGCGCCAACGCTTGCTGAGCAAGACGACTGAAGACGGGAAGGTGCTCGGGGGCGTGTCGCCTGAACCACTCGCTCACCTCGATGATGTCCATACCAGCACGCACGAGGTGCTCAATGTCGGCGTGATCCTGAGCGCGCCCGGCCCGAAGCTTCATCAACACCAGAACCTCAAGCGGGACGATGGGCACCGCTCCTGGCTGCGGGAGGTCAAGCGCCGCAGCCAGGAGCGGATCGTCAGGGAGCGCGGCCAGCAGATCAATGACCCCAACGGAGATCACCGAGGCCAGCTCTTCTCTGAAGGTCATCACCGGCGCGGTCGTGACGAAGGCCTCCACACCGACGATGAAGTCCACGTCCTTCGTCGCACGCGGATGACCGTAGTGTCCCACCGCCAAACCCCCGACCAGCGCGTGAGGCACCCCCAGCTCTCTGAGGCGATCGGAGGTCTCAAAGGCGTTGAGCAGCACCCTGGCCGCGACGACTTGTTCCAGCTCTTCCCAACTCATCCGGGTTTGCTGATCCAGGCGTGTTGTCCATTTTCATGGACGACGTGAATGTGTTGGGCAGGCGCCGGCGCGGGGGTCGCTTCGGCCAGGGCGCGTAGACGCGACAGCATCGCCGGGCTCATGCGCGCGACAGGGTCTTTGAGCGGGCGCGGGCTGCGCTCAAGGCGCTGGGCTCCAGCAGGGCCGACCAGGAAGCCGCGGGGGTCTGCCGGCGCGATGTGCGGGATCGTGGGCTGGATCTGCGCCAACTCCCAGGCCGCCTGCAGGGACATCCAGAACTCAGGCTCCATCATCAGGTAGGCGCCCAGCCTCGCAGCGGTATCGGCCGTAATGCGCCGACGGCCAGAGAGGATCTCCGAGACGCGCGATCGAGGCATCCCCGTGGCACGCGAGAGCTGGCTCGCCGAGATCTCCAGCGGCTCCAGAAATCGCTTCTGGAGATAGGCCCCGGGGTGCTGCTCAGGGTGCTTCCAGCTCGACATGTCGTGTCCCCCCCCCATGGTCTGACGCGAGGCGTGTTCTGCCTCACAGGACAAATAGTAGTCCTTGGGACACGGGGCAGCAACGGGGTCGGCGCGAGGTCTGGGATCAGGGGGCGACGGTGACGGGGATGGCGTTCAGGGCGCAGTTGCCCGAGAGCGGATCGAGGACCTGCTCGTCGGTCAGGGTGTTGGAGTTGACGCCGGGGTGCTCGGCGGCCACGCGCAGGGCGGCGCCGGGCAGGCCGTGGCCCCAGCCGTGGGGGAGGCTGACGACGCCGGGCATCAGGTCTTCGGTGATCTCGACCGGGGCGCGCACCTGGCCGACGCGGGAGGCGATGGTGGCCTCGGCGCCCTCGCCAAGGCCCAGGCGGGCGGCGTCGTCGGGGTGGATCTGGAGGGTGCAGCGGCCCTTGCCTCGGACGAGGGGGGTCAGGTTGTGCATCCACGAGTTGTTCGAGCGCAGGTGCCGTCGGCCGATGAGCAGGAGTCCGGGGGAGGGCTCGTCGAGGGCGGCGGCGAGCCGGGGCAGATCGGCGACGATGGGCGCGGGGGTCAGCTCGACGAGGCCCGAGGGGGTGTCCAGCAGTTGGGGAAGGCGAGGGAGGAGAGGGCCGAGATCGACACCGTGGGGGTGGGCGCGCAGGGTGTCGAGGCTCATGCCCTGGGCGGCGTAGGCGCCGGAGCGCAGCAGGGCGTCGAGGACGCGCTCGGGGCCTTCGGCCTCGGGCAGCGCGGCCATGATCTCGGGGAGGGGTTGGCCGAAGAGGGGGGAGGCGGGGTCGGCGGCGGCGCGCTGGAGGACGAAGGAGAGGATGAGGCCGTCGACGAGCGCGGGGTCGGCGGCGGCGCCCTGGCCGCTGACGATCAGCGCCAGGCGGGCGAGGATCTCGTGCTCAGGGGGGCCCTCGGGGGCGAAGATGGGCGGGGAGTAGTTGGCGACGTTGCGGACGGCCAGATCGTAGAAGGCGGCGTCGTAGTGTCCGCGGGCCAGGGGGGAGGGGGGCGGGAGGATGACGTCGGCGTGGCGGGTGGTCTCATTGAGGTAGAGGTCGACGCTGACCATGAAGTCCAGGGCGGCCAGCGCGGCGTCGAGGCGGTCGGCGTTGGGGTTGGACAGGGCGGGGTTGCCGGCGACGGTCACGAGGGCGCGCAGCTGCCCTGGGCCTGGGGTGAGGATCTCGTCGGTGAGGGTGGCGGCGGGCAGCTCGCCGTTGACCTCGGGCAGGGATCGGGCGCGGCTTGACCAGCGGCCGGTGGCGAAGCCGCGGCCGCCGGGGGTGGCGCTCTGGCGGGCGTGGGCGGACAGGGGGAACATGACCCCGCCGGGGCGGTCGAGGTTGCCGGTCAGGGCGTTGAGCAGATCGGCGGCCCAGGAGGCCAGCGTCCCGAAGGGGGCCGCGTGAGCGCCGAGGCGGCCGTAGACCGCGGCCCTCGGCGCGGCGGCGAGCTGCCGGGCGATCCGGCGCGTGGTGGCCGCGTCGATCCCGCAATGGGCGGCGACGGCCTCGGGCGAGAAGGGGGCCAGCAGCGCGGGCAGCGCGTCGAGGCCCGAGAGGTGGGGCCGCAGCGCGCCGGGGTCGACCAGCCCCTCGTCGAAGAGGGCGTGGGCCAGGGCGACCAGGAGGTGGGCGTCGGCGCCGGGGCGGATGAAGAGGTGCTCGTCGGCGCGCTTCGCGGTGCGGGTGCGGCGGGGATCGACGACGACGAGGCGGCCGCCGCGCGCGCGCAAGTCCTTGAGGCGGCTGGGGAAATCCGGCGCGGTGCACAGGCTGCCGTTGGAGTCCATGGGGTTGGCGCCGAGCATCAGGAGGAAGTCCGTGCGGTCGAGGTCGGGCACGGGGATGAGGCCGGGGCCGCCGAACATCAGCCCGCAGGAGACGTGGCGCGGCATCTGGTCGATGGTGCTGGCCGAGAAGACATTGCGGGTCCCCATCGCCTTGATCAGCGGTCGCAGGTAGAAGAGGCCAGCCATGTTGTGGACGTTGGGGTTGCCCAGGTAGATCCCGAGGGCCTCGCGGTCGCCAGCCGCCAGGATCGGGGCGAGCCCCGCCTCGACGACCTTGAAGGCCTCCTCCCAGGACACCTCGACGTGCCGGCCATCGCGGCGCACGAGCGGCCGGCGCAGCCTGTCCGGGTCCTCGTGCAGATCCTTGAGGGCGTGGCCCTTGGGGCACATGAAGCCCCGGCTGAAGACGTCGTCCTCGTCGGCGCGGATCTCGACGATGGCGCCGCCCTCGTCGGTGGTGATCTTCAGGCCGCAGGTGGCCTCGCACAGCGAGCAGGTTCGGATCCAGGTCTGCATGATCGCTCCTTGAGGGTCGAGGTCAGGTCAGCCCGCTCGACGTCCGCCCTCTTCAAGTGGCTGTCCTCGTTGATGAATTCGGGAGGAGGGTCGAGGTCAGGGTCAGCCCGCTCAATGTCCGCCCTCGACGTAGGGGACAGGGGGGTGCGCCTCGATGAAGGCCACGATCGCGTCCGGGTCGTCCTCCAGCGCGAGCATGTCCGCGTACTGCCGCTCGCCCGCGAGGCGCTGGACGAGGCCATAGACGGGCTTGTCGACGGTCCAGTAGTCCCGGTCGAGGAAGACCATGGGGCTGACGACCTCGAAGGTGCCGTAATGGTTCTGGGCCGCGTCCATGAAGACCTCCTGGATCGTCCCGGCGCTGCCCGGCGCGTAGATCACGCCGTGCTTCGCGATCGCCAGCAGGCCGTCCTCGCGCAGGCTGTTGGAGAAATACTTGGCGATGTGGGTCGAGAACTGGTTGGTCGGCTCGTGCCCGTAGAACCAGGTCGGGATCGCCAGGCTCTCGCCCCCCTGCGGGTGAGCGTCGAGCACCTCATAGCCCTTCTCGAGGTAGCCCGGCATCCGGAAGGAGGGCACCTGCGACAGCACCTCGATCGCCCCCTCCAGCGCCGCGTCCTCGGAGGGCGCGAACCACGCCCCCAGGTTCCCCGCCTCCATCACCCCCGGCCCGCCGCCCGTCGCCACGAAGTACCCTCGCCGGGTCAACGACCGCGCCATCCGGGCCACCTGCGCGTAGATCGTCTCGCCGCGCGCCACCGCGTGCCCGCCCATGATCGCCACCACCCGGCGCGGGGCGCCCACGCCCGTGAGCAGATCGTCGAGCGCGTCGTCGACCCCGTGGTCATGGAGCCGCTGCGCCAGCGCCTCCATGATCGGGACCGGGCCGGGCGCGTTCTTGTGGCGCTGGAAGTGCGCGTAGATGTGGCTGTCCAGGGCGTCGCGCTCGAAGCTGCCCGGCACGCCGCGCTGATAGCCCGCCATCAGCTCCGCCAGCGTATAGAGCCCCGATCGATAAGCCTTGTAGGGCAACCCCCCCAAGGCCGGGAAGATCGTCGCTCCCCCCGCCATAGCGTGCGCCGTCACCCGGTCGCCCAGCCGCCCGCCCAGGAAGACCGCCCCCCGGACCGACACCCCGCACACCCGCTCGGCCTCCCCCCTCAGATCCAGCCCCTGGACGACCACGCCCTCCAAACCCCCGTAGGCCTCGATGTGCGCCACCAGCGCCTCGATCGACTCAATCTCCAGCATCCCGCCCCCTCGCCCCCCCAACCTCACCCCAACCCATCACTTCTACTCTGCCCTCGCCTCGCCCGCCACCCCGCACTCCACCTCCTGTCCCCCGAACTCCACCCCCTGTCCCCCTCCTCGCTGCGCAAGGGAGGCAGTGCCTCTCGGGGGAACGCTCGTATTACGGGCAAGGTGGATCGGCACTCCACCCCCTGTCCCCCTCCTCGCTCCGCAAGGGAGGCAGTGCCTCTCGGGGGAACGCTCGTATTACGGGCAAGGTGGATAGGGGGGGGCTGGTTGGGTGGGCAAGAT
This sequence comes from Pseudomonadota bacterium, assembly GCA_005804885.1. Taxonomy (GTDB): domain Bacteria; phylum Myxococcota_A; class Bradymonadia; order Bradymonadales; genus SYOX01. The sequence continues at coordinate 16,114 of SYOX01000232.1, forward strand.
GATTTGGGGGGGGGCCGCAGGAGCCTTCGCCGGGATCATTGGCCGTCTGGGGCGGGTCGTGATGTCGTCGGGGCGGGACCCGATCCACCCAGTCCGTCGTTCGAGCGTCCCCGAACCACCTTGTCGGTAATACGAGCGTTCCCGAACCACCTTGTCGGTAATACGAGTGTTCCCCCTCCTTGCGGAGCGAGGAGGGGGACAGGGGGTGGAGTGTGCGATCCGCCCAGCCCGGAGTACGAGCGTTCCCCCGAGAGGCACTGCCTCCCTTGCGCAGCGAGGGCAGTGCCCTTCGGGAGGCAGGGCCGGGGGTCAATGACCCCTCGGGGGACAGGGGGTGGAGTGCGGGGGTGGAGTGTGCGTGGGGCGAGCCTGGACAAGTTGACGCCTCCTGCGCGAGCATGGGCGCGGTCGGGGCGGGCTCTCGAAGAGGGGCCGGTGACGACCGCCGACCGCGGCGACCTCCCTGGGACAGGATCGGACCTTCAGGTGAACATGACCCTTCAAAAACCCAATAAGGGCGCGGTGTTGATCACCGGCGCATCCACCGGCATCGGGCTGGCCTGCGCCCTGCACCTCGACGCCCTCGGGCACCGCGTCTTCGCCGGCGTCCGCAAGCAGGCCGACGCCGACGATCTCGACGCGCGCGGCTCCGGCCGCCTCAGCCCCCTCATCCTCGACGTCACCGACGCCGCCCAGATCAAGGCCGCCTTCGAGGTCATCGCGCGCGAGCTCGACGGCGCGCCGCTGGCGGGCCTGGTCAACAACGCCGGCATCGGCCTCGGCGGCCCGCTGGAGTTCCTGCCCCTGGAGGACCTGCGCTGGCAGCTGGAGGTCAACCTCATCGGGCAGGTCGCCGTCACCCAGGCCGCCATCCCGCTGCTGCGCCGAGGCGCCGGCCGGATCGTCAACATCGGCTCCATCGGCGGCAAGATCGCCTCGCCCTTGATGGCGCCCTACTGCGCCTCGAAGTTCGCTCTGGAGGCCGTCACCGACGTGATGCGCTACGAGCTGGCGCCCTGGGGGATCTTCGCCTGCGTCGTCGAGCCCGGGCAGATCATCACCCCGATCTGGGGCAAGGCCACGGCCGACCTCGAGGCCGTCCAGGAGCGCTACACCCCGGAGGCCAGGGCCATGTACGCCGAGGCCATCGCCGGGATGGCGCGCAAGATCAAGACCGGCGCCTCCAAGGGCGTCCCCGCCGAGCGCGTCGCCGAGGCCGTCGCCCACGCCCTCAACGCGAAGAGCCCGAAGACCCGCTACCTCGTCGGACCCGACGCCCGCGGCGGCGCCTTCATGCGCTGGCTGCTGCCCGACGCCCTCTTCGACCGCTTCCTCAAGAAGGTCAGCGCCTGACCCGGCGTCGAGGGGCTCACTCCAGGTTCGGGTGGCGCTTCCCGATGGAGACGTCGGGCTGGCTGGAGCGGATGCGGTGCACCAGCTCGATCGAGGGCCGCGCGTCCTCGATCCCAAAACCACCACCGGACAGGATGTCCTCGTAGACCTGGGTGTGAAGGTTCGCAAAGACGTTGGAGAACTCCAGCTCCTCGCCGTCGATGGTGATGGAGCGGAAGGCGGGCTTGTTGGCCTTGCGGCTCTCCTCCGGCAGATCCCGACCCGAGACGGACAGGAACCAGCGGACGCTGGCGCGCTCAAGCTCCAGGGAGCCGGCCGCGCGCTCCTGATCGCAGACGTGGACCTGAAGGTGATCGACGTCCCCGAAGAGCCACGAGAGCAGATCGAAGAAGTGGATCCCGATGTTCATCACGATGCCGCCGGACTTCTCCGGGCGCCCCTTCCACGAGATGTGGTACCAGGGGCCGCGTCGGGTGATGTAGGTCAGGATGACCTCGTGGCGGTGGCCCTTGGGCTCCTTCGACAGGCGCTCCTTGAGGGCGATGAGCGAGGGGTGCAGGCGCAGCTGCAGGACGGTGTAGATCCGGCGCTCGTGCTCCTGCTCAAGCTCGGCGAGCTGGTCGAGGTTCCACGGGTTGATGACGAGGGGCTTTTCGCAGATCGCGTGGGCCTGGACCCGGAGCGCGAGGCGGACGTGGGCGTCGTGGAGGTAGTTGGGCGAGCAGACGCTGATGTAGTGGACGCGCTCCTCCTCCGAGCGGCGCCGCAGCTTCTCCAGGAATCGGTCGAAGCGCTCGATCTCATTGAAGAATCTTGTATTTGGGAAGTACTGGTCCAGGACGCCGACGGAGTCGTTGGGGTCGACGGTGGCCACGAGCTGGCTCTGGGTGTCGCGGATCGCCTCAAGGTGCCTCGGCGCGATGTATCCGCCCGTGCCGATGAGCGCAAAGTTGGGCATGAGTGCCTCTCAGGTAGGAAGGTGCCAACGCGCCTTCGGGCGCTCCGCCATCATACCCCAGCGCGGGGCGCGCACAACCTCCAGCATCATCATCGGCGGCTGCCGCGATCACCACCTCGAGATCGCGAAGGCCAGCCGCACCGCCGAGGGCAGCGAGGCGGAGGTGGCCAGCGCCCTTCTCCCCTCCTCTTCGATGAGGTTGCCGGCCAGATCAAGCTCGTCGAGCAGCGACAGGTTCTCCGAGGCGGCCAGCGCCGAGGCCCCACGCCGGCCGATGTGGTTGGAGGATAAGTCGAGTCGATTCAAGGACTTGATGTAGGGCGAGGAGGCCAGCGCGGCGGCGCCCTGGTCGAGGGCGAGGCAGTTGAAGAGGGACAGCGCGCTCAGGCCGCGCAGGAAGGGCGAGCCGGCCAGCGCCTCGACGCCCTGGGCGCCGATGTCGTTGTCGCTCAGGTTCAGGCGGGTGAGCCCGGAGAGTCGCGGGCAGGCGGCCAGCAGCCGTGCGCCGCGGGCGGTCAGGCGGTTGCGGGACAGGTCCAGGTGGGTGAGGTTGGACAAGAGCGGGGCGCGGACCAGGGCCTCCAGGCCGAGGTCGGACAGGAGGTTGCCGGAGAGGTTCAGGCGCTCGACGCCGGCCAGGTGGGGTGAGCGCGCGAGCGCGCGGGCGCCGGGGTCGCCGATCCCATTGCTGGACAGCCCCAGCGCACGGAGCCCCGAGAGCAGCGGAGAGGCGCCGATGAAGGTGGCGCCCATGTCCCCGAGGCGGTTGGCGCTCAGGTCCAGATCGACGAGCGAGGGCAGCGACGAAGAGCCGACGACGAAGCTGGCGCCTCGCGGGCCGATGCGGTTGTAGGTCAGCGACAGGCGCTCAAGCGCCCTGAGCCACGGCGAGCGGGAGAGCGCGACGGCGCGGGCGTCGCCGCCGCCGGGGGTGGCGCTGAAGAAGACGCGGTCGAGCAGCAGCGCGCTGAGGTGGCCGAGGTGGGGCCACTGGGCCAGCGCCTCGACCTCGGGCTCGCTCAGGCCGCCGACCAGCGGGCTCAGATCGAGCGCGCGGCCCAGCGCCCAGGCCGGGTGAGGGGGCTCGCGCAGCGCCGAGAAGCACCAGCGGGCGCCGTGGATCCCCGAGCGCTCATAGAGCGAGAGCCCGAGGCCCAGGCTCAGGGGCGAGTCCCGCAGCGCGTCCGGCCAGCCGCGCAGGCGCTCCTGGGCGTAATCGACGCCGACCAGAAGGCTCTCGTCGTCCAGATCCCAGCCGTCAAAGAGCGCGCAGAGCCGCGCCCATCCCTCTGGAGAGGGGTCTTCGTAGAGGACGCCGCGCAGCAGCTCAAGGCGATCCTGGGCCGTCAGTTGGGGTGTGGGCACGTCGCCTCCCGCCAGGTCGAGGATCGCCAGGATACCTTCGCCCGCAGGCGCCCGCCAGCAAAGCGGGGGGAGGAGAGGGCGCGAGGGTGCCCGTCGCGCGTTGGCGAGGGTGCAGGAGCGTGGTAGTGTTCGGCGCATAGAACCAGGGCGCGGACAATGGGAGTGGAGGTGAGCATGGTCATGGATAAACGAGGGGCTTGGGCAATGTTGGCGGGGTTTGCGGTCGCGGCGACGGGGTGCGCGAGCCAGACCGAGGCGGTCGCGCCGGTGACCAACCTTGAGCTGGACCGCGTGGTGCTCTACCGCAATGGGATCGGGTACTTCGAGCGCGGCGGGGAGATCGAGGGGGGGATGTTGACCCTCAAGGTGCGCAAGGACCAGATCAACGACGTGCTCAAGAGCCTGACGGTCGTCGACAGGAGCTCGGGGCAGGCCTTGAGCGTGTCGATGCCGCTGGACCCGCAGAGCTGGGCCAACGCGGCGCTCTCGACGCTGGCGCCGGGCCAGGGCGATCTGGCCGTCGTGCTCGACGAGCTGCGCGGCACCTGGGTGACGGTCAAGACCGAGGACGCCCGCTCGCTCAAGGGCCGCATCCTGATGGTCGAGCTGATGGAGTCCTCCGATGACGAGGGCGAGAGCGTCGATCACCGGATCACGCTGCTGGACGGCGACGACATGATCGTCGTGATGGTCTCCGAGATCGCCTCGATCACCTTCGAGGACAACGAGCTCTCGCTCCAGCTCCACCGGGCGCTGGACGCCAGCGCCGGCGAGGGGATGTTCCAGCAGGTCGAGGTGGACGTGAGGCTGTCGGGGGAGGAGACCCACCAGATCCAGCTCAGCTATGTGGTGGCCGCGCCGATCTGGAAGCCGACCTACCGCGTGGTGCTCGACGAGGACGGCCAGAGCCAGGCGCTCCTGCAGGGCTGGGCGGTGGTGGACAACACCAGCGGCGAGGACTGGGACGAGGTGACGATGAGCTTGACCTCGGGGGCGCCCATCGCCTTCCGCTACGACATGCACACGCCGCTGACCGTCGACCGCCCGGACATGACCAGCAGCGGCGTGCGGCGCCGAGCCCGCGTCTCGCTCGGCGAGACGACCATCGACGCCGAGCCCTCGATGGACGAGGTGTCCACGAAGGAGGAGAAGTCGCGCGAGAGGATGGCCGAAAAGAAGCCCGCGCCCTCGCGCAACAACCTCGGGGCCAGCGGCAGCGGCCGGGGCGGCGGCGGCAGCATGGCCGGCAGGGATCGCGGGCTGGCCGACCTGGGAGACGATATGGACGGCTTCGACGACAGCAGCGGCCTTGAAGGAGAGGAGATCGCCGAGGAGCAGGGCTTGCTGCTCGACGAGCTGCGCAACTCGACGATGGCCAGCGCCCGGGCCAAGCGCGTCAGCGGTCTGACCCGCTTTGACCTCGCCAGCCGGGTCACCGTCCCCGAGGGCAGCGCCACGATGCTCTCGATCATCAACGAGTCCGTCGACGCCGAGCAGGCCTTCCTCTTCCGCCCCGGCGGCGCCGGCCCCGGCTACGAGTCCAACCCCTACCGCGTGCTGCGCTTCAAGAACAGCACCCCCTTCGCCCTGGAGCCCGGCCCCATCAGCGTCTACGCCGGCGGCAGCTTCGTCGGCGAGGGCATCTCGGAGCTGATCGCCGCGGACACCAGCGCGACGATCCCCTTCGCCGTCGAGCCCGAGATCGTGGTCACCTCGCAGTCGACCGACACCAGCACCAACGCTCGCCTGCTGCGCATCGGGCGGGGCTACCTGCGCACCGAGTCCTTCCAGGAGCACACCACCACCTGGACCATCAAGGCCCCCAAGAAGGAGGCCGCCTACAAGGTCCTCATCCGACACCCCCGCTACGGCGGCTCCTCGCTCAAGGATCGCCCCGAGGGCACCGAGGATCTCCCCGACGCCTACCTCGTGCCCGTCATCGTCGAGCCCGGCAAGACCGAGGTCTCCATCAAGCTCGTCGAGCGCACCCCCGTCGAGCGCTCCGTCTCGGTGTGGGACTCCTCCATCCCCCAGGTCCTCGACAGCCTCCTGGCGGCCAGCAACCTCGACGCCGAGGCCCGCAAGAAGATCGAGCCCATCGTCAACAAGCGCAAGGAGATCGCGGACATCGACGCCAAGATCGACAACCTCAAGCGCCAGCAGATCGAGCTCGACCAGCGCGCCAACGAGACCCGCGCCAACCTCGACGCCATCCAGAAGGACCCCCGCGCCGGCGACCTGCGCCAGCGCCTGACGAAGCGCCTGGAGGAGTTCACCCGCGACGGCGACAAGCACGGCCGCGAGATCGTCGAGTTGACCAGCAAGCGCCTTGAGAAGAAGATCGAGCTCGACGAGGCCCTCGACGGCTTCACCTTCGAGGCCCCCCCCGAGGCCCCGAAGAAGTAGACCCCTCAGAGGAAGTAGTAGGACACGCCCAGCAAGACCTGGGTGTGGAACTTCCACTCGCTCTTGTAGGTCAGCTGGTTGCCGGTCAACACCACCCGCCCCTCCACCGTGTCGGGCGTGTCCTGGTTCACGCTGCCCCGAAAGGACATCGGGATGCGCACGTCCACCGCGTTGATCGGCAGCGCCAGCTCAAAGCCCAGCCCGAAGGTCACCAGCTCGTAATCCTCCGCCGCCGCGTCGATGTTCGTGAAGATCGTCTCGGCGCTGGCCTTGTCGACGAAGACGAACTCGTAGCCGACGAAGATGTTGGGCCGAAAGACCGCCAGGGGCGCGCAGGCCTTCAACAATATCGGAACATGGACGGCGTCCTGGCCGATCTTCACGTCCTGATCGTTGATCTCCCCGGACCCCCGATCCTCCGAAAAGAGCACGTCGATCTCCAACCCCACGATCCCAAGCCACCGCACGTCCAGCGCCAGCCCGCCCCCCGTCCCGAAGCCGCCGAAGCCCGGATAGGCGACCTCGAAGCCCCCCACCCCCTTGTCGTCCGGCTCATCCAGGAAGCTGCCGCCGGCCAGCAGCAGCCCGCTGACCCCCACGTCCAGCGTCTCGGCCAGCTGCGCCTGCGCCGCACCGGCTTGCACCACCGCGAGCCCGCAGGCCAGCACCAACCCCAACACCAGATGCCTCATCACGCCCCTCCCGCGCCGCCGCGCCCCCTCGATCCATTGCCATCCGCCACAGCCTACCCCAGCCGACGGCGCAGGGCGAGCGATCTCGAAGGCGCCGCGCGCCGCGATTCGAACGAGCGTCCCTCCCCCTTGCGCAGCGGAGGCAGTGCCGAGGGTCACTGACCCCTCGGGGGAGGACAGGAGGGGGAGTTACCGATCCGCCGTGCCCGAACCGCGAGCGTCCCTCCCCCTTGCGCAGCGAGGGGGAGGACAGGAGGGGGAGTCAAGCCAGGGGAGTGTGGCTGGAGTCCGGCCGCGTTTGCCCTTATAACGTGGCTCGAACTTCCCGAAAGGAGCCCGCCATGACCCTCATCGCCCCCCACCAGAGCCCGGATGCCATCGCCGAGCGCGCCGTCGCCCACCTCGAGACCGTCGTGCGCGTCGAGAGCAGCAGCGACGAGCGCTCCGAGACCATCCCCAGCACCCAGGGGCAGATCGACCTGGCCGACCTGCTGGCCGGCTTCTTCGCCGACCTCGGCGCCACCATCGAGCGCGACGCCCACGCCAACGTCATCGCGTCGCTCCCCGGCCGCGGCCTCGGCGCCGAGGCCCCCCCGCTGGCCCTCCTCATCCACGTCGACACCGCCCGCGGCACCCAGCCCGTCGACGCCCTCACCCTCCACCCCGCCTGGGACGGCGCGCCGCTGACCTACAGCGCCAACGCCGCCCTGCGCGTCGGCGTCGAGCACTACCCCGCCCTGAGCGCCTTCGTCGGCCAGGACATCCTGCACGGCCCCGGCGACGCCCCCTTCGGCCTCGACGACAAGCTCGGCCTCTCCCACCTCATGACTCTGGCCTGGCTGCTGCACACCAACCCCGACATCCCCCACCCGCCCCTGCTCCTCATCGGCCGCCCCGACGAGGAGATCGGCCGGATGGAGGCCCTGCTCGGGCTGGCCGACCTCATGGAGCGACGCGGCGTCCGCAGCGGCTTCACCGTCGACGGCATCGAGCCCTACGAGATCAACGTCGAGAACTTCAACGCCTCCCAGGGCTCCGTCTGGTTCACCCCCGAAGCCCACCCCCCCGTCGAAGGCGCCCGCGCGCTGCCCCTCTTCATCGGCGGCGTCAACACCCACGGCGCCACCGCCAAGGCTGAGGGCCACCGCCCCGCCACCCGGCTCGCCGCCGAGATCTTCGCCCGCCTGACCGACGAGGGCCTGACCCCCGGCCGCCTCCGACCCCTGACCTTCGCCTCCGACGCGCTGCGCGACTGCGACGCCGACATCACCGCCCTGGCCGCCGACCCCGAGGCCGCCGAGCGCCTGCGCGCCGCCGTCGAGGAGATCGTCTCCCCCCACGTCCCCCGCGGCGCCTCCTGCCGCGTCGGGACCTTCGAAGACGCCCCCGAGGTCGACCCCGCACACGACAAGGGCGCGGCCCTGGCCGCCCTGCGCTTCGTCACCCGCTTCCTGAGCTCTGACCCCGGCTTCCCCCTCTCGGCCGAAGACTCGGCGGCCTTCGAAGGCTACTCCCAGCCCTACCGCCTCGTCGCCGATCCCCTCGAGAACGCGCCAGACGCCCTGCGCCTCGACGTCCGCATCCGGGACTTCTCCCCCGAGGGCCTCGCCGCGCGCGAGCGGCACCTGCGCGACCTCGTCGCCGAAGCCCACCCCACCCGCTTCCGCGCCCAGTATGTCAACATGGGACCCAGGCTCGCCGACCGCCCGGAGCTCATCCAGTGGGCCAGGGACGCCGCCGAGCCCCTCGACGTCGACGCGCGCGTCCTGCCCATCCGCGGCGGCACCGGCGTCGACCCCTTCCTGGACAAGGGCATCGCCATCGCCAACCTCGGCACCGGCTACTTCGCCCCCGAGAGCGAAAAGGAGCTCACCTCCCTCCAGACCATGGCCGGCCACGCCCGGTGGCTCCTGAACCTCGTCCAGATCGCCGCCGCCGCGCGCTGACCCCCCGCCCGAGTTCAGGCCGCCCCCTCAAAAACTCAACCCCACCGACAGATCCGCGCTGATCCAGAAACCCACGTCCGTCTGAGAACCCGCCGCCGAGGCGCACAGCGCCTTGTCCTCCTGCGAGATGAACTGATCCTCGACGCAGGCCAGCTCCATGCTCGCGACGAAGGGCCCGCCGCCCAACGAGGTCTGTACGCTCCAGCCCGACGACCCCATCCACCGCCACCCCGCCACGCCCGAGAGCAGGATCACCGAAGACGATCCACCCACCACCTGCGCGCTGGCAGAGGTGAAGTTGCCCTCGTTGCCCAGATTGAAAAAATCGTGCTCCATGGAGCGAAGGCCCAGCGCCCCCCCCAGAAAGCCCCCATCCAGCCCACCGGCCCAACGCCACCTGTAGGCCGCCGACAGCCCTTGACCGCTGGCGCTGTTGCTCAGGCCCAGCCCGCCGCCCGCCATCGGCGACAGCAGACCCACGAAGTCGTCCGTGTCAAAACCCCCCGACAACCCCAGCGACAGCGACACCCCGTGATTCGGCGTCAACAGCCGCTCGTACCCCACCCAGATCCCCAGCAAGGTCACCGACAGATCCAGCGAGTTGGCCGCGTACGCTCTGCAATCCTCCCCCGAAGGCAAAAAACCCTCCGGGCACGACGCCACCACCCCCACGCACACCCCCTGCGTCCTGGACCACACCTGACCCGACCAGCAGCACGCCCCCCCGACCTCATCGCCTCGCGACCGCCCCTCCAGGCACGCGCACGTCTGCGTCCCCTCGTCCCCGACGCTGCCCACGGGACATTGCGTCGGCACCCCGATGCACCGCTGGCCGTCCCACGCCTGGCCCACCCAGCAACAATGGCCCGCCGTGTCCGCCGTGATCGCCTGACCCTCCGGGCACGTCGACGACGGCCCCTCGCCCACCACCACGGGCTCCTTGACGACCTCCGCCTCGCAGCCCCCCTCCAGCTCCACGATGTACTCGTTGAGCCTGCCCATCACCGCCTCTGGCGGCGGCACCTTGACCGCGGGCGCCTTGCGCACCTTCGCGTAGGCCTCCCGGGCCTTCTGGCAGTCCCCCATCCTGAAGTAGGCCCGACCCAGGTTCAGCCACGTGATGTTCAGCTCGCCCACCAGCAGCGAGGCCTCGAAGCGCTTGATCGCCTTGTCGTAATCCTCCGCCTTGAAGGCCTCCAGCCCCTCCTCGTTGAGCTTGAGCTGGGAGTCGCTCGGCGACCCCTGCCCCCACGCCGGCCCCGCGCACGCCAGCGCCGCCACGATCACCCAACCCGCCCACGCGCAACGATCCACGCTCGCCCCCTTTGACTCTGTCGCCTGCGCCGACGCCGCCGGGGCGCTCGCCCCGACCTCGACGGCGAGGATGCGCTCCCCAGACAACCCCGTTCAAATTCACCTTACACCAGCCCTCACCCCTTGTTGAGCGCCAGCGCCTTCATGTCCTGCGGCAGCTCCGCCTCGATCACCGGGCCGCCCTCAAGCTCGATCTGGTGCGCGTGCAGCGCCTGACGCCCAAGCAGCCCGCAGGGCGGCTCCCTGTACCGATCCTCGCCGACGAGCGGGTGCCCGATCGACGCCATGTGAATACGCACCTGATGCGTCCGGCCCGTCTCGATCGCGACCCGCACCAGCGCCATCCCCCCCGCCAGATGCTCCAGCGCCTCCATGTGGGACACGGCCGCCTGCCCCTCGGGCGTCACCCAGCGCCGCCGCTCCCCCTCGACCCACCCGATCGGCGCATCGATCCGCTGCCGCGACGGGCTCGGGTGGCCGTGGCAGATCGCCAGGTAGCGCTTCTGGCCCCGCTTGAGCCGCTCGGCGATCACCGGCACCAGCGCCTTTCGCCTGACGAAGAGGTTGACCCCCGTCGTGCCCGCGTCGAGCTGATGCACCGCCCACACCATCCGCCGACAGCGCGCCATCAAGAGGTGCTGGATGCAGCGCGGATCGTCCAGATCGCGGCCCGCCGTCGGCCACCCCGCCGGCTTGTCCACCGCGATCAACCCCTCGGCGTCCCACAGGATCCGGGCCTCGAGATCAAACCCCGCCTCCATCCGCGCCTCACCGACCGGGGCTGAAGAAGCCGCTGCGCAGCGCCGCCAGCAGGATCCAGAAGCCAAACACCGCCGTTGCAAAGAAAAAAGCCAATGAGATCAAAGGGATGCCAAAGGGATCCCACTGCGGCTTGTCCAGCGACATCACCGAGGCCAGGATCAGCGCCGCCTGCACCACCGCGGCCCCGATCCGGTTGAAGCGCGCGTCCGCCCGATGCTCGCTGACCGGATCGGTCGTGTGGAGGATCGGGAACTGGAGCCGCCCGGTCTCGTAATCGGAGGCCATCTGCGCCCCGATGATGGGCACCCTGCGCATGAAAAAGTCAAAGGACATCAAGTGCATGACCAGGTCGCGCGACAGGCGCTCGCGCGAAAAACGACCCTGGACGGCCTTCTCCAGCGCCGGGCGAAACTCCTCGATGGGGTCCAGCTCGGGGAGCAGATCCCGCGCCAGCCCCTCGGTGGTCATGATCGCCTTGAAGAGCATCGTGTAGCCGCCGGGGATCTTCAGGCCGTGGCGCATGCACCCTTGCAGCAGGTCGCCCAGGAAGGCCCCCACATGAAGCTCCCCCATCGACCGCCCCACGACGTGGCGCTGCATCAGCTCCATCACCTCGCCTTCGAACAGGGCGTAATCAACCCGCTGGCTCTTGATGCCAAGCTCGAACATGACGCGGGCCACGGCCCTGAAGTCCTGCTGCGAGACCCCGAAGAGGATCAAGGCGAAGTTGTCCCTCATGTCCTCGGTCAACGAGCCGGCCATCCCGAAGTCGATCAGCCCCAGCTCAGGCCCCTTCAGGACGAGGACATTGCCGGGGTGCAGGTCGCCGTGGAAGAAGCCATCCTCGAAGAGCATCCGAGCGGCCGCCTTGAAGTAGAGCTTGCCCAGCAGGGCCATGTCGAAGCCCTGGCTGCGCGCGTCGCGCATCTTGATGCCGTCGAAGAACTCCTGACACAGCACCTCGCGCGACGAGAAGGCGCGGACGATCTTCGGCACGCGCACCCCCTCCAGATCGGCCAGGTTCCTGGCGAAGCGCTCCGTATGGGTGGCCTCGATGCCGAAGTCCGTCTCGGCGATGATGGCCTTCTCGAACTCCCTGACCATGCCCTCCAGATCCATGACCGCCAGATCGGGCAGCTGCCGCGAGGCCTGCCGCGCCAGGAAGCGCAGGATGTCCAGATCCGTATCAATGATCCGCCGCAGCCCGGGCCGCTGCACCTTGACGACCACCTCGGCCCCATCATCGAGCGTCGCCCGGTGGACCTGCGCCATCGAGGCCGCCGCCAGCGGCTCTCGCTCGAAGGTCCTGAAGAGCGCCTCCGGCGGCGCCCCCAGCGAGGCCTCGATCTGGGCCGCGATCTCCTCGTAGGAGACCTGCTGGACGTTGTCCTGCAGAGTCTCGAACTCCTTGCACCACGCCAGCGGGAGCAGATCCGGGCGCGTCGAGAGCGCCTGGCCCATCTTGACGAAGGTCGGCCCCAGCTGCTGGATCGCCATCGTCACCCGCACCGGGATCGGCAGCTTCTCCACATCAGGGCGAGTCCGCCGGATGATCCCCACGCCGGGCAGGTTCAGCTTGTCCACGATGAAGCCGAGCCCGTGCGCCCCGAGCACCTGGAGGATCTCGCGCAGCCGCCCGAAGTCCCGCACCGCACCGACGACCTGCCCCCCTGTCCGCACCATGTTTTGAACGATCGGCATCCGGCCCCCTGATCCGCTCCCCACGCCCGCGCGGCCCTGTTAAGCTGCGCCCGGTCTCCTTTTGATCCCGGCGGCCGACGACGTCAAGCGCCCGCCCCGCCACCGAGGCGCCCATGGCCGACCCCCACCCAGACACCCTCGACCTCCTGCGCGACCTCCTCTACGCCGAGCCCTCCCCGGAGACCTGGGCCGCGCTCTGCGACGCCCTCGACCGATGCCCGCACGCTCGCCTCGACGCGGCCCTCGATTACGCCCGCGACCACCTCGGCCGCTGGCCCGACGCCCTGCGCCCGGCGCCCAAGGCCTGGTGGGACGCTCTCGCCGACGGCCGCCACGAGCCCCGCTGGGCGCTCGCCCGCACCCTCGACCTCTCCGGCGCGCCGCTCCCCGCCAACGCCATCGACGCCCTCCTCCACAACCCCGAGCTGGGCACCATCGCGCGCCTCAACCTCGCCAGCGCTGGCCTGACCGACCCCTGCGAGGTGTTGTCCTCCCGACACCTCACCCACCTCCACGCCCTGGATCTGAGCTTCAACGCCATCGGCGACAACGGCGCCGCTCTGCTGGCCGACAACCCCGCCCTGGCCGGGCTGCGCGAGCTGGAGCTCTGCGCCAGCGCGATCGGCGAGGTCGGGGTCGCCGCGCTGGCCGACGCCGCCCACCTGAGCGGCTTGCGGCGCCTGGGGCTGTCCTCCAACCTGATCGGCGACACCGGCGCCGCCTTTCTGGCCCGCGCCCAGGCCCTCGCCGGCCTGACCGACCTCGACCTCAACGACGCGCAGCTCCACCCCGAGGGCGCCGCCGCCGTCGCCGTCGCGCCCTTCGCCCCCAGCCTGGAGCGCATGGACCTGTCGACCAACGACATCGGCAGCGGCGGCGTCGGCGCCCTCTGCGTCGCACCGGATCTGAGGCGCCTGCGCACCCTGATCCTCAACCAGAGCGGCCTGGACGACCGCGCCGCCGAGCTGCTCGCCGTCGCCCCCGCCCTCGAAGACCTCGACACCCTGAGCGCCTGGGACAACCACATCGGCGATCGCGGCCTCCTGGCCCTGCTCCGAGGCCGCGCGCTGCGCGCCCTGTCCCGCCTGGATCTGAGCGCCAACGCCATCACCAGCCAGGGCGCGCTGTGGCTGGCCCAGCTCGACCGCCTCGGCCGCCTCACCCACCTGGACCTGCGCGGCAACCAGATCGCCGACGGCGGCGCCCAGATGCTGGCCAGAGCCCCTTGGCTCGGCCACCTCGACGCCCTCAAGCTCGCCGGCAACCCCATCGGCCCGCGCGGCGTCGACGCCCTCCGCCGCGCCTTCGCCCCCATCCCCTCCCTTGAGCACGACCTCGACGCCCTCGACGACGCCGTCCTTGACCCCTGACCCCTGGTGGATGACGCCGACGCCGACCTCGACGCGAAGACGGGCAAGGGCGCGGTGATCGTGACGACTGCTCCAGACGCCATCAGCGCGACCTTGACGCGGTGCCGCCTCGCTCCGTAGAGTCCCGAAAGCCCCCGAGAGGATCTGGCACAGGTCGCCGAACCCGCGAGGCACGCCTTGGACTTCTGGTCACACCTCATCGAAGAGGTGATCGCCGACAACACCCTCTACGTCGTCCTGGGCCTCCTGGCCACCTACCTGATCGTCCGCGCGCTGGCCCCCCAGGAGCGCCCGCGCCTCATCCTGACCCTCTACCTGGCCGGCATCCACGTCATCCTCGTGCCCGTCGTGGCCTACCTGCGCTCCGAGCAGGCCCCCCTCTACGAGGAGGTGCGGCTGGCGACCCTGATCCTGGCCGCCATCGCCAGCACTGGCATGCTGATCTCGCTCATCTTCGCCGTCATCATGCCCCGCCTCCACCTGCACACCCCCCGCATCCTCCACGACGTCGTCTTCGGCGGCGCCTCCACCGTGGCCGTCTTCGCCCTGGCCTCCCACCTCGGCTTCAACCTCTCAGGCCTGATCGCCACCTCGGCCGTGCTGACCGGCGTCATCGGCTTCGCCCTGCAGGACACGCTGGGCAACATCATCGGCGGCCTCGCCATGCAGCTGGACAACACCATCGGCGTCGGCGACTGGATCGAGTTCGAGGGCCACACCGGCCGCGTCGCCGAGATGCGCTGGCGATACACCGCCCTGGAGACCCGCAGCTGGGAGACGATCCTCATCCCCAACGCCAGCCTCATGGACGGCCGCGTCTCCATCCTCGGCCGCCGCACCAACATGCCCCGACAGTGGCGCCGCGAGATCGAGTTCCACGTCGACTTCTTCCACGCCCCCACCACCGTCATCCAGATCGTCAACGAGGCCCTCCAGACCTCCCAGATCCCCAACGTCGCCGCAGACCCGCAGCCCCACGCCCTGCTTAAGAACCTCGACGAGAGCTTCGGCAACTACGCCGTCCGATACTGGCTCACCGACATCGCTTGCCAGGACCCGGTCGAGAGCGACATCCGCATCCGGATCTACTTCGCCCTCAAGCGCCACCGCGTCCGGCTCGCCGTCCCCACCGGGCACGTCTTCTTGACCGACGCCCCAAGCCGAAAGGAGGAGAGCGCCCGCCGACACGTCAACTACAAGCAACAGTTCATCAAGGAGATGGAGCTCTTCTCCAGCCTCTCCGACGACGAGTGCGCCGCGCTGGCCGAGGAGCTGCGCTACGCCCCCTTCGCCCGCGGCGAGCACCTGACCAACCAGGGCCAGGCCTCCTACGACCTCTACATCCTGACCAGAGGCTCCTGCCAGGTCCTCGTCCGCTCTGGCGGCGACGAGAAGGAGGTCGCCGTCCTGGAGGCCCCGACCTTCTTCGGCGAGATGAGCCTGATGACCGGCGCGGTCCGCTCGACCACCATCATCGCCAAGACCGACCTGGAGACCTACCGCCTGGAGCGCGACGCCTTCGAGCGCTTCATCCAGCCGCGACCCGAGGTCGCCGAGCAGGTCGCCCGCGTCCTGGCCCGCCGCCAGATGTCCCTCGAATCCGCCCTCGAAGACCTCGACAACGCCCACGCCAAAGACAACCTCGACGCCCGATCCTGGGAATTCCTCAAGAAAATCCAGAGCTTCTTCAACCTCTCCCCCACCCGCAAGTGACCCGGAACCACGCTCAAGCCACTTCCATGTTGGGCCACCAGGATGCCCAAGATGACAGTGGGTTCAAGCGTGGTTCCGTATCAAACGTGGTTCCGTATGACCCCGCGCGCCCTGCCCTGCGATCCCTGCTCTTGAGCGTGGCCCCTCCCCGCCAGCGATCCCCCCAAGCCTCCGCCTCCCCCCGCGATGGCGCCTCCACGGGAGCCCGCTTCGACCCCAGAATCGCAAGCGGCCAGCCACCACAAAAACTGCCTTCGACGCCGTACCAGACGGGCTCCGACGCCTTGACATCTGAACATTGAAGCACTATATTTTCGGGGTCGGACGAGGGCCCGGTGAGGGCGAGAAGGAGGAAGGCAGATGTGTGGAAGGATCACGATGACGAACCCTGATCTGGACGCATTGGGCGGCGCGAGCTGGGGCGGCGGGGCGACCTGGGGGGCCAGCGCGCTTCGGGCGAGGTACAACATTGCGCCGGCGCAGCGCCACTGGATCGTGCGGGCGGCGGCGGGGGCCTCGGAGGGGGAGCTGGTCGAGGCCACCTGGGGGCTGCGAAACCGCGAGGGGAGGCTGCTGATCAACCTCAGGGCCGAGACGCTCAGCCAGCCCGCGGGGCGGCTGGCCAGGGCCTCGCGCTGCGCGGTGCCGGCCGACGGGTTCTACGAGTGGGTCGGGACGAAGGTCGACAGGCGGCCGCTGTGGTTCCACGCCCCGGAGGGCGGATCGCTATGGATGGCGGGGGTTTATGACGCGCAGGAGGGGCTCTCGCCGGCCTTCGCGGTGCTGACCTGCCCGGCCAACCGGCTCGTGGCCCAGGCCCACGACCGGATGCCTGTCCTGCTCGACGAGGACGCGCTGGCCGAGTGGCTCGACCGGGACACGCCGGAGGTGGCGCTGCGCTCGATGCTGCGGCCGGCCCCCGTCGAGGCGCTGGAGGTCCACCCCGCCTCGACGCGCGTCAACATCGTCGCCAACGACGATCCCGGCTGCATCGAGCCGCCCCGAGGCCCCGCCCAGCTCGCCCTCTTCTGACGCGCCGCTGTCCCATCTCCAGATCCCCACCGCCCCCAGGCCGACGAACCCCTCCACCTCGTCCCCCTCGCCGCTCGCCGCCCTCCCTTGACCGCGCGGCTCGGGGCGACCCGCGCCCCTGATCTCGCAGGATGGACGGCCGCGCTCCGTGGATCAAAAGCCCAGGTGGCCGCCCGCGATCTTGAGCAGCGCCAGGAAGAAGGCCTGGATCACCGTGCGCGGCATGAGGATGAGCAGGACCGCCAGCGCCGGCGCCAGCAGCGCGCCGAGCGCGAAGCCCCAGCCCGTCCAGCGGTTGATCACGGCCTCGGCCAGCGGATCGTTGCGCCGGGCGGCCTCTTCGAAGTCTCGGGCTCTCTTGAGGAAGCCGCGCGCCACCGCAACGTGGATCGCCGACTGGACGAGCGCCACGGGGAGCAGCACCCACGGCGCCGCGTCGGCCAGCGGGGTCATCGGATCGTTGAAGGCCGCCGTCAACACCAGGATGGCGAAGATGTTGAAGCCCGTCACGGCCAACGGCGCCACCGCGTTGAAGCCCAGCACCCCCAGCCCGGCGACGGCATTGCAGCCGACGACCACCACCCCGATGGCGTTGACCCCGAAGACCACCACGCCGCGCACGTTGATCCCGAAGACGATGAAGCCGCGCGTGTTGACCCCGAAGGTGAAGATCGCGTCCCGCGTCCCGAACCACGGCATGTCCCGCAGCCGCGCGCGCCTCGGCTTGGGCACCTCCGGCGGCCTTGGCGCCTCCGGAGTCGACGGCACGACGCGCGGGATCGGCGGGTGGAGGCCCTCCCTGATCTCGGCCAGCGGCGGCCCGACCGCCGCCTGGATCTCCCGGACGCGCCCCCAGAGCGCCAGCAGCGCCCTCGTGGACACCCAGGGCGCGCTCGACGCCTTGAGGGCGGCCTCCCGCGGCACCGCCGACCAGCCCACCGGCGCCTGGAAGGCGGCCCTGCGCCCTCCCTGGGCGATCGTCACCGCCAGCAGCCCCCGGCGCCTCCCCTGCGGCCACACCTCGAAGTGCGCCGCGATGGGCCGGCTCAAGTCGATCACCATCGGCTCGCCGACCTCGGGCCGCGCGGTCAGCTCGACGCCATCGATCTGCACCGATCCCGCCCGGGCGCGGAACCCCAGCGACAAACACCCCGCCGGGCCTTTGAAGGCGGGAAAGACGACGCGCGCGCGCGACTCCATGCAAAGCCTCCCCAAGTCTGCCCTTGCCCACGGAGTCTGCACCATCTGCCCTGACCTTCGCAACAGCCTCCAGGGAGCCCACACGACCCGAGCCCACCTCGCCTGCGCGCCCATCGCCTCGCTCTTGATCGCGCCGGCGGCGTGCTCGGAGAGCCCTGAGCCCCACGCGCAGCCCTCAACCGACCCCAGGCTCCGCGACGCCCGAGACCAGCAGCGCCAGATCCCCCACCTCCAGGGCCGCCGCCCCCTCGACCCCCAGCGCCCCCATGATCGCGGCCATCACCGGCCTCGCGCTGGCCACGAAGGCCGCGTCGATCATCGCCAGCGGCGCGGGGTCCTCCCCGTCCAGGCGCTCCAGAAACCCCCGCAGGCTCTCCGGCGCCGCCCCCGCAGGGTAGAGCGACAGCGCGCCGTCCGGCCCCATCAAGGGCGCCATCCTCACCGCCTCGACGCAGGGCGCGTCCTGCACCTCGGCGCAGATCCGCGCGCACTGCGGCCAGCCCGCCGATACCCCCGCCTCCGGCCCCAGCCCGAAGCCCGGCGCCTCGTCCAGGCGCCCCGCCGCGATCACGCGCCCCGTGGCCGCCGCCATCGCCACCCCAAGCGCCGTCAACTCCGCGTAGCGCGACCCCAGCAGCGACACCCCCTCCAGCGCCAGCCCCGCAGGCGCCTCCGACCCGACCGGCGACGCCATCGCCTCATAGAGCCGACAGATCGACGCCCTCGACCCCGCGCAAGCCTGGTGGCTGCCCATCAACCACCCCTCCTCGTCGAGCAGCTCAAAAAACGCCTCGGCCCCGAAGACCTCGCCGAGCCCCCGGTCGGCCCGCGCCGGATCATCGAGCAGCAGCGTCAAGAAGACCCGCGAGAACCCCAGCGTCGTCTTATAAAGTGATGATATCTCTTCAGAAATCTCGCCACCCTGGAACCTGGCGAGGTAGGCGGCGCTGTGGGCCATCGAGGCCGCGCGCCAGGCGTCGTGCAGAGTCGGCGCGCGACCTTCGGGGGCCTGCCGCGACGCCAGCGCCTCGACCGCCGCGACGATCCAGGGCCAGCGCCTCATCACCTGCCGCAGCCCGCCGACGTTGATCGGCAAGCCCGAGTCGTCGCGCCGATCGTTGAAGCGGCCGGGACGCTCCGGATGCGGGACCTCGAGGTAGAGCCGCTCGGCCGCGCGCTCCCCCAACGGCCGCCCCCCCGCGTCGACCCACCACGTCGCCGCCTGACCCAGCAGCGCCGCAAAGACCTCGCCGGTCCCCACCACGGGCTCACCCCACCTTCGGCATCACCAGCTGGACGCGCCGCGTGAACGACAGCGCCTCCACCTCCCCCGTCCTGGCATTGCCCTTGCCAAAGATCCCCTGACCCTGGATCTCCATGGACATCAACGACGCCTCGATGGCCACCTCGACCTCGGCCTGACGCCCCTCCTGGCCCGCCAGCTCCTTCAGGATCGCCTCGGGCCACTGGACTTCCTGCTGCGCCACCAGGATCTCTCGCCCCTCCGGCAGCGGCGACGTCATCCACCTCGGCCCACGCCGCGACCTGAGCTGCCTGTTCCTGTTGCCTTCGATCAGGGCGCTGAAGTCGCTCAACACCCACCGCGCCTCGCCGATCAGCAAGGCCACGGACGTCACGTTGGCCATCGGGTCGTCGCTCGTGTGCCGCAGCCCCGCCGGCTGGCCCGTCTGGTTCGCGAAGAAGGCGCTGATGACCAGCTTCTCCTTGTTGGCGGCGCCCTTGATCGTGCACGTCACCGACGCTGGCTCCGGCTCGTCGTAGGCCAGCGCCGCCGAGGGCCTCAACACCCCCAACCCCAGCAAGGCCGCGCCAAGCTTCGCGAATTGCCGCCTCGTCACCCGCTCTTGAACCATCATGATCGCGCCTCCTGTGCTGTCGCGGTCCGAGCCCTGGCAACGACGACGGCGAAGAAACGATCCAACACCCGCGATATTTTTCGGCCTTGTCGTAGCGCTGCGCGCCGATGAGATCGAGCAGGAGCGAAACGATCCAACACCCGCGATATTTTTCAGCCCCCGTGAGCCCTCAAAACGCGAGGAAGTCGCTCGGCCGCTGGCGGCGCGTGACGATGATCCGGGCTTTCTTGATCTTGCCCTCCTTGGCCTCCACCACGCCTCGGCAGGTGAAGGGCTGGGGCGAGGCGCGGTCGTACTCGTCGCCGATCTTGAGCCAGACCGAGAAGCGCTCGCCGTCGCGCTCCAGCCTCGCGGCCTCGTAGTCCGTCAGGCTCTTGGCGAAGTCGCGCTCCTCGGGATCGCCGCTGCGGGCGCAGCCGATCTTGCCGGCGGCCAGGAACTTGCCGTCCACCTCCTTGCCGTCGACCACGAGCCAGAGCTCGTTGAAGGCGTAGTTGGTGCCGTCCCAGACGAACTCGAACTTGAAGGGCTTGCCCGGCTTGACGGCGGTGGCCGCGACCTCGTCGCCCGGCTCGTTCCACGAGCGGCCCTCTTCGAGCCAGGCCAGGTAGCCGCCGAAGCCGCACAGCGCCACCATCATCAGGGTCAGCGCCGCGCAGCCGACCTTGAAGATCTTGCCGCCCTTGCCGCCGGAGGCGCGGGGAGGCGGCGGCCCTGGAGGCGCGCCGCCGAGGACGGACCAGTCCGGCCCGCCGCTGACGTCGATCTCCAGCTCGGAGGCGATGTCGGCCAGCATGGCCTCGACCGTGATCGGGGAGACATCCTGGCCTCGGACGCGCATGGTGACGCCGCCCGGCGCCGAGCGCCACTCGGCCCAGAAGGCCCGCGGGGCGCCGCCGTCGTCGTCGGAGCCCTTCTCCAGCACGAAGTAGCGGATCGGGCCGGTCGACCCGGCCTTGCGCGCCAGCGCCACCGCGTGGCACTCGGCGGGCGCCTTCGGGGCGGGCATCATGACGGCGATCGCGTCCACGCCGGGGACGCTGCTGATCGGTCGGACCTCGAAGCCCGCGAAGTTGCCCTTGTCCGCAGCCCCGAGGCCCTGCCCGGCCTCGTTCCAGACGCGCTCCAGCGGCGCGGCGCCCTCCGAGGAGAGCCGCCGCCACCAGCCCTGGGGGTCCTTGTGGACCTCGGCGGCGAGGCGCTGGTGGGCGAACCTGTAGAATTGCTGGCGCATGATCCCCTCCCTTGGTGGTGTCCGCGTGGTGATTGCCGAAATGGATCGGGGACAGAGAGCGAATGAGAACGCCTTGCGAGGGGAGGCTGTGAAGGTCCCTGAACCCGACCTGTTCTACCAACGACTGTCTGGACGCCGAAGGTAGCAGGAATCCGCGCGATCGGCCAGCCGCAGCGCGCCCTTGAGGGTCAGCGCCGCGACGGGCTCCACAGGACGGAGAGCTTGACGTCGACCGCGTCAGGGTCGGCCTCGGCCTCCTTGTCCAGCGCGACGATCAGGGGGACGAGGGACTCCTCGTAGAGGGCCTGGAGGCGGGCCAGGGAGGCCGGCGAGGCGCGAAAGGCGAGGTTGCGGACGAGGGCCTGGTCGTCCTGCCGGTCGAAGCGGGCCTCGATGGCGGTAAAGACGTGATCCATGAGCGTGTCCAGGCCGTCGATCCGGGCCATCCAGGGCGCCACGGGGAGGCGGTGGACGCCTCGGACGGGCGCGAAGCGCTCGGTGCGGCCCTTCACCCGGCGCAAGCGCCCCTCGGCCACGAGGCGCTCGACGGCGGCGGCGACCGCGTCGGCGTCCTGGTCCAGCTCACGGACAAGGCGCTTGAGGCTCAGGGGCTCGGCCCGCAGCAGGGAGAGGATCTGGCGGCCAGCGCCGTGCTCGCGCTCGGGGGCCAGGAAGTGGGCCTTGAGGTCGCCGGAGAGCCTGGCCGCCTTGGTCATCCCGACCCCGAAGCGCTCCGTGATCTCGCGCATCTTGAGCCCGCGCCGCCGAGCCGTCTGGAAGGCGGCCAGCTCGACAAGCTCAACAAGTTCGGACATCTGCGCGTCGATCTTGAGCCCGGCCCGCGCCGCCAGCCCCATGCAGGAGAACACGATCCGCCGCCAGTCCTCCCGCCCGAGGCCCGGCGGCGCAGGCGAGCTGTCTCGTCCGACCGCGCCTGGATCAATCACCGCCGCACCGCTCGCCCTGGGCGTCCGGGCAGCAGGGGTGAGGGGTCAGGCGGTTGGGATCGACCTCAATGCACTGCCCCGAGTCCCGCGCGGCGCACTCGTCGACCGTCAACAGATCCTCCTCAAGGATGTCGCCCTCGACCAGGAACTCGCAGCAGCAGTTGGCCGCCTCCACCCGCCGACACAGGAGCGACTCGCTGAAGCGGAAGCAGTCCTGGTTCTCGACCTCGCACTCGTCGGTGGGCTCGAAGCCCTCCGGGCACTCCGGCGCGTCCGGCCCGGTGCAGAACACCCCCGGCGCGATCTCCTCGCACACGGCGTCATCCTGAAAACACTCGGCGGCGCTGCCCACCTGCGTCTGCCCCTCCGGGCATTGCGGAGGCTGCGGCGCGTCTGGCCCTGTGCAGAAGACCCCCGGCGCGATCTCCTCGCACACGGCGTCATCTTGCAGGCACTCGGCGGCGCTGCCCACGCGCTCCTGACCCTCCGGACACTCGGGCTCTCCCCCGCCCTCGCACGCCGCGTCCTCGCACTGCTCGCCCTCGCCGCAATCGCTGTCGCCGACGCACTCGGCCTCGGCCCAGAGCTGCGGGTTGCGCGAGCGGTGCGCGCGGGCGACCGCCTCGCGCCGACCGCGCTCCAGCGGCCCCGCCGAGCAGATCCCCACCGGGCCGAAGGAGGTCAAGGTCGAAAAATCCGCCGGGCAGCGAAAGCCGTTCTCGATCACCACCGCCGCCTCAAAGACACAGAAGCTCTCCCCCTCGACCTCCACAAGCTCGCCCGCGCCGCAATCGACGCCCTCCGGCTCCGGGCCGTCGTCCTCACACCCCGCGACGACCGCCATCGACAGCGCCACGGCGAGCCACAACGCCACCCCAGACGACGCGAGCCCCGCCCCGCGCTCACCCCTTGTCTTGATCCCCCACCTCATCATCATCCCCTGGCCTCCCGCGCCCGACGTCAACACCGCCCCGCCTGTCCACAAGGCCCCGAAGGGCACCCCAAAGATAGCGCGTCCTTGACGCCGCGCAACACTTTTTTCGCCACAGCGATAAAAACGTCATCCCGAGCTTGTCAATGACCTCGGCGCGGGCGTCCTGGGCCGCGGCCCCATCAACAAAGGACGCAACATCTCGCCGGGGTCGCCCGACAACGCCGCCCGCTGGACGTGGGGAGCTGGCCGAGGGAGGGCGAGATGATATCGACGGTGACATCGGGGGCGGTGCTGGGGATCGACGCGCGCAGGATCAGCGTCGAGGTGGACATGGGCTATGGCCTTCAGGGCTTTGAGACGGTGGGGTTGCCGGACGGGGCGGTCAGGGAGGCCAGGGTGCGGGTCAAGAGCGCGCTGGTCAACTGCGAGCTGGAGTGGCCGGTCAAGCGCATCACGGTCAACATGGCGCCGGCGGACATCCGCAAGGACGGCTCGTGCTTTGACGTGCCGATCGCGGTTGGGGTGCTGGCGTCCTCGGGGCAGATCGGGGTCGAGGGGCCGGGCTGGTCGCTGTCGGACTTCATGATCGTGGGGGAGCTGTCGCTGACGGGGGAGGTCAGGCCGGTGCGGGGCGCGCTGCCGCTGGCGATCTGCGCCCGCGATCTGGGCCTCAAGGCCATCGCGCTGCCGCGCGAGAACGCCGCCGAGGCGGCCGTGGTCGAGGGGATCGAGGTGTTGCCGATCGGGCACCTGCGGGAGCTGGTGGCCTTCTTCCGGGGCAGAGAGGCCATCGAGGCCGCCGCGCCGAGGCCGGATGAGGAGGAGATCGAGGAGCGCTACCCCTTCGATTTTTCGGAGGTCAGGGGTCAGGAGAGCGCCAAGCGCGCCCTGGAGGTGGCCGCCGCCGGGGGTCACAACGTCTTGATGGTGGGCGTGCCGGGGTCGGGCAAGACGATGCTGGCCCGTCGCATCTCCACGATCCTGCCGAGCATGAGCTTCGAAGAATCCCTTGAGACGACGAAGATTTACAGCTCAATGGGGTTGCTCAGCGAGGGCGGGGGGCTGGTGCGTCATCGACCTTTCAGGGCGCCGCACCATACGATCTCGTCGGTGGGGCTGGTGGGCGGCGGGGTGGGGATGCCCAGGGCCGGCGAGATCAGCCTGGCGCACAACGGGGTGCTCTTCCTGGACGAGCTGCCGGAGTTCAACAAGCACACGCTGGAGGTGCTCCGTCAGCCGCTTGAGGACCAGAAGATCACCATCAGCCGCTCGATGGTCACGCTGACGTGGCCGGCCTCGGTGACGCTGATCGCCTCGATGAACCCGTGTCCTTGCGGCTATGCGGGGGACACGGGGCGGTCGTGCGCCTGCGCGTCGCACCAGATCGCCCGATACCAGTCCCAGCTCTCGGGGCCGCTGCTGGACAGGATCGACATCCACATCGACGTGCCGGCGGTGCGCTATCGGGATCTGAAGGAGGCCGGGCAGGCCGACACCAGCGCCGCGATCCGCCAGCGCGTCCAGCGGGCCAGGGACATCCAGCGCGACCGCTTCGAGGGTCGCCCGCTGCACTGCAACGCCCAGATGCGCCCTCGGGAGATGAAGGCCTTCTGCAAGATCGACGAGGCCGGCCACGGGCTGCTGGAGCGGGTCATCGACCGGCTGGGCATGTCGGCCCGCACCCACGGCCGCATCCTCAAGGTCGCCCGCACCATCGCCGATCTGGCCGGCGCCGAGGCCCCCGACGCCATCACCGTCGAGCACCTGGCCGAGGCCGTCCAGTACAGGATCCTCGACCGCCAGCAGCGCCCTTGAGCCTCGCCGCCCCCTCCTCCCTCGCTTGAGAGCGCATGACCAGGACGACCGAAGCGACGGTGTGGCGCCACGACAGAGGTTGACACCCGAGGCTTGAGCCATAGTTTCTTGAATCATGGAGTTTCTTGCGCAAGAAACTCCACGATTCAAGAAACATCGAGAGGCGACATGATCCCCAACGACGACAACCTGGATGAGAGCGCCAGCGCGGCGCTCTGGATGCGACAGGGCGCCGGCCTGCCCGAGGGGCTGCGTTTTGAGGTGGAGTCGCCCCCAGGGGCCGATTCGCGGGTCGCGCTGGCCAGCCTGCGAGGCCTGGGCTTCGACGCGCGCTTTTGTGTTCAAATCCTGTCCGAGACGACCCCCGCCAGAGTTCTGGCGGCGATCACCCGATCGGGCGATCGGGTGGATTGTGAGGAGGGTCATCGGCTCTTTGTGCTGCCCTACTTGTCGAGTCGTACCGCCGAGGTCTTGTGGTCGGCGCAGATCAGCACATTGGATCTGTGTGGAAACTATCAGATCCTGTTACCTGGCAAGATGTTGATGAGGCACCTGGGCCAGCCCAACAGGTTTCCGGCCTCCGCGCCCATACAAGACATCTGGGGAGGGACAAGCGGCCTTGTGCCCAGAGTCTTGTTGCTTCAGCGGCGCTTCGAGACCGCTACAGCGCTCCGACAACAGATCGAGGCGCTTGGAGGGTCCATCAGCAAGGGGACCGTCTCCAAGGTCCTGTGGGCGCTCGAAGAGTCGCTGTGGGTTCGCCGCGGCGAAGGGATCGTCCTGCAACACCCGGGCGCCCTGCTCGACGCCTTCGTCGAGGGCCGACGGCCTGCCCGCGTCCAGCGTCGCCAGACGGTGAAGTTCACCACGCCCGGCTGGGTCATCCCCAATGGGCTCTCATCCCCGCGGGCGGCGTGGCTTGATCCTGGGGCCTTCGTGCTTTGGGGAGAGTCGGGCCAGCGGGAGGTCCTGGTGACGGACAACCTGAGGCAGTTCCTGGAGTTGCCAGGCGTCGAAGCGGCAGGCCGGTTTGCAGACGCGGAGGTCATCGAGACACAAGACCCCGGCGTGTTCTTCGCGCTGGCGAAGGGACCAAGGGGACCGCTCGTCTCAAAACTTGAGGTCTTTCTGCGGCTCGCGGCTGGCGACAAGAGGGATCGCGACGCCGCGGCGCAGCTTCGGGGCGAACTTCTCAAGGAAGATCCATGACGGCGCTTCTTGAAGAGTCGCTCGGCGCGTTGATACGACAGCTTGGGCCCGAAGGACCGCAGCCTGTCCTGTGTGGGGGCTTCGGGCTGGTGCTTCGTCACCAGCACCTCGTCCGCTCAGGCGCCAGGACCTTGATGCCGCTTGTTCCGGCGCGCTCGACCGAGGACCTCGATCTCCTGCTGGTCGAAGACATCATCACCGATCTGGACAACGTTCATCGGCTTCGAGACGCGCTGCTGGCGCTTGGATATGGCGTCGTCCCCGAGGCGAGGCACTTTCAGTTCTCCCGTGAGGTGTCTGTGCATGGTCAGCCGCGGGTGGTGAAGTTCGATCTGCTCGCGTCGAGACCCGCCGATCCTGCGCGCGTGAAGATAAACGGGCCACGAATCCGCCCCCTGGCGCCAGGGACATCCACGCGAGGCTGACACCTGAAGCCTTCAGCGCCCACGAGCACCCCCTTACGATGTGGCTCGACGTGGCAGGCGATCCTGTCCAGGTCTTCGTCGTACACCCCTTCACCCACGTCATCATGAAGCTCCACGCCCTGGGAGACAGAATCGACGACGCCGAGGATGACTTCGGGCGCCGTCACGCGCTCGATCTCTACCGACTCCTCGCCATGACGACCGAGGGGGACTGGGATATCGCTTCGAAGCTGTGTGGCAAGTACGTCGACGAGCCCGCCTTCAAGAAGTCCCGCGATCTGGTGAGCGGGTTGTTTCTCTCTGAGGGCGGCCTGGGTCGCTTGAGACTCCGCGAGGCCGCTCGCGGCGCTGGCGTTGACCTTTCTGTCGCGGAAGTGGCCGCGCTCCTTCGAGATTGGTTGATGATGGCCGAGCGAGGCGCGACGCCTTGAGCGAGCAGCGCCGGCAGAGCGGGGCTTGAGGGGCGAGGCGGAGTTGTGCTCTTTAGCTCTGAGCGGCGCCCTCGGGGGGATGGCCGCGCGAGCAAGGAGAGCCGATGATCTACGTCTACCGCGCCCGGGGAACGGACCTCTACAAGATCGGCTACACGGCCCGGAGCGCCGAGGACAGGGTCAAGGAGTGGCAGGCGGGCTGCCCTTACCCGCTGGACCTCATCGGGACGATCAAGGGCACTCTGACCCAGGAGAAGAGGCTCCACGGCCAGCTCAAGCGCCAGGGCAAGTGGAAGTCGGAGGCCGCGGGGGTGGAGTGGTTCGTCCTGAACGATGAGGACGTCGAGCAGATCCTCGGGGGCGCGCCGAGGTCGCAGGCCGAGCCGGTGGCGGGCTTCGCGATGGAGGTGGCCGAGGATCTGGCCAGGACCAGGATCAACGCGCTGTCGCGCCGGAGCGGGTGCATGGGGATCTTCGGCACCATGGTCAAGGTCTTCTTGAGGCGGCGGCGTTGATGTTGGCGTGGCAGGGCGAGGAGGGGAGATGGGGCGAGGGGGGGAGGATGTGCTTGAGGCGATCCGGGCGCTGCTCTACGATCCGCCTTCGGAGGTGACGTGGGGGCGGCTGTGGCGGGTGTTGTCGGCCGCGCCCGTCAAGCGGCTGGAGGGTGAGCTGCTGCCCTACGTGGTCGACCACCTGACGCGGTGGCCGGCCGGGCTGCGGGTGGCGCCCACGTCGGCCCGCGAGGTCTTCTTCGACGCGGGGCGGTTCGAGCGGATCAAGCCCTCGGTGCGCCTGCTCCTGCCCTTGATCGACAACCTCAACCTGCCGCAGACGGTCTTGACGTCCGAGCGCGTGGAGGCGCTGACGGGCAACCCGCTGTGCGCCAACCTCACGCACCTGGATCTGCTGGTGTTCAACCCGGAGGCGCCTGCGGAGTTCACCCGGAGCCTGCTGGCCTTGAGCGAGGCGGCGCACTTCACCAAGGTGCTCGCGCTGACCTTGAGCGCGGCGAAGATCTCCACGGATCTCGCGCGGCCGCTGCTGGACGCGCCGTGGTTTCGGCGCTTGAGCGCGCTGGGGCTCAAGGACGTGAAGATCGAGCCCTTCGAGGGGCCGGTCGAGATGCCGCTGCTGGAGTCGCTGAAGGTCGACAGGGGGTCATCGGGGCTGCTGGAGGCGCTGGGGCGGGCAGGATCGCGGCACGCGCTCAGGTCGCTTGAGGTGCATGGGGCGCTGGGGGAGGCCGAAGGCAGGGCGATCGCGGGGATGACGTCCCTGAGGCGGCTGAACCTTGAGATGTTGTGGGAATCCAAGGGCCTGGGCGTGCTGGCCGAGGGGCGGATGCCGGAGCTGGAGGCGCTGGAGCTGCGCTATGGGGGCGAGGCGATCAAGGCGGGGCTGGCGGCGCTGCTGGTGCATGAGGATCTGAAGGGCTTGAGGCATCTGGAGCTGCGCAACAACGCGCTGGTGGCCGAGGATCTGGCGCCGCTCAGGGTGGCCTCGTTCGAGCAGCTGGAGTCGTTGATCCTCCGCTACAACGCCATCAAGGACGAGGGCCTGGGTCATATCCTGGGCGCGCCCTTCTTGGGGGCGCTCAAGAGGCTGGATCTGAGCGGGGTGGGGTTGGGCAGGGAGGGGGTCAGCGCGCTGGCGCAGGCCGAAGGGCTGGTCGGGCTCAAGCGGCTGGAGTTGAAGGCGAACGGGCTCGGCGGCGCGCTGGGGATCTTGTCGG
The DNA here is from genome assembly GCA_005804885.1 of Pseudomonadota bacterium. Classification (GTDB taxonomy): domain Bacteria; phylum Myxococcota_A; class Bradymonadia; order Bradymonadales; genus SYOX01. The sequence continues at coordinate 44,533 of SYOX01000232.1, forward strand.
GGCCCGTGGGGTTTTCGGGGCTTGAGGTGTTGATGCTGGGCGGCAATGGGGTGGACGACGCGGTGATGGCGGGCATCGACGCGAACCCGTCGTTGGGAGCGCTGGAGCGCCTGGGCGCGATGCCCTGCGATCTGAGCGTCCAGGCGCAGTTCGGGTTGATGACGGATCCGAGGCGGCGTTGGTCGAGGCGAAGGGCGTCGATGAAGGATCTCGTCGGGCGGCTGGATCGGGCGGCGCTGCTGGTGGTGCTGGGCTCGGAGGGGGTCACGACGGCGCCGGAGGAGCGCACCAAGCCCTTGCTCGTCGGGCGGCTGATCGAGGCGATGGGGAGCGATTCGGTGGTGGCGCGGGTGTTGTGCCACAGGTCGGCGCTGCGCTTCTTCTTCAGCGCGCGCGGCCTCAAGGCGACCTTGAGGGCGGCGGGGGTGCAGGGTTACTCGAAGTGGGCGCGCAAGGCGCTGGAGGAGGCCGTGCTGAACGTCATCGGCGCTCAGGGGGCGGGGCTGCTGGAGCCTCGGTCGCCTTGAGGGATCCGGCCCGCACGGGTCCGAGCGGCGCGCTCAATCCGATGCGACGTCGTCCTGTTTCGCGAGGATCCCGGAGAGGATGGCGCCGAGCCTGCGGAGATCGTAGGGTTTGGCCAGGACGCCTCGGAAGCCGAAATGGAGGTGGTTGGCCATGACGGGGTTGTTGGAGTAGCCGCTGGAGACGATGGCCTTGACGTGGGGGTCGATGTCTCGGAGCAGCTCGATGGTCTCGGCGCCGCCGAGGCCGCCGGGGATGGTCAGATCCATGATGACGGCGTCGAAGGGCCTGACGTCGAGCTGGGCCTTGAAGAGCTCGACGGCCTCGGCGCCGTGACGGGCGCAGACGACCTCGTAGCCGAGGGCCTGGAGCATGCGCCTGGAGCTGCGCAGCACGTCCTCCTCGTCGTCCATCAGGAGGATGAGCCCGTGTCCTTGCCGCATCGAGCGGGAGGCGGGCCTGCTGGGGGTGAGGCTGCTGTCGGAGGCGGGCAGGAAGATCGTGAAGGTGGTGCCCTGGTTGAGCTTGGAGTTGACGGCGAGGCAGCCGCCGTGTTTTTGGATGATGGAGTGGCAGGTGGTCAGGCCGAGGCCAGAGCCGCGGCCCTTGGTGGTGTAGTAGGGGTCGAAGATCCGATCGATTTGATCGGGGGCGATGCCGACGCCCTGGTCAATGACGGCGATCTTGACGCAGCGCCGGTTCAGGGAGCGGGTCATGGAGCACTCGTCGGGCAGCGCGTTGGAGGCCACGATGCGGATCGTGCCGCCGGAGGGCATGGCCTGATCGGCGTTGATGATGAGGTTGTTGAGCACCTGGCTCATCTGGCCCTGGTCCGCCTCGACGGGTTGGAGATCGGGGTCGATCTGGAGGTCGAAGGTGGCCTTGGAGCCGCGCAGGGCGAAGGCGGCGGACTCGCGGATGAGGTCGCCCATCGAGGTGGTCTTCTTGATGGGCTCGCCGCCGCGGGCGAAGGTGAGCAGCTGCTGGGTCAGGTCGCGGGTTCGCAGGACGGCCAGGCGGGTCTCTTCGAGGATCTCCTGGCTCTCTTCACCGTTGGCCTCCATCTGCACGATGGAGAGGTTGGCCAGCACGACCATCATCAGGGTGTTGAAGTCGTGGGCGATGCCGCCGGCCAGCAGGCCGATGGAGTCCAGGCGCGAGGCGCGGTTGCGCTCCTGCTCGGCGTGGGTGCGGTCGGTGATGTTGCGGATGACGGCCAGGAGGCGGCCGTTGACCAGGGGCAGGATGCGGGCCTCGTAATTGCGCTCCACGCCGTCGATGGGCAGCTTGTACTCGAAGTCGACGACCTCGCGGTTTTCGCGGGCCGCGATGAGGGCGCCGAGGAAGCGCCCGCCGAGCCCCTCGATGGGGACGTTCTGGATGCATCGGCCGATGATCCTGTCGGGCAGCGCGAGGCGATCGTTCTGGCCGCCCTGGACGGCGAGGATCCGCCCATCGGAGTCGAGCCACATGAAGAGGTCGGGGAAGGCCTGGAAGACGGCCCTGAGCTCGGCGTTGGCCTGGAGCAGCTCGTTGGAGCTCAGATCCAGGGAGTGCTCCAGCATCTCCCGATCCTGATCAAACTCCCTGTAGGCCGCGTCGACGTCCTCGACAAAGCCCCGCAATGCTTCAGGGATCCGGGCTTCCCCCCCAAAGCGCTGGTTGATCTGTCTTTCCAGCAGGCTGTGGCGCTTCTTCATGACTAGGCTTCGTTGAACACGGTGACGGTCATGGTCTGGTTGTGAAGTTCACACTGATCCAATGAAGAAAACGGCGATATCTCGCCATAAGAGTAGAACCCCGTCAAGGCCGCGGCGGGGCCGAGCACGTCGCGGACCACCTCCAGCTCCTCCTCGACGCGCTGCTTGAAGACCATCCTGCGGCCGACGCAGCTGATCAGCAGCGCGAGCCCGGCCTGAGCGCCATCGAGGCGCTCGATGGAGGCCTGCGCGGCGCCGTGGGCGCCGTCGAGCAGGCGGTTGAGGTTGGCCTTCATCAGTCGGGCGTAGTGCCCGACGGGCATGTCTCCGGCGAAGATCATACAGTGCTGGGCCTCGTCGATCCCCAGGATCGTCCGCACCAGGCCCTGCTCCTCGCCTTCGGCCCTGATGCTCAGGGGGAAGAAGAGCGCGGTGGCTGGCAGGCCCGCGGCGTGCTCGCCGAGGTAGGCGCGGTAGAGGTCCAGCGCCGGGTGGCCGTCGAGCTCATAGAGCCGGTTGCCCTCGGCCCGCGTGATCACGCGCTCGGGGCCGAAGGGGTCCCAGCCGCCCAGCGAGCCGCAGCCGACCTTGAGCCTGTCGCCGTAGAAGCCCAGCGCCGCCACCTGCCCGACCTCGGGCTCCGAGTTGAAGAACACCCGCGTCTCGGTAAAGAGCGTCCCGTCGCCTGCCAGCCCCCCCGAGAGCGTCACGGCCTCCGGCAGCGCCCCTCGCAGCCCGCGCACCAGCTCGCTGCCGTTGACGCAGGACCCATCCGAGAGCACCAGGACGTGCTTGAGCCCGTCGCCGTCGAGGGCGCAGGCCAGCGTCCGGCCCACGTCGAAGCTCCGCTCCATCCCCTCGACGCCGATCTGAAGGCCGAGCACGCTCGTGTGGTCGAAGCGCAGCGCGGTGATCACCACCGACTCATCGCTGATCCTGGCCCCGCAGATCTCCCCCGCCGTCGAGCACCCCATCAAGTGGGCGTCGGGGTAGGCCTCGCGCACGCGCAAACGCCAGGATCCCTCCATCAGCGCCCCTCGGCCTCCAAAGACGAGCACGACCTGGGCGCCCGCCATCCCGACGGGCGGAGAGGGCTCCCAACGCCTGGACGACTGTCTCCACAAGCTCTGCTCGATCTCCATGCCCCACCTCGGGTCTTCCGCCTGTCGTGCCCATCGAGTCAGGTAATGGTCGAACCAAAACGGGCGATGTGCTCGCCCAACCCGAGCTGTTTATCGACAAATTACCGGTGCTTTTGAACCTTGATCATGTCTTCACCCTGGACAAACTCTCACAACCCCCGCCGGCCTGCAAGGCGGCATGCGTTCGACGGTGAGCTTGAGAGGACTCCAGGCCGCGAGCCGCGTCGAGCGACGAGGTTCGCTTCGTCGGAGACGCCTGGACAAGGGGGTTGACAACCGGAGCGGCCTCGACGCTGGTAATCTCCATGCTGGGCGTGTTCCATCACCTGGATGTTCCAGGTCGCGGTCCTTCGCGCGCTGCGCCCCGCGCTGCGGCCACCCGCTTGAGGAGGGCCTCGCCAGCGCCGCACCCCAGGATCAGGATCTCCATCTGCTCAAGGAGCCCGTCGAGCCCATGATCGACCTCAGCCGACACTCCCACGATCCCTGGCCCTTGCCGATCACCTCCATCGTCGTCAAGGCGCTGGAGTCGGCCCCCGGCGAGGTGTGGCCCGAAGACCAGAGCGCAGGGATCGGCGGCGGCGAGGGCAAGGCCCCTCGACGGCGGCCGTGAGCGGCGCCTTCGTCGACGGCCTCGGGCGGCGGGTGGTCTTGCCGGCTGCGCCGCGCCGCGTCGTCTCGCTCGTCCCCAGCCAGACCGAGCTGCTGGCCCACCTTGGCCTCGACGAGGAGGTCGTCGGGCTGACGCGCTACTGCGTCCACCCGGCCGGCTGGCGCGAGCGCAAGGCGATCGTGGGCGGGACGAAGAAGGCCCGAACGGCGCTCGTCGCGCCCCTGGCGCCGGATCTGATCCTGGCCAACAAGGAGGAGAACACGCGCGAGGACGTCGAGGCCCTCGAGGCCCTCTCGCCCGTCTTCGTCACTGACGTGCGCGACCTGGAGGGCGCGCTGGTCATGATCCGCGACGTCGGCGCCCTGGTCGGCCGCCTCCCGGCCGCCGAGCGCCTGATCGAGGAGATCAGCGCCAGCTTTGAGGCGCTGCCGGCCTTCGCGCCTCGCCGCGCGCTCTACCTGATCTGGCGCGAGCCGCTGATGACGGTGGGCGCCGACACCTTCATCCACGACATCATGGCGCGCGGCGGCCTGGTCAACGTCTTCGGCGACCGGAGCCGCTACCCCGCCTTGACCGAGGACGAGGTGCGCGGCGCTCGCCCTGAGGTCATCCTGCTCTCCAGCGAGCCCTACCCCTTCAAGGCCGCCCACGCCGAGGCCATCTCGGCCATCGCGCCCGAGGCCCGCGTCCTGCTCGTCGACGGCGAGCCCTTCTCGTGGTACGGCAGCCGCCTGCGCCAGACCCCCGAGGCGCTCGTCGCGCTGCGGCAGCGGTTGTGAGCTCCGCGGCGGGCGGCCGGATTGCCCGCGCCCACGGACTCTGCTATGTTGCCCGCGACTGGGTCCATGACTTCAATATCCTTCAGGAAACACACCATGAACGGCACTTTGAAGACGCTCCTCATGATGGCGATGATCGCCTCGCTGGTGGCCTGCGGCGACGAGGGCGCCGGCGGCGGCGCCCAGGTCGACCCGAACAACGCTCCCAACAACAACCCGGAGCCTGAGGGCGAGCCCGAGGGCGAGCCTGAGGGCGAGCCCGAGGACCCCGGCGCGTGCGAGCAGCTTGAGGTGCCTGAGTCGCCGCGCGCGCTGGCGGTGATCTACACGGACAAGAACGCCACGGACGTGAGCACCTACCTGAGCGGCTTCGAGGGGGGCCGGGACGAGCTCCTCGGGCAGGTGCCGGTGAGCCTCTTTTCGGCCGACGGCGAGCGGGAGACCTCGACCTGCGCGGACGGTCGGGCGGCCTTCGGTCCGCTGGAGGACGGCGTCTACCTGCTCTCGCCGCAGATGCCGCCGGGCCACTGCGGCACCAAGAATTGCGCGCGGCGGCTGCCCGAGGCGATCCGGGAGGGGAAGGTCAAGATCGTGACCTTCGGCGACAGCATCCCGGTGGTCGGCGACGCGCCCTTCTTCCCCGAGCGGCTCGCCCAGCTGCTGTCTCCGCTGGCCGAGGTCGAGGACAAGAATGTCGCCATCGGCGGGACGACCTCGGAGACGTGGCTGCCGGGGGCAGGGACCTTCGAGCGGCGGCTGGCGCCGGAGCTGGCCGACGCGGACGTGGTGATGATCTCGCTCGGCGGCAACGACGTGCTGGGCTTCGTGCAGGCGAACGTGGCCAACCTGGGCAACATCGACGCGCTGGTGGAGGACGTCTACGTCGTCGTCGAGCAGATCGTGGAGAACCTCCTGACGATCGCCGACGCGATCCGGGCCATCAACCCCGACGCGGATCTGGTCTACTGCCTCTATCCAGACTACAGCCTGGCGGTCAACAACCAGATGTGGTCGCTGGTCAACCAGTTCGTCGGCGCCGACATCGTCCACGACGTCCTGGTCACCGCCCGCGACAGCCTGCCCCTGGAGGAGGACATCATCCTGGTGGACGTCTTCGACGCCTCCCAGGGCCTCCCGCTGGACGACTACCTCTTTGACTCCCTGCACTTCAACGACCTGGGCCAGAACTTCTACGCCCAGGAGATCTTCAAGGCCCTCGGCGGCGTCCTCGTCGGCCCCAGCCCCATCGACGGCGACACCCCTCTGGGCCTCGATCAGCAGTTCAGCGTCTCGCCCTGAGCCGCCGTAGCCCCGCCCGCGATCCCCGTCCGGCGCGCCCATCATCCCCGTCCAGCGCGCCGCGATCCCCGGCGCGCCGGGATCTCGAAGCGCGCCCAGCGCTGGACGAAACCCGAACAGCTTTCTATACTTAAGCCCTCGGCCAGCGCGGGCGGTCGACGACATGGAGGGAGAGGCGATGGTGAGAACATTGATGGCCGCGGTGATCGCGGCGCTCGTCGGGCTGGCTGTGGTGACGATGGCCCCCGCCGAGGCGCAGGCCTGTCGGTGCCAGGAGCCGGACGTGGCGCGCTCCTACAACAACAGCGGCGACGTGCTGCGGGCGCAGGTCATCCACGCGCTTCAGACAACCCACTGGAAGATCTATTACGCCCGCGTCCAGGAGGTCTACAAGGGCTGCGAGCGCGAGGGCAGGATCGTCCGCCTGCTGACCCCGGTCTCCTCGGCCACCTGCGGGGCCACCCTCCAGCGCGGCCAGACCTACCTCATCAACGGCTCCAGGCACTACCGGGGCTACATCTCGATCCATTCCTGCGACGTCAACCGCCCCTTCTCCGACCTTGACCGCGACGATATCCGCTTCCTCAACACGCGCTACAACTGCTGCGGCGACCGCTGCGCGTGCGTCAACTCACCCGAGGTCAACTGCTTCGTCGACCCTTGCCAGGTCGCCCCGGCTTGCGGCGAGGGCCAGTGCGTGTCGAATTACTGCGGCGGGTGCAATGCGGAGTTCTTTGACGATCGCGGCAACCAGGTCTGCCAGGATGTGTCCTGCCGCTCGGATGAGGACTGCGGCGACGACACCTGGTGTCGGCCCACCGAGGACCTCACGACCAGCGTGTGCGTGGACTTCTCCGGCGAGGGCGACTATTGCGGGGGCTTCACGCCCATCTGGGCGCAGACGCGCTGCGCGCCGGGGTTGATCTGCACCGACGTGCCCGAGTTCATCGCCGACGCCCCTGGCCGCTGCCGCGTGCCCTGTGGGGGCAACCTTGACTGCGCCCCGGAGGGCTACTGCTCCGGCAACGACGCCTGTCGCGACGACGGGGCCTGCCTGGACGACCTGGACTGCGAGCTCCCCGGCAACGAGTACGCCCACATCCTGTGCGTCGGCTACGGCGTCTGCGATCAGGGCCGGTGCGGGTGGCGGTGCGGCGACAGCCAGTGCCGCGAGCTTGGCGGGGTCTTCTTCGGCTTCTGCGACGCGATCCTGGGCTTCGGGGTGGTCGACGGCCGCTGCCAGGCCATCAGCGGCTGCAGCGCCGAGGGCTACAGCCTCTTCTCCTCCCTGCGCGCCTGCGAGTCCGCCTGCCGCTGACGCCCCACACCCTCGACGCCATGCACCCCCGCATGGCCGGACCTCTCGCCGCGCCGAAGCTCGACACGCGGCCGCCGGGCCGCCGCTCGGCGACTCTGCTCGGGGTCGGCCGCGCTGGCGATCGACGGGGGCCTGCCCGGAAGGCGTCCGGGCGGCGGTGTGTCATACGGAACCACGCTCAAGCCGCTTCCATGTTGGGCCACCAGGATGCCCAAGATGACAGGGGTTCAAGCGTGGCTCCGTATCACTGCAAGGTCGCGTGTTTCAAGTTGAATTCCGACGTCCTCCCGTCGTGGAAGATCACGTGGGGGCGGTCGGCGCCGTCGACCCCGAGGCCGAGGTGCTCGTCGGCGCGGGGTTCGGCGAGGATGTCGCTGATCGTCCAGGCCCCGCCGTCCTTGAAGGCGTAGGAGACCCCGACGTTGTCGATCGTGTAGCCGACGTGGGGTCGCCCCTGGCTGTCGAAGCCGAGCCCGTTGGCGGCCCCGGCGTCGACCCTCTCGTCGACGACCTCGCTGGACCAGACTTCGCCGCGCAGCGTCGCGAGCCTGAGGCCCTCGTTGAGCGCTCTGTAGGTGATGTGGATGGCGCCGTTGTGCAAGACCATGGAGAGCTGCGAGGTGGAGAAGATCGAGGAGGCGACCCGGAGGTTTCTGGAGTCCCGCACGGGCCACTGACCCCCGCTGCGGGTCGCGCACTTGAGCAGCCCCGTCCCGATCCAGCACACGGTCGGCCGCCCCTGGGCGTCGATCGCGATCTCTGGATCCTCCCCCTGCGCCGAGATCGTCTCGATCTGCCACGCCTCGCCGTCGAAGATGGCCGCCTTGAGCTCGCCGAGGAAGACGCTGTAGGCGATGGTGATCGTGCCATCGGGGGCCACCGCGATGGCCGTCCCGTTGCGCGGGTTCCCGTCGGGATCGACCGTCTCGGGCGCCCACACGCCGTCGACCCTGCGCGCCATCTTGAGCGCCTCGTGGGTCGCGTCGTGGTAGGCGACGACCGGCTCTCCCTCCGGATCGAGCGCGAGATCGCAATGGCGCCCGACCAGATCCCCACCATCGACCACCTCGACGGCCCAGCGCTCACCGTCCCAGAAGCCGTAGCGCATGTCGTTCTGGCTGATGTTCGAGAAGGCGGCGTGCAGCTCGACGGGGCCGCTGGCCCTGACCTTCACGTCGTAGCCCGTCACGCCGCCCCGATCGATGATCCCCAGGGACCACTGGCAGCACCCCTCGGGGCACTCGACGAAGCCCACGGCGCAGGAGGTCGCCACGCAGGCGCTCCCCTCGCAGGCGACCTCCCCGACCCCCGGCCCCTCCGGGCAGGCCGAGCACGCGCCGCCGCACAGGCGGCGCTCGCCCTCGCAGGCCGTCGCCACGCACCGGCTGCCTGAGCACTCCAGCACCGAAGCCCCCTCTTGCGGGCACGCGCTGCATTGCCCCTGACAGACGATGGAGCCCTCGACGCAAGACTGCGCCACGCAGCGCTGCCCCTCACAGGACACCGCCTCGACGCCCGCTGTCGGGCAGACCGCGCAGATCCCGCCGCAGACCTCGAAGCCGCCTCCGCAGGCCGTCGCCACGCACCGATCGGCCTGACAGCCCAGCATCGCGACCCCCTGGCTGGGGCAGGCCGCGCACAGGCCGCCGCACAGGCGCGCGCCCTCGTCGCAGTCCAGCCCGCAGGCCCCGCGCACGCAGGTCGTCTCCCCGCGCGGGTCCGAGGGGCAGGGATCGCAGCGATCCCCGCAGCTCAGGATCGAGTCGTCCGGGACACAGGCCCCGCCGCAAGGGTGGAAGCCCGCCTCGCAGGCCTCCGGGACGCACGCCCTGCCCTCGCAGGCCACCGACGCGACGTTCTGGGACGGACAGGCCGTGCAGACCCCATCGCACAGGAGCTGCTCCACGCCGTCGCACTCGGTGGCGACGCACTCGGCGCCCTCGCAGATCACGGAGGCGGCGCCGGCCGGGCAGGCCGCGCAGGCGCCCTCGCAGTCGAGGAAGCCCGCGTCGCAGTCCAGCGCGCACTGGCCCTCGATGCAGGCCGGCTGTCCCTTGGGGTCGCCCGGGCAGGGCTCGCATCGATCCCCGCAGGTCAGCGGGCTGGCGCTGGAGGAGCAGCGCCCCGCGCAGAGGTGCTCGGCGGGGTCGCAGGCGCAGGCGCTCGTCTGGCTGTCGCAGAACTCGTCCACGTTGCCGCACTGGCCGTTGGAGGTGCAGCCGCGCACGCAGCGCCCCGAGCCCTCGTCACAGATCGTCAGCCCCAGGCATTCCTGCTCCCGGCAGTCCTCGATGGCCCGGCAGCCGCCCGAGCTGCACACCTCGCCTTCGTCGCAGATCCGATCGCAGCCGCCGCAATGGGCCGGATCGTCGAAGGTGTCCACGCAAGACTCCCCGCAGAGCGTGAAGAGGCCTTCGCAGGCGTCCAGGAAGCCCTCGGGCGGCGGCTTGCTCGTCGGCTCCTCGGCGGGGCAGCCCGACAGCAGCGCCGCCGCGCAGGAGAGGGCCAGCAGGGCGAGCGCCGTTCGCTGGAGGGGGCGGAAGTTGGACATTGCAGGACCTCACAGGTGTCGAGGGCACCGATGGCGAGATTGTGATCGATGCTCCCTGTCGCTTCAAGGACGAGCGGCGAGCAGGCCATCGTAGGCAGCCCACATGGCCTCGGCGATCCCCTCGGCGGCCAGCGCCTCTCGAAAGGAGGCCCGCTCGGCGGCGTACATGTCAAAGAGCCCCTGGTTGCCGCCCACGACACACTGCCGCACGTTGGCCAGCCGGTCGGCGAGCTTGACGCGGACGGCGTCGGGCACCCAGGCCTCGGCGTCAGGATCGGCGACCCAGGCGTCGATGGACGCGCGCCACCGCGCGTAGGTCAGGCTCTTGCGGGACTTCCGGTTCGGCCCCTCGGCGTCGGTGCAGAAGAGGACGGCCTGGATCACGGCCTCGGAGAAGCCCTCGGCGGCCAGCGCCGCCGCGTCCACGCCCTCGCAGTCCTCCACGGTGTCGTGGAGGTAGGCGATCTGGGCGATCTCGCCGCCGCCAAAGCCGAACTCGACGAGGATCGCCGCGACGGCGTCGAGGTGCATGACGTAGGGCGCGCCCCCGTAGGTCTGGGCGCCGTGCGCCTCGACGGCGAAGGCGCGCGCCCGCGCGGCCAGCGCTGTCATCGATTCGTCTTTCATTACAACACCTTGTCCTTCATGGATGCGAACCTGTCCGCCGGCGATGTTGGCCGCCCCGAGGCCAGATCGCAAGGAGAAATCCTCGTTTCGCCTCCGATGACGGGCACGTCGGGATCGGCGAGTCGACTTCGTTGACGGGCAAGGCAACTCCCCCTGCTGTCCTCCCCCTCGCACACTCCCCCTCCTGTCCTCCCCCTCGCTGCGCAAGAGGGAGGGACGCTCGCGGTTCGGACAAGGGGAGATCATCGAGTCGACTTCGTTGATGGACACGTCGGGATCGGCGCGTCGACTTCGTTGATGGTCACGTCGGGATCGGCGAATCGACTTCGTTGGTGCGATCTGCACGTTGACGGTCCACCCGGGCTTGCGCCCGGGCCTACAATTTGTCCTGGGACGCCCCTTCGGGGCTGGCGACAGGAAGTCAACCTTCAGGCGACAGACCCTCTCAAGACCGCGCGAGGTCTGCTTCCGAGCCCCTGAACATCTCCTGTGAGGTCAAAACGGGTGACACG
>SYOX01000233.1 GCA_005804885.1 Pseudomonadota bacterium
CGTTGAAGTAGGCCGGGACCGTGATGATGGCGTCGACGACCTCGGCGCCGAGGTAGTCCTCGGCCGACTGCTTCATCTTGCGCAGGATCATGGCCGAGACCTCGGCCGGCGAGTGGTTCTTGCCGCGGACCTCGACCCAGGCGTCGCCGTTGCTGTGCGCCACGACCTTGAAGGGGAAGTTGGCGCGCGCGCGGCGGACCTCCTCGCTGTCATAGCGCCGGCCGATGAGCCGCTTGCTGGAGTAGACCGTGTTCTCGGGGTTGGTCACGGCCTGACGCTTGGCGATCTGGCCGACGACGCGATCGTTGTCGTCGGAGAATCCCACGATGGAGGGAGTCGTACGGCTGCCCTCCGAGTTGGGCAGCACCACCGGCTCGCCGTTCTCAAGCACCGAGACACAAGAGTTGGTCGTCCCCAGATCGATCCCGATTACCTTGGACATTCCTTCATCACCAGGACGCTCGGCCCTCGCCTCCTCTCCCAGAGTCTCCCGAGGGCCATCCCTTGCCAAGAATACAAATGACTACCGCCTCATCGAAGCTCGCCGCTCACTCGTCCGCAGGCCACTCACCCCCCGTCGACTCCGGGCTGCCCTGCTCGCCCTCGACATCTCCAGCGTCGCCTCCGGCGCTGTCGGCCTGAGCGTCGTCGAGCGCGCTGGCCTCGGCCGCCGCGGGGTCTTGCTCGGCTTGCTCCGCCTCGACGCCGTCGGCGGCCGCCTCATCGTTGGCCGCCGCTTCGTCGGCCGCCTCATCGACGAGCGCCTCCTCAGCCACGTCGCCTTCGTCCTCGAAGCCGGAGGCCTCGACGAGCTCCGCGTCGGCGGGCTCATCCTCGGGCGGCGGGGCGACCTCGCCGTTGGGGTTGAAGGCCACCACGACCAGCGCCGGCCTCAGCAGCCGCTCGTGGATGTGGTAGCCGCGCTGAAACTCGTTCATGATCACGCCGTTGGATATCTCGGTCGTGTGGATCTGCTGGACCGCCTCGTGGAACTGCGGATCGAAGCGCTCTCCGAGGCTGTCGAAGCCGACCACGCCGTACTTCTTGAGCTGCTGGACGAACTGCCGCAGCACCATCTGGACGCCCTCGGAGAAGCTGTCGTTGACGTCCGCGCCGGCGTGCTCGACCGCCCGCAGCAGGTTGTCGATCACGGGCAGGAAGTCGGACAGGACGCGCTCGATCCCGAACTTCCGGGTCTCATCCTTCTCGCGCTGCGCCCTCTTGCGGAAGTTGTCGTAGTCCGCCGTGACCCGGATGAGGCGAGAGTTGAGCTGCTTTGCCTCGTTCTGGCTGGTCTCGGCTCTCTTCTCCAGCGCCGCGATCCTGAGCTCGGCCTGCTCCAGCTTGCCGGCCTGCACCTCGACCAGCTCCATCTGGGCCGCGAGCCTGGCCTGCGCCGTGCCGATGACCTGCGTCATGCGCTCCTTCAGATCGATGAGTTCGCCGCCGAGCGTCTCCGCGTCATCCTCCAGGAGGATGTCCCTGCCTGAGGGCTCCTCCTCGCCGAACATCAACAGCTCTTCGTCCAGATCTTTGAGGATATCGGCGGCCTCGGCGGCGCCCTCGTCGTCCACGTCGACAAACTCGACCTCGGCCTGGTCGCCCGATCCGAAGGCGACCTTGGCGGGAGGGTCGTCGCCGACCGCTGCGGCGGCCTCGACGTCGATGGACGCATCGCCGGAGGGCTCAATGAGAGACGCCCCCGCGCTCTCGTCCGTGCCCTCTTGCTCCTCGATCTGCTCCTCATTCGTCATCTGTCCCTCTCCATTGGCTGAACAGGCGCGGCCACCAGACAAACATCCACGCTCGCGCCGTGATCCCGGCAAAGCGTCCTGGAGCAAGAAGATGGCGAGCGCCGGGGCGTATACTAGCCAAGACACCCGCCAGAAGACAACCCAATCCTCACGGATTTGAGCACACTCACGCCACCATCGCCTCGCGAAGTCGCCTTGAGACGGCCGAGGCCGCACACTCCACCAGCGGGATCAGCGCCCCGTAGTGCATCCGGACAGGCCCCACCACGCCCACCCACCCCAGCCGCCCGCTCTCGCCGCCATAGGGCGCCACGATCAGAGAGCACCCGAGCGCCTCGCCTGCGCCCAGCTCTCCCTCCTCCGACAGGCCGTCCACCAGGACGTGCGCCCCCGGCGTGTCCTCGACCCTCGACAGGATGTCCAGCAGCAGGCGCTTCTCGCGCAGCGCCTGGAGCGCCTGCGTGGCCCGCTCCAGATCCCCGAAGGCCTCCAGGCGCAGCAGGTTGAGCTCGCCCTCGACGACCACCTCGACGGGATCCTCGCTGTGGAGCGCGCTCCGGGCGACCGCCGCCGCGGCCCTGAGCACCTCGTCGGCCTCGATCTCGTGGCCCCTGACATCCTCGCGCAGCCGCGCTCTGGCCTGCCCCAGCGTCAAGCCCACGACGGTCTGGTTCAGGAAGTTGTTCATCCGCTCCAGATCCGACGGGGGGATCACCCGCCCCACCTCCACGATCTGGTGGCTGACCCGCGCGCCCTGCGCCACCACCACCGCCAGGAGACGCCCCTCCGACAAGCCCATGAGCTTGATGTGCTCAAGGCGCAGCCCGTCCGCCTTCGGCGACGAGGCCAGCCCCGCCATCGAGCTCAGCCCGCTCAAGACGCGGCTGGCCGTCAACAAGAGCCCGTCGACGCCGGTCTGGCCCTCGAAGGACTCCCTCATCATCCGCTCGGTGCCCTTGTCCACCGGCTCGCGCCAGACCAGCGCGGCGACGTAGAGCTGGATCCCCGAGACCGTCGGCACGCGCCCCGCCGAGGTGTGCGGCTGCATCAAGAGCCCGCGCGCCTCCAGCGTCGCCATCACCGACCTGACCGTCGCGGCGCTGATCCCCAGCTCCGAGCCGCTCAAGACCGCCCTGGACGCCACGGGCTCTCCCGTGGCGAGGTAGGCCTGTATCGCGTGCATCAACACGGCACGCTCGCGCGCTGTCAAATTCACGCTGGACATCTTCGAGGCCCTCTCTCGAACACGCACTCACCGCACCGAGTATGCACGCTCCCCCCCGGATCTCAAGCGCAAGGCCACCATCTCCTCTGCTTGCGCCGCCTCCATCGAGAGGTTAACGTCGATACGACCGAGCCCGCAAGCTCCACGAGCCTTCAAGGACGACAACCCCGAAGCGCCCCAGGTCATCCATGGCACTCTGCACCCAATGCAAGTCTCGAAACCCCGACCAGAGCCTCTTCTGCAACAAGTGCGGCGCCTCGCTGACCGTCGCCAGCCGCGGCGTCGACTACGCCGACGCCCGCGCGCCGATGCCGCACTCGCCGCCCTCCCTGGAGCCTCGCCCCCCCAGGGTGGCCGCGACCGGCTCGGGCTGCGGGCGAAAGCTCTTCGGCCTCGGCATGTTCGCCTTCTGGTTCTTCGTCTTCCCCGCCTTCTTCCTCTACATCTTCGGCTTCTCGATGAAGACCTCCGACGAGTACGAGTGCGCCATGGAGAAGGTCTCCAAGAGCAAGACGGTCAAGAAGCACATCGGGCGCCCCGTCGAGCCCGGCTTGTTCGTCTGGCTCTCCAGCTCCGAGAGCAGCTCAAACCGATCGGAGTCCTACTTCGGCACCTCCCTCAAGGGCCCCAAGGGCGAGGGCTACTTGAACGTCGCCTCCTTCCGCTCCCCCATCGGGTCGAGGCTCTCCCTCCGCCTGGAGGTCGGCGATGAGGAGTACACCCTCTATGACGGCGACTGGCCCTGCGACTGAGCCCCCGGCCTCCCAGGGCAAACAAGACCAATTACATCAATGACTTGCACCACAAGATCGCGCCATGAACGGGGGTTGGCGGCGGCTCACGCTTCGTCGGGCAGGACCTCCATGGCCACGTCGTCGGCGAAGAGCATCCCCCGCGCGGTCGGCACGAAGCGCTCGCCCTCGGCCCAGAGGTAGGCCGGGCCGCCCTCCTGGGCGTTGGACCGCTCGGCGTAGCCCTGGTCTTCCAGCGCGGCCAGCTTCTGCGCGGCGCCCTGGGCCGCCGCGGCGCCGAATTGCCCCCGGAGCTGCTCGACGCTGACGCCGTAGCGCGTCCGCAAGCCGAGGTAGAGGCGCTCGGCCAGGTGCAGCGGGGCCTCGATGCGCTCCTCGGCGCGCGCCGATCCGACCGGATCGCGCAGGTAGTCGCGGGTGCGCAGCGCGCCCTCGCGGCGCAGCGCCACCCCGTCCGGGGCGATGGCCAGCTCGTGGGCGCCGACGCCCAGCCCCATCGTCTCGCCGCCGACCCAGTAGAGGCTGTTGTGCCTCGCCTCGCGCCCTGGCCGGCTGTAGCTGGAGATCTCGTAGCGGCGCCAGCCGGCCTCGCCCAGGCCGGCCTCGCACATCTTGAGCATCTCGACGACCTCGGCCTCATCGGCCTCCTTGAGCTTGCCGCCGGCCTTGAGCTTGCCGAAGCGGGTGGCCTCCTCCACGATCAGGCTGTAGGCCGAGACGTGATCGGCCCAGTCGAGGGCGGCAGCCTGGCGCAGATCCTCGGCGAAGATGTCCGTCGTGTGTCCTGGGCCGCCGAAGAGCAGATCGAAGCTCAGGCGTCGCCAGCCGGCCTCGCGCGCGTCGCGCATGGTCTCCAGCGCGCGGGCAGCGTCGTGATCGCGGCCGAGCCGCCCGAGCGTCGCTTCGTCGAAGCTCTGGATCCCCACCGAGAGGCGGTTGACCCCGGCCTGGGCCAGCGCGTCCAGCAGGGGCCTGGCGGCCGCGCGGGGGTTGATCTCGACCGTCACCTCGATGGGATCGCCGCCCTCGGCCTCGGCCAGCGCCACGTCGGCGGGGTCCGCCAGCAGCGGCCAGCGCTGGCGGATGGCCTCGATGACGCGCGCGATGCAGGCCGCCTCCCACAAGCCGGGCGTGCCTCCGCCGAAGTAGATCGACACGAGCCGCCGCCCCTCGAAGCGCCGCCAGCGGGCCTCAAGCTCGGCCAGGACCGCCTCGGCGTAGGCCTCGTGGGGGATCTCGCGCACCACCCGGAGGTTGAAGTCGCAGTAGGGGCAGCGGTGCAGGCAGAAGGGGAAGTGGATGTAGACCCCAAAGGCGAGGTCAGGACGCGGGGCCAGGGTCATGGTGCCTCGGGGTTGTAGAGGGCGGTCGCCGCGCGATCGATCCAGGCGCGGTGGGCGTCGAGGTCGGCGTGGTCGGCCGCCGACTCGATCCAACGGGCGGCCTGGGCGAGCCCTTCCCAGGGATCCCGGGGATCGACTCCGGCCGGGGCGCCAAGGGCCAGCGCGGCGAGCGCGGGGCCAGGCAGGGTGCGGGCGGGATCGGGCAGGGGCATGGCGCGCAGGAGCCGGCTGCCGAGCTCCATGTAGCCGTCGCGCTTGAGCTTGGCCCTGGCCTGGACGAAGTCGCGGGCGGGCGCGGCGTTGAGCAGCGCGGCGACGGCCTCGACAGGCACGGGGAGGTTGGGGCGCGGCGCGGCGACGTAGACGTCGGTGGCGACGTGGAGGCCCGCTCGGTCGACGGCGAAGCGGCTGCGGCGGGCGTAGAGGGGCGAGACGATCTTGGGGGCCTGCGCCATCAGCGCGAGGTTCTGGGGCAGCGAGAGCGCGAACCAGCGGCATTGGCCGCTGCGGGCCTGGTAGCGGCGGCGCAGGGGATCCTCGTGGCGGGCGAGCCAGGCCCGAAGCGCGGGCCACCGATCGAGGTCGAGGTCGTCCAGGGCGCGGAGCATGACCCGATCATGGCGGCGGAGGCGGAGGGCTTCGATGTCGCGGGCCTTGATCGTGGGCCGCAGCAGCTCGGGTGGCAGGCCGAGGCGGTCGGCCTCGGCGCGGGTCAGGACGAAGGCGGCGTTGAGGCCGGTCTTGATGCCCTGGCCGATCTGGAACCAGTCCTCCAGCCGGAGGCTGGCGCGCTCAAGCGCCTCGATGCGCGCCTCCTGGGCTGGCGGGCGGGCGGTCCAGGGCGCGGCGCCGAGCCGCTCGACTTGAACCGGGTAGGCGTCCGGCGGGGGCTGGCCGGGGGAGGCCCAGAGCGCCGCAGGGGAAGCGCCGCACTCGCGCCAGAACCAGACCGGCGCGGGGGCCGGGGTGCGGCGCTTGAGGACCACGAGGGCGGTGAGCACCTCGGCCTCTGGCCAGACCTGCTGGTTGCCCAGATCGAGGATCTGGGTGAGCGAGGCTCTTTCACACAGCCAGGCGCGGAAGGCCGCCGCGCCGGTGGCCTCGAGCCAGTAGCGCGGGACGATCGCGGCCAGGCGCCCGCTCGGGCCGAGCGCGTCGAGGCCGGCGGCCAGGAAGAAGAGGGCCTGATCGATCTGCCGCTTGTGGAAGGGCCAGCGGGCCGCGTTGTCGTGGAAGGCCGACGGGAGGACGTCGGCGGCGCCGAAGGGCGGGTTCAGGACGACCGAGGTCGCGCCCTGGAGGCCGCCGTCGATCGTGGCGGCGAGGCCCTCGGCGAGCCCGTCGCCGACGGCGACGCGCGGCGTGGGCAGGCGAGCGGCGCCCAGCTCGACGGCGCGGGCGCAGAGCGCCGCTCTGGCGACGGCCGCCGCCAGGGGATCGATCTCGATCCCGACCAGATCTCCAAGCGCGCGGGCGGGCTCGATGCCGGCCGCGCACCGCGCCTCCAGCGCCGCCAGCAGCAGCCGCCCGGTCCCCGCCGCCAGATCGAGGCAGAGGCCGCCCTCCTGGGCGCCCGCCGCCGCCGCCAGCCAGCGCGCCACCTGCGGCGGCGTGAAGATCTGGCCGGGCCGTGCGCGCTCCAGCACCCCTCGCTCAAGCGCCGCCAGGAGATCGAGGGCCGTCCAGGCGCCCGGCTCGACCGGCCCGATCGCGCCCGCGAGTCCCGGATCGACCCCCGCGTCGGCGTCGCCCGCTGGCGCGAGATCGTCCCCGACGCCGGTCGGCGCGACGAGAGCGGCGACGGACGAGCGGGCGACGTCCAGCCCTCGGGCCAGCACAAAGGCGTGCAACAACTCGACTATTTGACGCATTGCGGCGACCGGGGGTGGTCCTGGGCGGGTCGCCGGGCCGAGGGGCTCAGAGGCGATCGCCGCTCAGGGTGGCGGTGAAGGAGGTCGTCTCGACCCCGGGTCCGCTGACCTCGATGGTGGCCGTGGCGGTCATGGAGGCGTCGCCGGCCTCGGGCAGCGCGAAGGTGCCCTCGATCGCGAACTCCAGGTCCAGCTCGACGTCGTCGATCTCCACCAGATCGTCGCGGGTGGCGCCCGAGAAGTCCCCCGTCCTGTCGCTGAGGGTCGCGGTCATGGTCTTGGGCGTGTCTCCGACGAGCAGCGTGGCCGCGCCGTCCACGACGAAGAGGGCCACGTAATCCAGCAGGCGCTCGACGGCCTTCTGGGCCAGCTCCTCGGAGCCCCCGGTCACCTCGATCTCCGCCGCGGTCACGTCGTAGTGCCCCTGGTGGGTGCAGGGCCGCGAGACGCCGCGCCGGTGGGCGACGACGCCGAAGATCACCGAGCCTTGCGGCCTGAAGACCGCGTCGATGGCCCGCTCGACCGCCGGCTCTCCGTTGGCCTTGAAGAAGCACAGCTTGATGAAGGAGGCCTCGGGGTTGGCCACGCAGTGCCGCAGCCCCTCCTCCTCCTCGAAGACCGCCGGGATCTCGTCCTCCTCCACCACCACCACGACGTCCTCGCCGGTCTTGCGCACGACGCCTTCGACGTACACCAGGTTGACGATCTCGCCCAGCGGCGGCAGCAGGTAGGCGTCGAAGGTCGCCTCGGTGTTCTCCTCGGCCACGAACTCCTCACAGGCCGGGCGCGGGACGTCGTTGTTCGGATCGTTGTTCGGATCGTTGTTGGACGCCGGGCAGTCCTCGCCGCAGGCGCCCTCCTCGCCCTCATCGCACACGCCGTCGCCGCACTCCGGGCCAGGATCGTTGTTGGGGTCGTTGTTGGGATCGTTGTTCGGATCGTTGTTGGGCGTATCGACCGGGGGGTCGTTGGCCTCGTCGCCGCAGGCGGCCCCGAAGAGGGCGAGCGCGGCTATGAAGGCGAGGAAAAGGAGGCTTCTTGGGGTTCGGGCGAGCATGGCGTGGATCCAGGTTCGGGCCGCGGCGGCGCTGGCGCCTCGCCGGGGCTGTCTTGCACATCGAGGTGATGTCTCGTCGGCACTCTACTTCAAGGCCCCAGGGCGCTTCAATACAACAAGAGGCGCTCTGCCCCGCACTCCAGCCGCACACTCCACCCCCTGTCCCCCTCCTCGTTCCACGAGGAGGGGGGACGCTTGAATTACGGGTGTCGGTGGATCGGCACTCCACCCCCTGTCCCCCTCCTCGCTCCGCAAGGAGGGGGCCTGAGGTTGCTAGACTTTGGTGGACACTTCGAAGAGGGTCGAGGGGCCCAAATAGAGAGGTATCCAGATGAGTCTCAAAGGCCGACCCCAGAAGACCTTCACCAAAGAGTTCAAGCAGCAGGCCGTCAAGCTGTCGAACCAA
>SYOX01000234.1 GCA_005804885.1 Pseudomonadota bacterium
GCGACCGGGAGACGGCCGAGATCGCCTTACAGGCCTCGCTGTGCGGCCACCTGGTCTTGAGCACCCTGCACCCCAACGACGCCGCCGGCGCCTTCACCCGGATCATCGACATGGGCGTCGAGCCCTTCCTGGTCGCCTCGACCCTGGAGGCCTCGCTGGCCCAGCGCCTCGTGCGGCGGCTGTGCTCGCACTGCCGGGAGGCCTACCGGCCGACCGCCGAGGAGCTGGTCGACATCGGGATGAGCCTGGAGTCCGTCGAGGAGGCCGGCGGCATCGTCTACCGCGCCCGGGGGTGTACCCACTGCCTGGCCACGGGCTACATGGGGAGGCTGGGCATCTACGAGCTGCTCATCGTCACCGACGAGATCCAGAAGCTGGTCATCAAGGAGTCCGACTCCAACACCATCAAGCGGGCCGCGGTCGCCAACGGCATGAAGACGCTGCGCGAGGACGGCGCCCGCAAGGTGCTGGCGGGCATCACGACCATCGAGGAGGTCATGCGGGTCACCCAGGACGAGCAACACTAGAAGAGGCCGCCGCGCGCCTGGCGCGGCGGCAGAGCAAGGGAGCCTGGGTCGATCGCGCGGATCGGCGCCAAGGCGTACACACAGGACGCCCGAGAGACGATGGCCGTCTACCAGTACAAAGGCATCAACGCCGCCGGCAAGCCCGTCAAGGGCACCCAGGACGCCGAGAGCCAGCGGGCCCTCAAGGATCTGCTCAAGACCCGCTCGGTCTACGTCACCGACATCTGGGACGGCGACAAGACCAAGGAGAGCGCCAGCGCCCGCGACGTCAACTTCAAGCGGGCCTTCGCCGGCCGGGCCAGCCTGGCCGACGTCGCCATCTTCACCCGCCTGCTGGCCACGCTGCTGCGCGCCGGCATCCCGCTGATCGGCGCCCTGAGCGCGCTGGTCGAGCAGACCGAGAAGGAGGATCTGCGCGAGGCTCTGGACGACATCCGCAAGAAGGTGCGAGAGGGCACCGCGCTCTACGTCGCCTTGAAGGACCACCCGAAGATCTTCAACGACCTCTACGTGAACATGGTCCGCGCCGGGGAGTCCTCCGGCAGCCTCGACACGGTGCTGGAGCGCCTGACCGAGTTCCTCGACGCGCAGCTGGTGCTGCGGGGCAAGGTCGTGGCGGCCTTCGTCTACCCGGTGATCATGAGCATCCTGGGCCTGGGGATCGTCACCTTCCTGATGGTCTTCGTCGTGCCGCGCGTCACCCAGCTCTTCCAGAACCAGAAGCAGGCGCTGCCCTTCATCACCGAGGTGCTCATCTGGGTCTCCCAGTTCATGGCAGGCTGGTGGTTCATCCTGCTGCCGGGAATCATCGGGGCCGCCGTGGCCTTCAGCTTCTGGAAGAAGTCCAAGCAGGGCCGCCCGATCTGGGACGACTTCGTGCTCAAGATCCCCCTCTTCGGCTCCCTGGTGCGGATGATCGCCATCGCGCGCTTCTCCAAGACGCTCAGCACGCTGCTGGCCAGCGGCGTGCCGCTGCTGACGGCCATGGACATCGTCAAGGACATCCTGGGCAACACGACCCTGATCAACGTCATCGAGCAGGCCAGGGTCAACATCCGGGAGGGCGAGTCCATCGCCGGGCCGCTCAAGCGCTCGGGGCACTTCCCGCCCATCGTGACGCACATGATCTCGGTCGGGGAGAAGGCCGGCCAGCTCGAAGAGATGCTCGACAACGTGGCCGCGAGCTACGGGCAGCAGGTCGATCTGCGCATCCAGGCCATGACCACCCTGCTCGAACCCCTGATGATCGTCCTGATGGGCGGCGGCGTGGCGTTCATCGTCTTCGCCATCATGTTGCCCATTCTTCAGCTCAACGAAGGCATCGTTTAAGAAACACGGCGCCGCCTGGCGCCCGGATGAGAGGTAGTAGAGTGATGAACGAGAGCACCCCCGAGGTCGTCGCGGCCGATATGATCCTGAACTCCGAGGTCGAGGCCGTGGATCGCTCTGCGCGGCGCCTTGAGACTGCCTCGCCCGGCGCAGGCGAGGGGCGGATCGCGCGGCGGATCGTGGCCAACCGCAAGGGCATGACGCTGGTCGAGATCATGATCGTGCTGACGATCCTGGCCGGCATCATGGTCGCCGTCGGCGTCGTGGCCTTTGATCAGCTCGACAAGGCCAACATCAAGACCACCCAGGTCAAGCTGCAGAAGATCAGCTCCAAGGTCCAGGAGTACTACGCCTTCCAGTCGCCCAGCGCCATGCCGGACGGCATGTCGGACCTGACCAGCCCGCCCGGCGGCGAGCCGCCCTACCTCCAGGAGACCGACACCAAGGACGCCTGGGGCCGGGACATCTCGATCTCCGTCTCGGGTCGCAGCTACACCATCTCCTCGGCTGGCCCTGACGGCGCCGAGGGGGGCAAGGACGACGTGATCCTGGAGAGCAACCGGGACTGAGCGGAGGCGGCGGTGCAGAGGGCCACGGACATGAGATCATCGACCTGCGGGCGTCATCGGGGGCGCGGCTTCACCTTGATCGAGGTGATGATCGTGCTGCTGATCATGGCCGGCATGTCGGTGGGGATCGTCTTCGTGGTCAACAGCATCACGCGGGCCAACCTCAAGGCCGACGCGATGCGGGTGTCGGGCTACATCAAGCACACCTACGGCATGGCGGCCATCCACCAGCAGTACTTCCGCCTGATGATCGACCTGGACACGCAGGAGTACTGGGTCGAGGCGGCCGAGCAGAGCGAGATCGGCTCGCCGCCCCAGATCCCCGAGGACAGGGTCGTCGTCGACGCCCCCGAGGGCCTCGACATCCCGGAGCCGGCTCGCCGGACCGGCGGCTACGACGCCGACGATCCCGAGGGGTCGGCGCTGGGCCTGCGCCGGCCCGACTTCAGCCCGAGCGAGACTTTCTTGACCGATCGTCGCAAGCTCGAGGGCGCGAAGTTCTACTCGGTCAAGACGGCCTCACAGCAGAAGGCCCTTCAGACCGGGAGGGCCTCGATCACCTTCTTCCCCAACGGCTTCGTCGAGCGCAGCCAGATCGTCATGTCCGATGGCGACGACGAGGGCTTCCTGTCGCTGGAGATCCAGCCCTTGACGGGCAAGGTGGACATCTTCACCGGCAAGCAGGAGGCCGATCGCGACTTCTTCGAGGTGGAAGATGACGACTGAGAGATCACCTGTCGGGGAGAGCGCTCGCGGCCGGGATGGGGGCAAAACCGCCCGATCGGCGCGGGGTTACACGCTGATGGAGGTGCTCATCGCCGTCGCGCTGCTGGCGGTGGTGTTGACGGTGGTGCTCGGCACGCAGGCCAATCAGGTCCAGATCGGCTCGACGGCCAACGAGATGGGCACGGCGATGCTGCTCGGGCGGGCCAAGATGCTGGAGATCGAGTCGGGGCTGCTGGCCGACGGCTTCTCCGATGACGAGCAGAATGAAAAGGGCGACTTTCGGAGCGAGGGCTTCGCGGCCTTCCACTGGGAGAGCAGGGTCGAGCCGGTCAAGATCGACGACGCCTCCAAGGAGCAGCTGCTCGGGGAGGCCAACTCCAAGCTCTTTGGCGAGGGCGAGTCGGGCGACGGGGGGACCTTTACGGGCAATGACGCCTTCGCCTCCTACCTGCCGATGGTCGTCGGGCTGCTGCCGGACTACATCAACAAGATCGGCGAGCGGGCGCGCAAGGTCACGCTGACGATCACCTGGGAGACGCTGCGCGGCGAGCAGCAGCTCTCGATCGTGCAGTACGTCTCCAACGCCGACGCGGACGACGAGGGAGAGGAGGGCATCGCGCCCCCGCTGGACCCCGGCGCGGATCTGCTCAACCCGCTGGGCGACGGAGGCGACGAGCCATGAGGCGACCCGGGAAGATCACCTTCGGGCCGAGGGGCAGGGCGGGCTTTACGCTCATCGAGGTGGTGCTGGCGCTGACGATCGTCGCGAGCATCACGGTCATCGTGTGGGGCTCGATCTCGGTCAGCTTCGAGTCTCGGCAGTTCATGATGAACTCCTTCGATCAGCACCAGCAGGTCCGGCTGGCGGTCGACAGGATGAGCCGGGAGTTCTCGATGGCCTTCGTCGCGGCGCACGCGAACAAGAAGGATCACATCCCCTCCGAGGCCGAATTGGACGGCGCCACGCTCGAAGAGCTCCAGGCCAGGGGGCTGCTGCCGACCTTGGGCGAGGAGGGCGAGCCGCCGCTGGCTCTGGAGGGGGAGGAGGAGGGCGAGGGGCGGGAGGAGCGCCAGACCGTCGTGATCGAGACGGCCTTCGTGGGCAAGTCCTCGGAGGTCCACTTTACGGCCATGGCGCACACGCGGACCCAGCGCAACGAGCGGGCCTCGGATCAGTGCGAGGTGGCCTACATCGTGCGGACGGCCAGGCGCCGCAGCGCCGACGGGCGGCTCAGGCGCGAGCTGGTGCGGCGCGAGGACAGCACGCTGGACGACGACGTCGAGGACGGGGGGGTGATCTACACGCTGATCGACGACGTCGAGGACGTCGAGTTCGAGTACTGGGAGGAGGGCGGGGAGGACGACGAGCAGGGCGGCGGCAAGTGGGTCAAGTCGTGGGACAGCCGCAGCTTCGGAAACAGGGGCAAGCTGCCCGGCCGGGTCAAGATCACGATCGAGGTGCCCGTCGAGAGCTCCAAGGGCAAGCGGACGCGGACCTTCGTGACGCAGGCGCCCATCATGATGACCCGGATTCTGGACTTCTAGGGAGGCTTTGAGATGTTTGAGAAGCTCGCCCTCGGGGCACAGTGGCTCACCGACCGCCTGTCGAGGCGCCGCAAAGAGGATCGGCGAGGGATCGCGCTGGTGATCGTGATGGCGACGGTGGCGATCTTGAGCACCTCGGTGATCGAGTTCGCCTACCAGACCAACGTCAACCTCTTCATCGCCGCCAACGCCCGCGACGAGTTCAAGGCCTCCTACATGGCGCGCAGCGGCATGAACCTGGCCATCCTGCTGCTCGACTTCCAATTCGAACTGGAGAAAGATCCGCTCATCGGGCGCTTCATGCGCAACAGCAACTTCCAGCTCTACCCGATGATCAACCTCTTCCTGACGCCCTTCTCCACCGGGCAGCTGACCACGCCGGTGGGCGGGATCAACCTCAACGGGGGCGGCGCGACGGGCTTCGGCGGCTTCCACGGGAGCTTCGAGGTCGAGGTCGAGCCGGAGGAGGGCAAGCTGAACCTCAACGCCTTCTCCAAGGGCTCGAACCAGGGCCAGATGACCTGGCTGTGCCTGCTCTTCAACGGCGAGCAGAACGAGGACCTCTTCGACAGCGAGATCGGGGAGTCCGACGGCATCCGCCGCTCGGAGCTGGTCGGCAACATCGCCGACTGGGTCGATCCGGACAAGACCAAGGCGCTCCTGAGCGAGTTCTGCGTCCCCGAGGGGGCCGGCAACGGCGACGAGGGCGCGGCCTACTCGCGGGCCGACGTCGACTACGAGCCCAAGAACGCCCGCTTCACCACCATCGAGGAGCTGCGGCTGGTCGAGGGCGTCAACGACGCCGTCTTTGAGCGCTTCGCCGACAGCTTCACCGTCTACCCCGTCGACAAGGTCAACCTGAACCTGGCCAACTTCCTCGTCCTGCAGTCGCTCTTGTGCTCCCACGTCAACGGCGCCTCGCTGGACAACTGGCCCTGCCGCGATCCGGCCGTCTTCGAAGAGGTGGCGCTCCTGGCCATGGCCCTCGACGGCCTGCGCGAGTTCTTCGCCAACCCCCTCAACGTCCTGCTCTTCTACATGAACCCGGAGAACGGCAAGCCCCTCCAGGCCGCCAAGAGGGGCCAGACCGTCGCCTACATCAACACCCGGCAGCTCATCCGCTACATCCGCGAGTTCCAGAGCAACCCCCTGGTGCTTCAGACCTTCCTGTCCTACTCTCCCACGGCGCAGGGGCTGCTTGGCCCCCTGGGGATCCAGGCCGTCGGCGTCCGGCCCCTCCAGACCGAGTTCAACGAGCGCAACCTGCTGCGCAATGTCACCACCGAGAGCCCCAAGATCTTCAAGGTCGTCGCCCAGGGCTCCTACGGCGACGCCAGCAAGACCCTGGTGAGTGTCGTTGATTTCTCAAAGAAGAAAGCCCGCTACCTCTACTGGCGAGAATACTGAGAGCGAGACAGGATGAGTCAGACAGTCATAGGGCTCGACATCGGCCATTACTCCGTCAAGGCGCTCCGCTTGAGCATCTCCTACCGGGGCTTCTCCGTCCTGGGCTACGATGAGGAGATCCTCGACACGGTCCTGGCCCTGCCCGAGGCCTTCGACGGCGCCGAGGCCGAGCCCGACGACGACCTCATCTCCGACGCCGCCCTCGAAGACGCGATGCACGACGCCGAGGACGCCGCCCTGCACGCCGCCCTGGGCGAGCTGGCCGCGCGCGGCTCGCTCGACGGCGACGCCATCGCGGTGGCCTTCCCCCCCGACCTGATCCTCACCGGCCGCCTCAGCTTCCCCTTCAACGACCCCCGGCAGCTCGAACCCATCGTCCCGATCGAGTTCGAAGAGCTCGTCCCCGTGCCCATGTCCGAGCTGCTCGTCGCCCACCACCTCGTCGGCCCCTCGACCACCCAGCCCGGCTTCCACGACGTGCTCGTCACCGCCATCAAGCGCGAGGACCTGGAGGTCTTTCTGGAGCTGTGGCGCGACGGCGGCGTCGACCCCAACCAGGTCGTCATGGGCGACGCCTCCCTGCTGAACCTCGCCTCCACCCTGCTCCCGGAGCTCGAAGAGCCCTACGCCATCGTCGACATCGGCCACCGCTTCACCCGCGTGGCCTGCATCGAGCCCTCCATCCAGGAGGGCAAGCCCACGCCCAGGCTGGGCTACGTGCGCTCCTTCCAGTTCGGCGGCCACGACCTGACCAGCGCCCTCAAGGACGCCCTGGACATGGGCTACGCCGAGGCCGAGCGCTTCAAGCACCACCAGGGCCAGCTCGCCATCAACACCGCCATCGTCGGCGTTGACGACGTCCGGGCCTCCGACGCCATGAAGCGCAGCCTGCGCGCCCTGACCCGAGAGCTGCGCCGCACCTTCCAGGCCCACGTCGCCGAGCGCCGCGTGGCCATCAACCGCATCTTCCTGTGCGGCGGCACCGCCAACCTGCGCAACCTCGCCCCCCACCTCGAAGAGGAGATCGGCGTCGACGTCGAGCTGCTGCCCATCGCCGCCCAGGAGCTCGCCGGCCTGACCCTGCCCCCGGGCAAGGCCCAGACCATCGCGCAGTCCCTCTCCCTGGGCCTGCGCGAGGCCCTGCCCTCGAACGCCACCGTCGCCATCAACTACCGCTCCGGCTCCTACGCCCACCGCGCCTCCCGCGGCTGGCTGCGCGAGCAGGCCCCCGGCATCGTCGTCGCCCTCGCCTGCTTCTTCTGCGCCCTCGGCAGCATGTTCGCCTCCGAATACTACGCCATCGCCCAGGAGGAGCAGGCCCTCGTCCTCGCCCTCGAAGACGCCACCCGCAACCTCTTCAGCGAGCCCATGGCGCCCGACAAGATCGAAGGCGCCCTCGGCGGCAGCGGCGACGAGGCTGGCCTCATACCGCAGCGCTCGGCCTACGACCACTTCATCGAGATCTCCAACCGCATCCCCGAAGGCTCCGGCATCGAGTTCGTCGACATCGACATCGACCTCTACCGCCAGCTCATCAAGATCAAGGCCATGGCCTCCAGCGCCGCCGTCGTCGACACCTACGTCGAACAACTCGAAGGCCAGGAGTGCTTCAAGGCCAAGGTCCAGAAGGGCGACACCGAGTCCATCGGCGACCGCGTCCGCTTTGACCTGACGATCGCCCCCGAGTGCCCCGGCGCCGCCAACAAAGACGACAAGAAGAAGGGCTAGCCATGGAGCAGGAGAGCAAACTCAAGGCCATCGTCAACCGATTGAGCGCCCGCGAACGGCGGCTGCTCGTCGTCTGGGTCATCGCCATGGCCGCCATCGTCGTCTTCATCGTCAGCGTCAAGATCAACGGCGCCATCCAGGAGCGACGCGAGGGCATCGCCACCTACCAGGCCGCCCTGACCCTGATCGCCGAGCGACAGGACGAGTACCTCCTGGCCAAGAGCGGCGGCGGCCCCTCGGCCAAACCCCTCAAGGAGCGCATCGACACCAACGAGATCAAGCTGCAGACCTACCTCGACAAGGAGGCCATGCGATTTGACTTGAAGATCAACAACTTCAAGGAGCAGAGCCTCCCGGTCGGCGGCAAGCGCAGCGGCAAGAAGAAGGCCCCCGAAGGCAGCCTCATCGAGGAGAGCGTCACGATCGAGATCGAAAACGCCGACTACAAGAAGTTCGCCGAGTTCGTCGACAAGATCCACCGCTCGCCCGAGCTGCTCGTCGTCAAGCGCATCCAGGTCCAGAAGCCCCGGCGCCTTGAGCCCAACAGCCCTCACCAGGTCCGCGTGACCATGACGATCTCCACCTACAAGAAGGCCGCGAGCTGATGATGGATCGACTCTGGGTCAAGCTCATCCTCTACCCCACCGTGGCCACCTGCGCCTTCTTCCTCTTCCTCTACCTGGCCCTGCCGGTGGACAAGGTCGAGGGGATCGTCCAGGCCCGCCTCGAAGCGATGATGGGCCACCGCTACAACGTCCGCTTCACCACCTTCGACCTCTCCGGCGTCAGCGGCATCGAGGCCACCGACGTCGAGATCACCAGCAAGCCGCCGCCCCCCAACCTCCCCAAGGAGGAGAAGGAGAAGATCAAGCGCGTCTCCATGGTCATCGATCGCATCGAGATCGACGTGGCTTTGATAAAAAGCCTCCTGGGCAGCCCGGAGGCCGACTTCGAAATCCAGCTCGGCGAGGGCACCCTCAAGGGCACCTACAGCCAGGTCTCCTATGAGCCCGTCGCCCCCGAGCCCGCCGCCACAGCCCCGCGCCGTCCCCCCCGACGCCCGGCCCGAGGCAAGCCCGTCGACACCCCCGAGGACGTCGAGGAGCCCTCCGAAGACGCCGCAGCCGCCGACGCCGACGCTGACGGCGAGGCCGACGAGGAGGACGAGGAGGCCATCGGCCACCAGATCCAGGCCACCTTCGAGGAGCTCCCCCTCAACGCCTTCTCCGTCGTGCGCGCCACCATCGGCCTGCCCCTCAACGGCAACCTCAGCGGCGACCTCAGCGCTCTGGTCGGCGCCCAAGGCGAGCTCCTCGAAAGCGACGTGGACCTCAAGATCGCGCGCACGGCCCTCGGCCCCGGCCAGCTCCCCCCCGACGTCGCCATGGGCTTCAAGCTCGAGAACGTCGTCCGCATCGGCGACATCGAGATCAAGTCACACGTCGAGAAGGGCAAGCTCATCATCGACGCCTTCCAGAGCACCGGCCCCGATCTGGTCTTCCAGGCCAACGGCAACGTCACCCTGCGGCAGCCCTTCCCCTTGAGCCGCGCCCGGATCAACGCCCGCTTCAAGCTCGACGACGCCTTCATGAAGAACAACAACCTCCAGGGCGTCCTCGACTTCGACCCGCGCCTCAAGAGCGCCAAGGCCGGCGACTGGTACGGCGTCCTCGTCGACGGCTCGCTCAACAACCTCAACCACCGCTTCTCCTCCCGCCCCGCCGCCGAGCTCGACCGCATCAAGCCCGAGTGATCCTCGCCAGGCCCGACCGATCTCCAGCACGCGCCAACCCAACCCGCCTGATGCCATCGCGCAGGCAAGGGAGTGGTGTGTCGATTCTTGTGGATCGGCGCGGGGTTGCGGTTGAAAGGGGAGGGCGCCGAGGGGGCGCGAGGGGCGAAGGGGGGCGCAAGGCAGAGGAGGGCAGTGAGGGTCAGGGCGTGGGGGGTCGAGCGAAAGGGAGAGGTGAGGGGGCAGGGGAGAGCGCGGCAGAGGTTGGAGTGGAGGACTCTGGCGCCTTCGACCCGAGCGGGGAGTCGTGGGGGGTCAGGGGTTGGGGGTGCCGCAGAGGTTGGAGTCGATCATGCCCTGGGTCACGGGGGCGGCCTGGTTGCGAGGGGTGACGTTGGTCAGCTCGTCGACCATGATGATCTCGCCGGAGGGCCAGTGGATGCGGGCGACGTCCCACCAGTCGTTGGTGTTCTGGAGGGGCTTGTTGGGGACTTCGAAGACGAGGCCGCCGTTGATGAAGATCCGGACGGTGGTGTAGGCGGTGCCGAACTGCTGGCGCCAGTAGTGGATGCCGACGGCGTACCACTGGCAGGGGATGGGATCATCCATGTTGATGTTCTCGGGGCCGGCGCCGTTGGTGTCGTCGATGTCCAGCGAGGGGTTCTCGGGGCTCCAGAAGGGCTCCGAGTTGGCGAAGTAGTTGTCGTAGGGGGACTCGAACCAGCGGCCGATGGGGGTCTTCATGAAGTGGGTGTCGACGTCCGAGCCGCTGGTGTCGGTCTGGTTGGGGTCGGCGGGGTTGTTCCAGACGACCTGGATGTGGACGGCCTCGTTGGGCACGACGAAGACGGTGACCTGGGAGGTCTCCTCGGAGGCGCAGCCGCCGTCATCGACGGCGGTCATCTCGAAGACGAAGCGCCCGGCGAGGTCGAGGAAGAACTGGCGCCGGGCGGGATCGGCCGGCTCGTTGGAGACGGGCTCAAGCTCGGCGACCGAGCCCTCGGGGCGCTCGATGACCTCCCAGATGTAGTCGACGACCGAGCCGTCGACGTCGGTCGAGTCGGAGCCGTCCAGGATGAGGATCTGGAGCGGGGCGGCCTCGACCTGGGCGGAGGGCGGCGCGGGGATGTCGCGCACGGTGCCCTTGGCCACGGCCGTCGGGCACTGGTTGAAGACGCCGCGGCCGAAGAGGTCAAGCTGCAGGCGAGGGTTGAGGTCGTCGTTGCTGTGGATGAACACCTTGCCGTTGTTGGGCTCCTCCTGCGTGGGGGCGTAGCCGATGACGAAGGTGTCGACCTCGCCGGGCCGAATGGAGATGGGGCTCTCGGTCAGGACCCCGTCGACGTCCAGCGGGCGGGCCTCGCCGGCGTCGATGAGGAAGGGGTCCGTGGAGGTGTTGTCCGACAGCACGCCGGCGTTGTCGCCGGGCTCGATCTGGGCGATCTCCAGATCCGCGTTGCCGCAGTTCTGGACCGTGATCGTGCGCTGGTTCAGGTCGCCGATGCGGCTGTTGCCGAAGTCGATCCGCGTCCCGTCGATCACGAGGATGCAGGGCGCGTTGCTGTTGGCCGACAGCGGCACGGTCAGGACCGACTCCCTCGGGTCATCGCTGAAGATCTTCAGGTCGGCGCTGTCCGAGCCGATGTTCTCCGGCGAGTAGGTCACGAAGATCTGAAGCTCGTTGTTCTTGTAGCCGTCGTCGGTGGGGCCGATCTGCTCGTTGTGGGGGTTGAGGGTCAGGACGCTGGCCTCGGTGATCTCGCCGTAGAAGTCCTCGTCGTGCTCGGCGCCGAAGAGGTCGGCCTGGCCGGTGACCTCGTAGCCGGTCACGCGCAGCGGCGAGGTGCCGATGTTGCGGACCTTGACGATCTTGCGGTCCTGCTGGCCTTCGCGGGCGTTGAAGGTCACCCGCGCCGGCACCGCCTCGATGTCCTGCTGGAGCTGCAGGGTCGACAGCGTCAGCAGGTTGGCCCCCGTCTCGGCGTTCGAGGCGTTGGTGATGAAGGTCACGTTGGCCGTCTGGGCCTGAAGCACGCTCGGGGTGAAGGTCACCTCGCACAGCGACTGCTCGCCGGACTGGAGCGTGAACTTGGCCCCCCGCGTGCACTCGATGACGAAGTCGTTGGCGACCTGGTCGATCTGGATCGCCTCGATGTTGAGCACGCCGCCCTCGGCCGAGACATTGCTGACGAAGAACTGGCGCCGCTCGACCTCGTTGAGCGTGGCCGAGCTGAAGCTGATGTTGTTCGTGCTCAGCTGCATCTCGACCTTGGCCACGGCCGCGATGTCGCCGCTGTTGCCGCCGTCGTCGCTGCACCCCGCCAGCCCGGCCCCGAAGAGCAGCGCGGCGCACACCGGAGTCAGCGCTGACGCTCGCCCCCACACGGTCCTTCCAATCATGGTCTGTATCCTCTCGATCTTAGGGAGATCCTGCCCAGACAGGATCGAAATTCATCGGCGGGTTTTAAAAGGAGCCCATCGCTCCGGGTTCAGACATCGTAGGATTTTAGCCATGCCCTGTCAATCGAGCCCGGCCCCTCGACCTGCGCCGCCGCTCTGGGGGGGCGCGCGCCCTGATGTCTCGTCTTCACGGGGGTTTTACGGGGGAGGGCGCGGCGGCGGTCAGGTATTTCGGCCCGCTCAGTCGTTTCGGCCGAGCGCGGCGGTGATCTGATCGGCCTTGCGCTGGCAGGCCTGGGCCAGCGGCAGCTCGTCGTTGCGCTCGAAGCAGCGCGCGCAGGCCTCGTAGATCTCGACCAGATCGGGCATGAAGAGCAGCTGCTGGGGCAAGCGCCGGTGGGCGTGCTGGAGGTAGGTCCGGCAGGACTTCGGATCCTCGGTCACGGCCGCGGCCCACGCCAGCCCGGCAAGGCCCATGCCCTCCAGGAAGGCGTGCTCGGCGAGGCTGGCCTGCTCGTGGGCTGCGGTGAAGTGGCTGCGCGCCTCGCGGGGGCGGCCCAGCTTGAGCGCCACGGCGCCGAGCTGGAACTTCGTGCGCGAGATCTCCTTGCCCGCGTCGAGCACCTCGTAGAGCGACAGCGCCTTGATGAAGAGGTTGCCGGCGGCCTGGTTGTGCCCCTGACCGCGGTGGATGCTGCCCATCGTCGAGAGGGTCTGGGCGAAGCCGAACTGCGTCCCTATCGCCTCGAAGAGGTTGAGCGCCTTGCGCGCGTGGATCTGGCCGTGGTCGTAGCGCCCCTGCAGGACGTCGAGCTGCGCCATGTCGCGGTGGACGTGCGCGAGCCCCCGCTTGTCGCCGATCTGCTGGTTGAGATCCAGCGCCTGCTTCAGGTGGCGGCGGCCCGCCTCCCACTTGCCGTCCCGCATGTAGATGAAGGCCCGCTGGCGGTTGCAGTCCGCCAGCGCCCGATCGTCGCTCTGGAGCGAGAACTGCTCCTCGGCGGCCGTCAGGAACTTGTGCGCGTCCTCGACCTGACCCCTGTGCCGGGCCAGCTTCGACATCCCCAGCAAGGCCCTGCCGATCCCGGCCCTGTCCGCCAGCGCGCGGCTGACCGCGAGGCACTCCCGGTACAACAAGTCCGACTTCTGGAAGTCGCCCATCTCGCGGGCCACATTGCCCCGCAAGAAGAGCAGGTGCGCCATCGCCTTGCCCTCCCCGGCGTTCTCCGCCGCGTCGAAGGCCTCGTCGAAGTACACCGCCGCCTCGCCGAAGCGGCCCTCCGTCATGCACAGCTCCCCGAGCGCCTCCGAGATCCGCCGCGTCGTGCTCAGCTGCGGCTTGGCAAGGTGCTTCATGAGCTGCTGGGCGCGCAGGTAGAGATCCTCGCAGGCCCGCATGTCCCACGAGCGCCTGGCCACCTCGGCGGCCCGGATCAGCCACTCGAGCGCCTCTTCCCAGCGCTGCGCCTCCTCGTAGTGCGCCGCGATCTCCTCGGCGTGGTCGTCCAGCGACGACGCCCAGGCGTGCTCCTTGGCCCGCGCCGCCGCCAGGTGCGTCACCCGCGCCTCGCGCCGACCCTTGAGCCGCTGGTTGAGCACCTCGCGCAGCAGCCCGTGGCAGAAGACCAGCACGTCGCCCGGATCATCGACGTCCTCGACGAGGATCCCCTCGGTCTGGAAGAAGTCCAGCGCCTCGTCCAGATTGTCGAGCAAGCCCGCCACGTTCTGCGGCGCCAGCGCCGCCTCCACCGCGATGAGCCGCCGCAGCAGCTTGAAGGGCACCCGACGGCCCACCAGCGCGCAACGATCGATGATGTGCGCCAGCGGCGCCTTGAGCTGGTGGTCCCGGATCAAGTGGTCGAGCCGCGCCAGCAGCAGGTCCGCCGTCTGAGGCGGCACCAGATCCCGGATGCGCTCACCAGATCGCAGATCCCACTGGCCGACCTTCTCGACGATCAAGTCCCTGTCCTGCAAGAAGCGCAGGACGTGGATCGTGTGCAAGGGGTTGCCGTCCGTCAGCTCCACGATCCCCTCGACCAGGCGCGGCGAGGCCTTGAGCATCGCCTTGAGCAGATCCCGGCAGTCCTCGTCGCTGAGCCGCTCGATCTCGATGTGCACCGCCGCGCCTGGCGTCAGCCGCTTGAGCCGATCCAGCAGCGGCCTCCACGCCTGCATCTGCGGCGAGTCCGACCTCAAGGTCGTCACCAGCACGATCGGCGCCGGCGTCGCCTTGAGCTTGGGCACCAGGTACTCGATGAACTCCCGCGCCGGCGCCGAGGCCCAGTGCACGTCCTCCAGCGCCATGACGAAGGGCCGCTCCGAGGCCGCCCGCCGCATCGCCCGCTCGATCGCCCCGAAGAGCAGCTCCCGCTCGGCCCTGTCCAGATCGTCCCGGTCGTCCCCGAAGTGACCCTTGACCAGCGTCCACGGCGACTCCGACGGCCTGAAGAAGTCCGTCAGCCGCTCCACCTCCCCCTCGTCGACGTTGCCCCAGCGCTCCATCACCAGCCGGATCAGCTCGCGGGCCTCCTCGCGCGGCTCCGAGCGCAGCCCGAAGATCTGCGCCATCGCCTCGCGCAGCGCGCCGAGGCCGTGGCTGCCACGCTCCGTCGTCTCGCCGTGGAACCAGTCCATCTCCGCCACGTCCAGGATGCCGTCCTTGAACGACTCCAGCAGCCGCGACTTGCCCACCCCCGTCTCGCCCGTCAGCAGGATCACCGCGCCCTTGCCGTCGTCGATCGCCTGCCGGTGAAGATCCCACATGATCTGCAAGGGCGCACGGCGACCCACCAGCGGCGGCTGGAAGTGGATCTCGCCGTCCGCTTGGGCGCTGGGCACCTCCGCGATCAACTCCAGCGGCACCTCGACCGGGTTCTGGAACTGCGCAGGGTCCAGCGGCATCTCCGGCGCCTGCTTGGCCGCCTTCTCGTTCAGGAAGGGCGTCAGCTGGTTGCGCACCTCCAGGGCGCTCTGCGGCCTCGCCCGCTGGTTCTTGGCCAGCAGGTTGCGCACGACCGCCTCGAAGCCGGGCGGGCTCTTCATCCCGTCCCGATCCACCATCGGCGGCACCGGATCGGTGATGTGCATCACCGCCACCGCCGTCGGCACCTCCGCGTCGAAGAGCACCTTGCCCGTCATGAACTCGTAGAGGATCACCCCCATCGCGTACAGGTCCGTCGTCACGTCGATGTCGCGGCTGCCGCGCGCCTGCTCCGGCGACATGTACCTCGGCGTCCCGACCAGCTCGCCCGTCCGCGTCAGCGTGTCGCGCTCCGGCTGCAGGAACCTCGCCAGGCCAAAGTCCACCACCTTGACCATCAGGCCGCCCCGATCGTTCTTCCCGACCAGGATGTTGCCCGGCTTCAAGTCCCGGTGGATCACCCCCGCCGCGTGCGCGGAGTCCAGCGCGCCAAAAACCTGGATGCTGATCGCCGCCAGCGCGTCAAAGGGGATCCCGCGCCTGAAATACCGGCTCAAGGGCTGCCCCTCGATCAACTCCATCGCCAGAAAGAAGCCCTCGTCCACCCGCCCGAAGCCGTAGGTCGCCACGATGTTCGGGTGCCGCAGCCGCACCGCCACCTTCGCCTCGCGCAAGAATCGACGGATCGCCCGCTTGCCCGGCGTCTGTGACAGAAGCACCTTGACGGCCACCTCGCCTGGACCCTTCAGGTCCCTGGCGCGGTAGACCACCCCCATCCCCCCACGACCCAGGTAGCCCACGATCGCGTAGCGACCCCCGATCAACTTGCCCAGGTAGCGCTCGAGCCCCTTGGCGTTGACCTCCAGCGCGCTCTCCCTGACGAGGTACGCGCACTTTGAAGGACACAATACCCCAGTCTCGGGGCCTGTCGTTCCACACTCAGGGCACTTCGCCATCTGGGCGCACCGCTCCGTTCTCATCCCGTCATCAGCAAGGCCGCGTCCACCCTAACACAGAGGCGCAGGCAAACAAACATGCCCCGCAGACCTCACGCGCGAGCCCGGCGCCCGGATCGCCCATCGGCCTCGCCGGCCTCGGTCCCTCAAACCAATCAGCGTTCTAGAAGCCCAGGCGCATCCCGACGCCGAGCAGGTCGGCCGTGGCGCTGTAGGTGCCGTTGCCGACCACGATCGACCCCTCAGGGTTGGTCGGGTTGAGCTGGATGATCTCGCTGTCGGTCACCTCGGCGCCGAGGTAGAAGAGGTGGGCGTAGCCGACGTCCAGCGTCACCGCAGGGGAGACCGCGAAGCTGGCCCCGATCCCCAGGGCGACCTTGTCCATGTCGATCTGCAGGACCGAGAGGGTCTTCGTCGGGATCGCGCTCTGCTCAAAGAGGCCCCCCGCCCGGACCGTGACCACGCCGGGGACCACCTGGTAGTCGCCCCCGAGCCGGACGCTCAGCGCGTCCTGAAAGTTGCGCTCGACGTTCAGCGGCCCGACGCTGATCGTCCCGATGCCCGGGATGCCCTCGATGTCGATGTCCTTGGGGGTCGTTTTGATGGTGTCGTGGATGCTCCAGAACTCGACCACCACGTCCAGCTCCACGTCCCACAAGGGCTGCGCGTAGCGCACGCCGCCGCGCAAGATCATGGGGAGGTCCAGCTCGGCGGCGACGGTCTCGCCCTTGACCACGGCGTCGTCAAAGAGCGGGCTGGTCGGCAGCCTCGTCTTCACCCTGGCGTCGTCGTCCTTGATCGCCATGGGCAGCTGAAGGCCGAGGCCGAACTCGACCCCGCCGGGCGCCTTCGCCCACAGGCCCATGTTGGCCGAGGGCACGAAGGCCGACGAGAGCTCCGACTGGAGCAGGATGTCGAAGTCCGGGTCCTCCGGGTCCCCGATGGTGCCGGGGAAGCCCGACTCGACGTTGATCAGCCGCAGCGCGATGATGGAGTTCTGCAGGCCGAGGCCGACCCGCAGCCAGTCGTTGACCTGCCAGGCCGCCGCCAGCTCCAGCGTCACCAGGACGCTGCCCTCGCTGTCCACCAGCGTGTAGCGCTGCGGACCGTCCTCGGGGTAGTTGCCGACGGCCCCGTTGGGCGCAAAGGCCCCAAAGGCGAAGACCCAACCGTCGAGGCCGAAGTCGCTGGCGATCCCGAGCTGCGGGGCCAGCAGGGCGGAGGCCTCGTTGTCGACCTCCTCGTAGAAGCGCAGCTCGCCGTTGGGCAGCAGCCTCGGCGCCCGGGCGAAGGAGGCGCTCGAGGCCGAGAGCCCCACGTCGACCAGGACGTGGGTCCCCTCGATGCCGGCCAGCAGCGCCGGGTTGTACCACAAGGCGTTCAAGTCGGACTCGGAGGCCACCATCGCGCCGCCCCGCCCCAACCCCCGGACCCCGTGCGGAGGCGTGTAGAAGCCCCCGGCGTTGGCGTCGGCGGCCAGAGAGACGCCGACGAGGGCGAGCAGCCCCATGAGGGCACGGCGCTTGTTCATGGGGCGTCCTTCTTGCGCGAATCGATCATGTCGTAGAGCTGCTCCATGCCGCGCACGTCGTCCAGGAGCCAGTCGCGCGTCTCGGCGCTGATGGTCTGGTAATCCTCGGCGCTCAAGGGGCCTGTCGCCTCGGGATCGACCCGGTGATAGTTCTTTATCGTCAACCCGATGCCGCTCAGCGGGTAGGCGCCGCCGGGATCGCCGTCCTCGGCCTCCAGGCTCGACAGCCTCGAGGCGGTGTTGCGCAGGAGCTGCAGGACGACGTCCTCCTCGTCGACGGCCATGTTCTCGCGCAAGACCAGCAGGCCGTGGGAGAGCATCGGCAGGGGGGAGGTGGTCGGCCCGAAGTCGCGGTCGGGATCGATCATGCTGCCGTAGAAGCGGGCGCTGATGGAGAAACTCTCCTCGTCGGTCAGATCCAGCAGCAGCTCGTAGATCTTCTGCAGCATGTGGCCGGCCCCCTCAGGGGTCCCGACCGAGTGGATCAAGAAGCGCTTGAACAGGGTCCTGTCGGCCTCATTGCCGTTGACGGCGTTGAAGAGATCCAGCCCGGCCGGCAGGCCGCGGCCGGTCAACAGCGCCTCGGCCTCGTCGATGATGTCCTCCTGGACGAACTCGTCCAGCGTGCCGCGATCGCGGCGCAGCGCCGCCCGCTCGGCGATGTGGGCGGTCAGGAGCTGGGAGAGGGCGACGCTGCCGGGGTTCTTGAAGGCCGCCGCTCCCTCCGGCGTCGCCTCGACGCCGATGAGCGTGTCCAGCAGCGCCTCGGTGGCGCGGTCCCACTTCTGGCTGGCCTGCGGGTCGGCGTCGACGCGATCGGCGACGGCGTTGAGGCCGTCCGCCAGGATGTAGAAGCGGCTCAGCGGTGAGACCGCCTGGCCGTCGGCGCGCACGCTGGTGGCGCGGCCGTCGAAGTGGGTCAGGGCCGCGTCAGGCACGAAGACGTGCCGGACGGCCTCTTCGAGCACGTCGTCGACGGCGCGGCCGCGGTTGCTCACGATGTCCGCGTTGGCCAGCGCCAGCGCGTTGAGGGCCGGGAAGAGGCGGCCGAGCTGGAGCCAGTCGCGCAGCAGCTCCTCAAAGGTCGAGATCCCGGTGCCTCGCCCCGCCCGCGGCGCCGGCGAGCCGTCCTTCTTGCGGGCCACGAAGCCCTCGGTGGGGTAGTGGAGGCTGGCGACCGAGAACAGATCGGCCAGCAGGACCGTCTGGCCGTGGTCGCTGAAGGCGCGGATGATGGGCGTCAGCGCGTCGAGCGCGCCGGTGGCCTCGGAGGCGAAGAGCATGTCGCCGTCGGCCTCCCACAGGGGGTAGCCGTCGGCGTCGATCAGCTCGCTGAGCGACAGCGAGGCGATCTCCAGGTTCACCGCAGGCCGCGGCGTGTTGAAGAAGCGCGTCAGCTGCGCCGACGTCGGCACCTCGTCCATCGCCACGTCGGTCAAGAGCGACAGGAAGGAGACCAGCACCGCGATGAGCTGGCGCCGACGCTCCCGCTCGGCCAGGCCGCCCTGATCCTCGATCTGCTCGAAGCGCTGGCAGGTGCGCTCCAGATCCCCCTCGGTGACGTTGACCAGGATCGGGATGATGGCCTCGATCAGCTCCCCGAAGAAGCTCGTGCCGCAGATGAAGCCCATGCCGTCGAGCAGCAGCTCGACCTGCG
Source organism: Pseudomonadota bacterium (assembly GCA_005804885.1). Taxonomy (GTDB): domain Bacteria; phylum Myxococcota_A; class Bradymonadia; order Bradymonadales; genus SYOX01. The sequence continues at coordinate 19,028 of SYOX01000234.1, forward strand.
GGTGGTCGATGGCCTCGTCCGTGACGAAGTCCACGAAGCGGAAGCGCCCCAGGACCGCCTCCAGGAAGGCCACGGCGGCGTTGTCGATGCGCAAGAGCGGCGGCAGGATGTTGGCGCCCAGCGCGTACTCCGCGTCGATGGCCGGGATCGACAGGCTCGTGACCAGCATCTCGAACTCGACCCCGTTGGTGGCCCTCACCATGTTGAGCAGCCGATCGAAGTGGCTCCTGTTCGTCGCCGAGCGCGGCGCGCCAAAGTCCATCGCCTCAAGCTGGATCTCTCCGGCCGGGCAGGCCCTCACGCAGTCGATGCGCTCCCGGGTGCCCGGCTCCGTGATGCCCTCGCAGTCGCCGAAGCAGCGGTTGTAGGGGCCGTCCGCCCGAGGGACCGCCGGGGCGCCCTTGTGGTTGAGCAGGTCGATGATCGCCGGCTCGCTGCGCAGCGTCACCGGATCGCGCATCGCCCGCAGCACGTCGGCCAGCAGCCCCTTCTCGGCCGAGATCCGCGCCAGCACCGGCGCCAGATCGTCCACCAGCGTGTTCCCTTCGGCCAGCTCCGCGCCCGGGTGCATGTCCGACAGGTCCCCGAACTCCTCCAGCGCCAGCAGCACCTCCGCGATCACCTCCGGGTGCTCACCCAGCAAGGTCGAGGAGGTGTTGAGCAGCTCGTCGAGGCCCTCCTGATCCAGCACCTGGGCCAGCCCGTAGACGAGGTGCATCAAGGGCTGGTTGGCCCCGTAGCCCTGGTAGGGCTGCCCCGTGTCCGCGTCGATCAAGGTCTGGCGCGCCGGCATCACGACCTGGAGCGCGTCGGGCAGGTCAAAGATCACGTCCTCTTCCACCAGCCGCGTGTTCTGCTGCAAGAGATAGCTGGCAGCCGTGTCGTGCAAGTTCACGTACTCAAAAGTGAAACCATCGCCGTCCGGGGCCACCGCCCGCCCCCTGTCGTCGCGCAACACCAGCCCCGAGGCGTTCGGCTCCCCATAAGGCGCGACCGAGAGCGCCCGCCCGGCGCCGTCGATGAAGACCCCGCCCTCGTCCACGTCGGCCAGCCCGTCCCCGTCCACGTCGGCGAAGGGCGAGTAGATCCGCCCCCGAGCGTCGCTCCTGACCTGCGGTAGCCCCCGCCCGTCGAGCTTGACCACCTCCAGCGGCCTCCCGCCGCCCTCGGGCGCGAAGCGCTGATCGGCGCTCAAGAGCAGATCCCCCAGCTGCAGCCCGACGCGCTCCTTGTCGCCGCTGACCGACTGGGTCGTCAGCGTCCTCGACACCGCTCTGGCCAGCTCCGTCATGAACTCCGGCTCCCCAGGCGCGAAGCCCCCCTCGTCCGTAAACCCGTCGTTCTCCAACGCCAGGCGGGACAGCAGCTCGTTCAGCGCCTTGAGCTCCGGGAAGAAGACCGCGTGCTCCACAAAGGCCGAATAGGTCCCCGGCGCCTTGTAGCCCCTCAACGGGCTGACGTTGTCCTCGGCCCACGACCTCCTCAAGGACTCCGACGCGTCCACGTCGTCCAACACCCGGGCGATCTTCCGCGTCAACCCAGGCAGCAGCCCGTTGTCGTACAAGTGCCTGATCGCCAACAGAAAATCAGCCAGCGGCCGCAGCAGGCTCTCCGGCACCGTCGCGTCGAGCGCCAGGATGATCTTGTCTCTATCCCTGTCGAGCTGCGCCGAGCGAGCCTCGTAATCCCTCGGGGACAGCGCCGCGTCCTTGCGCAGCACCCTCCAGGCCTCCTCGCCGAAGCTCCCGCGCTCGGGCACCTGGTGCTCGAAGTTGTACTCCTCAAGGCAGGCGCTCAGCCCGACGAGGCCAACAACGGCGACCCACACGGCCGCCAGACCCAACACGCTCGACCAGGTTCGTTGCCGCATCGCGCGCACCCGTGCTCTGGGGTGGGAAGGGAAACACCGCGCCCTGAAAGGGTGACGATCGCGCCCATCCTAATACAGATCAGGGGGCAGGAGGAAGGTTGAACCCTGGAGCCCCGCCGCTCCTCGCCCGAAGCCTGTACTGGCGAGGGTGGGCCGGCTGAGCACGACCCCTCAGAAGCCATCTGGGAATGAAAGGCCGAGTTTCCGGATGGCTTCTCAACGCGTCGCCGCTCGCGGGAAGATTCAGGGGGCGCCAGAGAGGCTCAGGATCTGGAGGCTGTCAAAGCCATCGGCCACGTAGGCGCGGCCGTTGACGATCGTCGCGCTGTGGGCCTCCTCGGGCGTGTCGAGGACCTCGACGAGCCTCGGGGCATCGACCTCGGAGATGTCGATGACCGCCAGCCCAGCCCGCCGCATCGAGACCAGCAGGATGTCCCCGACGATCTTGAGGTCCGTCGCGTCGCCCGGCACGACCAGCTCGCCGGTCTGCCAGGTCCGATAGGGCGTCTCGATGTTGCGAAGGTGGATCTTGCCATCGGACCACCCCATCGCCAGCAGATCGCCGGCGATTTCGGCGTCCCGCGCGATCGGCGCCGGCCCTTCCGCGAACGCGCCGAAGGTGACGACAGGGTTCAAGGGGATGGGCTCGGTCAAGGAGCGCATCTCGAAGCCCTCGTCGGTGTTGATCACGACCACCTCGTCGTTGGCCGCGATGCGCGGGATGTCGACCTGGGCCACCGGGACGATCTGGATCGCGACGGGGCCAGATGGGTCGCTCACGTCGACGAGCCGCACCGAATCCTCGGTCCGAAGCGCCACCGGGCCGCCGGTCAGGGCCAGATCCAGCCCCGCGCCGGAGAAGGCGTCAGAGCCAAGCTCCTGCGGCGCGCTCGGATCGCTCACGTCCAGCACCGTCAGGCCGATGAGGCTGGCGACGTAGGCCAGCTCGCCCTCGACCGCGACCCGGTGCAACCCGCGCGTTGGCAGGAACTGGTGGCCGAGCGCGCTCAAGCCCCCGTCTGGCCCTATCCCCATCACGTCCACGCCATTGTAGACGTTGATGACCACCAGCGCGTCGCCGCTGCGCGCCACGTCGGCGATGAAGCCGCGGATCTCGGCGGGCGGAGCTTCCGGCAGCGGCTCATCCGGCACCTCGGGCTCGCCCTCCGGCGCCCCTTCAGGCTCGCCGCCTGTCGCCTCATCCGACGCACCGCTCTGGTAGCGCACGTCCTCGCAACCAAGGCCGGCGATCGCCATCGCCGCCGCCCACGCCCACAACTGGCCCATCCGATAGTTCATCGCCCCGCGCTCCTGTCGCCTTCGGCCCGAAGTCCGAGCCTGGACACAGCATAGGCAGCCGGGGATCGCCCGCGGAGCGAAAAGATCTTCACCCCTCATCCAGCATCAGCACGAGGTGCCGCTCGGCCGCGAATCGCCCCTCCCAGCAGAGCGCCCGCGGCTCCTGGCCCCACTGGCGGAAGCCGGCCCTGTCGTAGAGGCGCGCGGCCTCCGGGGCCGCGTCAGTGACGGAGAGGTGGATCTGGAGCACCCCGTCCCAAGCGCGGGCGCGCTCGACGAGGGCGCCCAGCAGCGCGCCGCCGAGGCCCGCGCCGCGCGCCTCCTCGGCCACGAACATGCCGTAGATGGCGGCCTTGTGGCGCTCCTTGATCTTCTCCTCCCGCACCAGCCCCGCGATCCCCACCAGCGACTCGCCGTCGAAGGCGCCGAGGATGGCCGAAGATCCGACCCGGGCGATGGCGGCGCGCACGAACTCGGGATCGCTGGCGCGGTCGTCGCCCGGTGAGGAGCCGAAGGCCAGCGGCGCGTCGATCAGCGCCCGGCGGCGCAGCGCGACATAGGCCGGGGCGTCCTCGGGGGCGAGGGCGCGGATCGTGAGATGGCCGGGATCGGGCGAGGTCGCCTCCATCACCGCCCCATCCGCATCAGGCGGCCGGGGCGGGCCTCGGTCAGCTTGTCGTCCTCGATCACGATCTGCCCGTGGATGATGGTGAATCGGTAGCCGCGAGCGTCTTGCAGCAGGCGCTGCCCGCCGGCCGGCAGATCCTTGACCATCCTGGGGCGCTCGAGCTTGAGGTGGTCGTAATCGATGATGTTCAGGTCGGCCCTGAGCCCCGGCGCGACCGCGCCCCGATCCTTGATCCGCAGGTGGCGGGCGTTGTCGGCTGTCATCATCTGGACGACGCGCTCCAGGGGCAGCTTCGGCCCTCGCGTCCTGTCGCGGGTCCAGTGCGTGAGCATGAAGGTCGGGAAGCTGGCGTCGCAGACCGTCCCGACGTGGGCGCCCCCGTCGCTCAACCCTGGCAGCGCCAGCGGGTGCGTCAACATCGTGTGCACCGCGTCCAGGTTCTGCTCGTGGTAGTTGTAGATCGGGAAGTAGAGCAGCTCCGCGCCCTCGTCCTCCAGCATGACGTCGTAGACCAGCGACAGCGGCGACTGGCCCAGGCGCATCGCCTCGGCCCGGATCGACTCCGAGGGCTCGGGCTCGTAGTTGAAGTTGCTGCCCATCCTGAAGACCCTGCCGGAGAGGAAGTCCATGTGGGCCAGGAACTCGTCGGCCAGGGGCGGGATCGGGGTGCCCTCGCCCGAGACCTTGTCCGACTTCTCGGTCATCATCTGGGCCTTGAAGGCCGGATCGCGCATGACCTGGACCCGCTCGGCCAGCGGCAGCTTCGCGATCTTCTTGTAGCTCGGGAAGCCCATGAAGGGGTGGAAGGTGGCCTGCAGCCCGAGCAGCACCCCGATCCCGCGCGCGCCGACCTGGAGCTTGACCTCAAGGCCCCTGGCCGCCGCCGCCTCGACGCCGCCGACGATCCGCTTCCACTGGTTCGTGTCGCGCACCCGCTGCAGCAGCGAGATGCTCAGCGGGTGGCCCCCGCTGGCCTCGCCCATCTTGATGAGCAGGTCGAACTCGGCGTCAAAGCGCTTGCGATCCTCGACCATGTCGAAGTCCGACACGGCCTGGAGCACCCCGTGCTCCAGGCCCCGGAAGGCCTCGGCGATCCCGCACAGCTCGGCCTCGGCCGAGATGCTCGCCGGCGTGTGTCCCCCGTCGGCGTCCAGGTGGTTGTCCGTCCTTCCGGTGCTGAAGCCCATCGCGCCGGCCTCCAGGGCCTCCCGCGTCAGCCGCCGCATCTCGGCGATGTCGGCCTCGGTGGCCTCCTCGCGCGCCAGCCCGCGCTGGCCCATGACGTAGACCCGCAGCGCGTCGTGGGGCAGCTGCATGGCGTAGTCCATCGTGTGCGGCATCGCGTCGATGGCGTCCATGTACTGCGAAAAACTCTCCCAGCGCCACTCGATCCCTTCGGAGAGGGCGGTGCCGGGGATGTCCTCGACCCCCTCCATCAGCGCGATGAGCTTCTCGCGATCCTCGGGCCGCACCGGCGCGAAGCCCACCCCGCAGTTGCCCAGCACCGTCGAGGTGACCCCGTGGAAGCACGAGGGCGCCAGCGTCTCGTCCCACGAGATCTGGCCGTCGTAGTGCGTGTGCAGATCGATGAAGCCCGGCGTGATCAGCAGCCCCTCGGCGTCGATCGTCCGCAGGGCCTTGTCGCCCACCGTCCCCACGGCCACGATCTTGCCGTCCTTGATGGCCACGTCCGCGCGCCGCGCAGGAGCGCCCGTGCCGTCCACCACGGTCCCGCCCACAATCTTCAGGTCGTACATCCCCACCCCTCCCCGCTTCGCCCCTTGATCACGATGGTCCCGACACTCCTTCGTCCTACACCCGCGCCGCCTGCCTTGCAAACGGGGAGTCGACTTCGTTGACGGTCACGTCGAGATCGGCACTCCACCCCCTGTCCCCCGAACTCCACCCCCTGTCCCCCGAGGGTCACTGATACGGAACCACGCTCAAGCCACTTACAATTTGGGCCACCAGGATGCCCAAGATGAAAGTGCTTCAAACGTGGTTCCGTATGACCCCTCGGGGGGACGCTCGTAGTACGGACACGGTGGTTCGAGGACGCTCGGATGACGGGCAAGGTGGATCGGATCCCGCCCCGGCGCCCTCGCCACCCGCCCCAGACGGCCAGTGATCCCGACAATGGCTCCTGCGGCCCACCCACCCCCAAGTCACCGTACCCATTCAACGAGCCCCCCCCCGATCCACCCATCCCGTAATACGAGCGTCCCCCCTCCTTGTGAAACGAGGAGGGGGACAGGGGGTGGAGTGTGCGGGAGGGGGACAGGGGGTGGAGTGTGCGGGGACAGGGGGTGGAGTTCGGAGGACAGGGGGGCGATCGCGGCCAGCGCGGCCGTAGGCGGCGGGCCGCCGAGCAATCCGGGGTGGTCAGGGGAGCCAGGGGATGTCGATGAACTCGCGCAGGAGGGTGTCGTGGAGGGGCTCGCGGCCGCGGAAGAGCTCGCGGATGCCGAAGCCGTGCCGCGCGGCCAGGGCGCCGATGACCTCGACCTTCTCGGGGTCGATGTCGCGGCCGAGGCTGAAGGACTCGGGGCGGCCCTCCAGGCACAGGACCATGGGCTCGGCGAGGCAGGCGAAGACGCGCTCGTCGACCTGCCCGACGACGAGGTTGTAGAGGCGGGACCAGAAGGAGTTCCAGCCCTGGCCGGTGGCGGCGGGCAGGGAGATCATCTCGCCCTCGACGATGAGCAGGTCGTCGCGGCGGCGCTGGGCGACGCTGGTGTCCAGCGGGCGGGCGACGTCGACGACGACGGTGCCCGAGCGCAGGTCGGCCTCGGCCAGCTCACCGCCGACGCTGCCGGCGCCCACGACGATGCCCTTGCCCTTGAGCGCGGCGTCCAGGTCGGTATGGCGAGGCAGGGGGCGTCCGCACTCGGCCTCGATCTGGTCGAGCTTGCGGGCCAGGGCTCTGGGGAAGGTGGGGTGGAAGGCCTCGACGGGCATCCCGCGCCTCGCCATGATCGTCAGGACGCCCAGGGCCATCGTGCCGGGCAGGCCGACGACCAGGACGCGCGGGTTGAAGTGCCGCGAGGCGCCGAGGCGGTCGAGCAGCAGCGCGGTGGTCTCCACGGCCGTCCAGCAGGTCAGGCTGTTGCCGGTGGTCACGGGGGTGGAGAGGCGAGAGGCCAGCTCCTGGCCGCGCAGCCCGACGATGGCGCAGATCGCCCCGAGCCCCACAAGATCAGCGCCCTGGCCGAAGCGGGCCACGGCGTCGGCCATCATGGCCACGGCCTGGACCTGATCGTTGAGCATGGGGCCGGGCAGGGTGGGCAGGCCGACGATCTGGCCGGTGCAGGTGGCCCCCGTGGCGCTCACGATCTGGGGGAAGTGGGTGATCGGGTGGGTGAAGGCGGGGTCGAAGGCGACCCGCTCCAGGCTGCCGAGGCGGGCGCCGAGGATGTCCAGGGAGAGCGAGCGGGCGCCGAGGATGCGCAGCTGCATCTCCGTCAGCGGGTGGACGAGGAAGGTGAAGCGCAAGGTCGTGCTCCGCGCGGGGCCGGATCAGGCCGCCAACTCACCCTTCTCCTGGAGCAGCTTGACGCAGATGTTGTGGAAGGTCGCCACGCGAAAGAGGCGAGGGATGTCCTTGGTCTTGAGGCCCTGCTGGATCTCCGCCGTGGGGACCTCGGTCATCACGGCGCGCAGCTTCTCCAGCGCCACCTGGGTCAGCACGCCGTCGATCTCATAGGGCTCCTCGCCCATCGAGGTCTGGACCTGGTTCTCCAGATCCCCGCGCGGGATCTTGATGTCAAAGGCCCGCTCCAGGCGAAAAACGATGTCGAGAAAGTCCAGAGACTCGGCGCCGAGATCGTCGATGACCCGCGCTCCCTTCTCGACCTCCTCGTCGTCCACCCCGAGGGCCTCCACAAAGCAATCTCGGACTTTGTCGTAGACATCTTCTTCGGTGTAGGCCAATTCAAAACCTCCGCCCAGCGTCGTCGTCCGCCCGGGTGCCGCGATAGACCAGCCGCGCGGCCCCGTGTCGGCGGGAAGACTAACACAACCCCGTCGAAAAATTCTAGAGAAACGTGTTCTACTGCGCGCCTCGCGGGTTGCGCGCGCTCTGGCCGCCGGACTAGACTCCGCGGGTCGGAGGCCGACGCGGCCTCGCAGCCCAGGAGGAGTCCGGATGAGCTTGATCCGTGCGGTGATCGTCGGCGCGGTGCGCACCCCCATTGGAAAGTTTCGCGGCGGCCTGGCCGAGGTGAGGCCGGACGATCTGGCCGCGCTGGTCATGAGGGCGCTCGTGGAGCGCACGGGCGTCGATCCGGCCTTGATCGAGGACGTCTACTTCGGCTGCGCCAACCAGGCCGTCGAGGACA
>SYOX01000235.1 GCA_005804885.1 Pseudomonadota bacterium
AAGACATGTGCTGCAGAATCGTGTTCTCGGAATTTGGTGATGATGTCATGGTACCCTCCACAGGCCTCAGTGGTCAGCACTCCACCGCAGCACCACAACCACCACCCTTGTCAACCTCCGTTAGATGCGATTGCCCTGGGCTTGAGCCGCGCTGAAGGGCAATCGCTTTGCCTTGTAGGGTTCTTCGATCTAGTGTGTGAGCGCGACGCCGCGACAGTGGGCGCTTGCCTTGACGGCGGCGTGGTCCGCTCACCTCAAAGGAACTGGAGAACGTGCAGCCATTTTGCCCCGAGTGCAACGCTACGGTCATCAGCGAGGACATGCTGATCTGCAAGGCGTGCAATGGGGTCCGCCCGCCCTTCGGGTGGCCCATCGACCAGCTCCTCGGGGGCATGGTCGACGGCGGCCGCTACAAGGTCAACCGGCGGCTCGGGGCCGGCGGCTTCGGGGCCGTCTACGAGGTGACGCACACCCTGGTCGATCAGCGCCGCGCGATGAAGGTGATGGACCTCCAGCTGGTCGGCTCGCCCAACGTCCAGCGGCGCTTCATCGACGAGTGGGACATCCTCGACAAGCTCAAGCACCCCAACATCGTGCGGTGCTTCGAGATCGGCATCCTGCCGGAGTCCAAGCAGCCCTTCATGCTCCTGGAGCTGCTCGAAGGGGTCAACCTCTTCGACGAGGTCTGGCCGCGCGGCCAGACCCAGCCCAGCCGGGTCGAGCCGGCCCGCGCCGCGCGCCTGGGCTGGCAGATCGCCTCGGCGCTGACCGTCGCCCACCAGCGCGGGATGCTCCACCGCGACCTGAAGCCCGACAACGTCCTGCTCACCCGCGACGAGGGCGGCCAGGAGCAGGTCAAGGTCATCGACTTCGGGATCGCCAAGATCCTCGGCGCCGCAACCGTCGACCGCAAGACCAGCCGAATCGTCGGCACGCCCGAGTACATGGCCCCCGAGCAGTTCAACCCGGGCCTGGAGCTCGACGGCCGCCTGGACCTGTGGCAGCTCGGCGCCGTGCTCTGCTTCATCACCACGGGCTGGCCCCCCTACAGCGCCGAGGAGGAGGACGCCTTCTCGATCTACCGCGCGATGCGCGAGCGCGAGGGGCTCGGGCCCAGGCCGAGCGAGCAGCACAAGCTGCTCAACCAGTACCCCGGCCTCGACACCCTCGTCTCAAGGCTGCTGGCCACCGATCCGGCCAACCGCCCCGCCGACGCCATGGAGGTCACCCACCTGATCACCGCCCTCTTCGAGAGCGGAGAGCTGGACGACGGCAAGCCGCCGCCCTCCTACAACACGGGCTTCGGGCGCTTCGTCACCGGCCAGGTGCCGCCGGGGCAGGAGGAGCTGGCCCGCAGCGAGGATCCCCGATCGCCCTCCTCGATGCCAACCCACGCGGGCCCGCCGCCCAACCCCGTGCGCGGACAGCGCGACGCCGAGATGCGCCAGGTCCAGGCCGCCTCCAGCCAGCCCCCCAACGCCGCACGCGACCAACCTGCCGGCGAGCCGCGACCGATCTCGGCCCACGCCGCGACCAGGATCCCGCGCAAGGGCGAGCCCTCCAGGCGCGGGCCTTCGCCACAGGATCCCTCTCAGCGCCCGACGACCGAGAAGGGCCCCCGCGCGAGGCCGGCGCCGACCGCCAAGATCCCCCCGGCGCGGCCCGAGATCAGCCGCACCGCCGCCATCACCCTGGCCGTCGGCGCCGGCCTGCTCCTCGTCGCGGCCATCGTCGCCGCGCTGCCCTGGGATCTGATCTTCGAGCGCATCGACAGCGCCCCGCCCGCGCGCTACATCCAGGTCGGCGCCGGCCGCTTCGCCATGGGCTCCCCCCACGACGAGGTCGGACGCTCCAGCAACGAGACGCGACACGACGTCACCCTCACCCAGCCCTTCATGATGCAGACCACCGAGGTCACCCAGGCTCAGTGGACCCGGCTGATGGGCAACAACCCCTCGCGCTTTGCCCGCTGCGGCGGAGACTGCCCGGTCGAGAACGTCAGCTGGTGGGACGCCATCGAGTACCTCAACCGCCTGTCCTCATCCCAGGGCTTCCGTCAGTGCTACACCCTCTCGGGCTGCTCGGGCTCGCCGGGCGTCGACTTCTCCTGCGCTCGCCTCGAATTCATCGGCCTGGATTGCATCGGCTTCCGCCTGCCCACCGAGGCCGAGTGGGAGTACGCCGCCCGCGCTGGCACCGGCTCGGCCTTCTACAACGGCGACCTGTCGCCGGACGCCCGCGAGTGCAAGCCCCCCGACCGGCGCCTGAACGAGATCGCCTGGTTCTGCGGCAATGCCGACAGCACCACGCACCCGACCGCCTCGCGCGATCCCAACTTCTGGGGCCTCCACGACACCCTCGGCAATGTCTCCGAGTGGGTCTGGGACTGGAACACGGGCGACTACGATCAGGGCCAGGTCACCGACCCCCTCGGACCCGACAGCGGCGTCGGCCGCACCTACCGCGGCGGGAGCTGGATCAGCTTCGCCAAGGACAGCCGCCTGTCCACGCGGGGCTACGAGGAGCCCGCCGGCCGCCACGACTACCTCGGCTTCCGGCCCGTCCGCTCCATCCCCCAGGCCGCCCCCAGAGAGAAGGCCCCCGCGCCGGACAAGGCCCCCACGCCCGACAAGGCCCCCACGGACGGGGCCGCGCCCCTCAAGAACGCCCCGATCATGGCGACGCCGCCGACCCCCAAGGGCGAGGCCGCGCCCATCAAGGTCCCCGCCGGCGACGCCCCCACGAAGCAGGGCGAGGCGCCAGCCAACAAGGCGGCGCCCTGACGGGATCGCCAAACCATTGTAAAAACAAGAGAAGTTGGGTCAGCCACGATCCTGCGAGGGCGCGCTGAACTCAAAGGTCAGCTCCCCCTCGGCGGCCCCGATCCTGGCCACGCCGCCCTCGCGCAGCGCCCCGAAGAGCAGCTCCTCGGCCAGGCGCTGACGGATCGTGGTCTGGATCAGGCGACCCAGCGGGCGAGCGCCGAAGCGCTCGTCGTAGCCCCGCTCGGCCAGCCACGCGGTGGCCTCCTCGCTCAGCTCGATCGTGACCCCGCGCTCGGCCAGCTGCCCGCCGAGCTCGTCGATGAACTTGCCCACCACCTGACGCATGACCTCCGGCGCCAGCGGCACGAACTGCACCACCGCGTCGAGGCGGTTTCGGAACTCGGGGCTGAACATCTTCTCCAGCACCTTCTCGCCCTTGCTCAGGTCGATGCTCTTGCCGCCGAAGCCCAGCGTCCGCTGGGCCATCTCGAAGGCGCCGGCATTGCTGGTCATGATCAGGATCACATTGCGGAAGTCGGCCTCCCGCCCGTTGTTGTCCG
>SYOX01000032.1 GCA_005804885.1 Pseudomonadota bacterium
GGATCCATCGCGTCATGGGTTCTCTCCTTAAGTCTTCTGCGCCCAGGGTTGTCGACGTGCGCCGGCCCTCTTCCCGTGCTTGGGGGTTGGCGTTCATGGGTTTTCGTTGTACCGCTCTTTGGCCTCTGGAATCCAGAGGTGCGCGAGATCGTTGTGTCGCTCCACGGGAGGAGGTTGCAGCAGCTTCCAAATAAATTAGAACAGCTTAGATAAAGTTCTTGACACAAGAGGAGGTTATGCTCCAGATAAAGGTTGTCCGAGTGACCCGGACAGAGTTCGAGACAAGAAACAGGCGCAGGCCCTATGATCCTCGGTCACAAGATCCGCCTTGTGCCCTCACCAGAGCAGGAGGCGTACTTTCAAAGGGCCTGTGGGACAGCGCGCTTCACCTACAACTGGGCGCTGGCCGCATGGAAGCGGGAGTACGAGGCGGGCAACAAGCCCAGCGGGCGCTCGCTCAAGAAGGATTTCAACGCCATCCGCAAAGCGCAGTTTCCCTGGACCTACGAGGTACACAGGGACTGCACTGCTGGCGCCTTTGACCATCTCCAGTCCGCCTTCCAGAACTTCTTTCGCGCTCTGAAGGCAGGGGGCAAGCCGGGCTACCCGGCCTTCAAGAAGAAGGGGCGCTCAAAGGATTCTTTCAGCATCGCCAACGATAAGCTCCAGCTGCAAGAGGGTCGGGTCAGGATACCCCTTCTGGGTTGGGTCAAGATGCGCGAGGCTCTTCGCTTCGAGGGCGAGGTGCTCGGTGCGGTGGTCAGCCGAAGAGCGGGGCAGTGGACCGTCGCCATCCAGGTCGAGGGTGGCGACCTGAAGAAAGCCCGCGTCAGTGAGGGGGTCGTTGGCGTTGATCTTGGCCTCCGAGCTTCAGCGACCCTCTCGACCGGAGAGGTCATCACAGGCCCCAAGGCGCTTTGGCGAAACCTCAAGCGGCTCAGGCGGCTGTCCAGGAGGCACAGCCGAAAGGAGCGCGGCTCGGCCAACGGCCGAAAAGCGGCGCTGAAGCTCAGCAGGCTCCACCTGCGGATCGCCAACATCCGTCAGGACCACCTCCACAAGCTCTCAACGAGGCTCGTCAGTGAAAACCAAGCTGTGGGCATCGAAGATTTGCACGTCAAGGGGATGGTGCGCAACAGGAAGCTGGCCCGAGCCATCAGTGATGAAGGATGGTCGGAGTTCAGGCGGCAGTTGGAGTACAAAGCGGGGCTCTACGACACGCAGGTGGTCGTTCACGACAGGTGGCTGCCGTCTTCCAAAGGATGTTCAAGCTGCGGGAATGTCAAAGCTGCGCTCTCGCTCTCGGAGCGCACCTACTCGTGTGATGTGTGTGGTCTGGTCATCGACCGGGACCACAACGCGGCACTTAACCTCAAACCCATAGAACTACCCGGGGGTTCCGGGGATGTGAAGCCTGTGGAGATGGGGGCGCTGGTCGGTCAGACAATGACTGACGAAACTGCCGTCGAAGAAGCAGGAACAGGGACTGGGGAACTTTCTCCATGTTTCTGAAACCAGGCCATGCCAGAGCGCTTCAGCAACACGGATCCAGCCGTCAGGCCGCGCTTTGATCGCTTCGTGCGCTGGTCGGTGGTGGATCGGATCACGGGGCGCCGGCGCAAGTCGCCGGGGAGCGCGCCGGTGGAGGTGGTCGAGGTCGCGCCCGGGCCGGTCGATGAGCCCTCGGCGCTGTGGCTGGGGCACGCCACGGCGCTGTTGTCGATCGGCGGAGTTCGCGTGTTGACCGATCCCGTGTTCGCGCCTCGCCTGGGTGGCTTCATCCGTCGCAATGTGGCGGTGCCGATCGAGCCGGAGGCGCTGCCGCCGGTGGCGCTGGTGTTGATCAGCCACAACCACCGCGATCACCTGGACCGAGACAGCGTCCGCCGCGTCGAGGCCCATCATCGGCCCCGCTACGTCGTCCCGCTCGGGGTGGACGCTTATTTGAAGGCGTGGGGCGTGCCGGCCGACCGCATCGACGCGCTCTCCTGGTGGGGGGAGATCGCGCCCTTGCCGGGTGCCTCGGATCTGAGGGTGGCCTGCGTGCCCGCGCAGCACTGGTCGCAGCGGACGCCCTTTGACCGCAACGCCTCCCTGTGGGGGGGCTTCGTGCTGCGGGCCGAGGGCCGCTCGATCTACTTCGCCGGCGACAGCGGCTACTTTGACGGCTTTGGGGAGATCGGGCGCCGCTTCCCGAAGCTGGATCTGGCGCTGATCCCCATCGGCGCCTACGACCCCGAGTGGTTCATGGCGCCCCAGCACATGAACCCGGAGGAGGCCGGCCGCGCCTTCCTGGCGGTGGGCGCCGCGCGCATGATCTCGATCCACTGGGGGACCTACAAGCTGACCGACGAGCCGCTGGACGAGCCCCCCGCGCGCCTTCTGGACTGGGAGAGGGCCGAGCGCATCGAGGCGGGCCGCCTCCTGATCCTCCCGGTCGGTGGCCGCCTCGGGCTTTGAGCGCCCCACGCTCCTCGCACCGCCCCCACACTCCACCCACTGACCCCTCGGGGGACAGGGGGTGGAGCGCGAGACTTTGAAGACCGTCGCGTCCTTGCCTATACTTGCCCTCACCTCTTCGCTGGATGGAGATGCGCTCATGCCCTCGTGCCCTTTCGTCGCGTCAAGGTCGAGCCTGCTTCAAGATCGGCTGGTTTGTAAATTGTTGATGTTCAATGATTTTTCTGGGTTGGTCGGCGTCGGATCTGCGAGCGCCACCCTGGCGCTCTGCGCGCTGGTGGGGGCGTGCGGCGAGGAGCAGGAGGCGGTGGAGGAGGCGGTGGAGGTGGAGGCGGGAGAGCCCTTCTCGCTGATTGATCAGGATCGTTGGAGCCCGGTGGTGATCGATCCCTTTGATGATCGGCCAGCGGACGCTGAGTGCCCGCTGGAGGCGATAGGCCCGGAGGATCTGGGGGGGGAGCGGGTCTTCGGGGTCGATACGGGCTTCTGTCATTACATCACGGTCGAGCAGCTGACGCAGCAGGCGGTGCGGGCCGGCGACGAGATCACGGTGCGGGTGTGGCACTTTAGCATGACGCCGCGAGAGACGACGCACGTCCATGCGGCGGTGCGCGTCGGGCAGGAGCTGTGGGAGCGGCAGGTGCCGATCGAGTCGCAGTCGGAGATGCTGACGGGCTCATGGACGGCGTCGGCGGACATCCCGGCGGGCGAGCGGATCTACTTCCACGTCCACAACCATGGCCTCAATGAGTGGGCGCTGGTGGATGTGCTGGCAGCGCCGCGATCTCAATGATTCGCCGCGATCTGATGGCAGCGCCGCGATCTGATGGCAGCGCCGCGATCTGATGGCAGCGCCGCGATCTGATGGCAGCGCCGCGATCTTGATGATGCGCGGGGATCAGTCGAGGCAGCGGGCGGGGATGCAGGCCTTGCCGCGCTCGTCGCCGTCGCAGACGGCGTCCTGGCCGCAGTCGGCGTCTTCGCGGCAGAGGCGGGTGCAGAACCACTGGTTGTTGTCGGGGGCGATGGCGGCTAGGCAGAGCGAGGCGTTGGAGGTCTCTCGGCATTCGGTGCCGGTGGGCGTGCAGTGCAGGCCGACGCCCTTCTCGTTGCCGAGGTCGCCGGGCTGGACGCAGGACTCGGCGGGCGTGGTGAGGTCGGGGTCGCCTTCGAACTCGGGTTCGCACAAGAGCTCGCCCTGATCGGGGAAGTAGAAGAGGAAGGCGACGCACATCTCAAGGGGGTGCGAGATGGCCTCGTCGGTCTCGTTCTTCCAGGTGCAGCTCTGGCGCAGGCGGGTGTCGGCGGGGAGGTGGAGGGGCGCGTCGAGGGTGTACTTGAGCGTGGGGGGGTGGGAGGCGTAGTAGGGGATCCAGCGCGGCTCGTCGTAGAGGACGTCGATGACCTGATCGTCCTCGTCGATGACCTCCAGCTTGAAGGAGAGGCCGGCCTCGTGCTGGTGGCCGAGGACGAGGACGGCGTTGATGTCGCGAGGGACGCGGCAGCGGGTGACGCTCTCGTAGAAGTCGGTCTGGGGTGGGATTTCGAAGGAGTCGTCCAGGACGACGAAGGAGCTGGCGAACTGCTGGACGTCCTCAAGGGGGATCTGCTTGAGGGTCGCGGTGTCGACGACTCTGAAGGCGGGGCCGAAGTTGATGTAGTGGGCCTGGAGGACGAGCTGCTTGCCGGCGGGCACCCGGATCGCGGAGCCCTCGGGCAGCTCGGCGACGGCGACGCCGCCGTCGTCGCCGCCGGAGCCGGCGATGAGCCGCCAGGACTCCATCTCGTCGTCATCGCAGGGACCGAAGTGGGGCTCCTGGGGCGAGTCGGTGTAGTAGATCGTGATGTGGTGGCCGCCGTCGCCTTGTTGGCCGAAGGAGGTGGACACGGCCATCTCCTCGGTCGTGAAGGTGTCGGTGTAGAAGCAGGTGAAGGACTCGCCCTCGGGGACCTCGAACTCCGGCGTCGTGAAGGTCAGGGCGAGCGGATCGGAGATCGGCGCGGTCGGCTCGGCGCTGTCGTCGCTGCAGGCCAGCAGCGGCGCGATCAGAGAGGCCAGGGCGGCCAGGGAGATGAGCAGGTTCTTCGACATGGAGCCCTCTTGAAGGTCAACCTTGCGCGACACGGGCGTCGTCAATTCGTGAGCCAGTGTAGGTGGTTATGGGTCACGGGGCAAGCGCCTTCGTTGTCGCCTCGCGCGACGGATCGCGCTTGGATCGAGCGAGGAAAGGGGTTAATGTGCCGGGCTTGAATGTGTGTTCAGCGGCCGATGAGCATGAGGGTAGGGCAGGGCAAGGATATGTCGATCGATAAAGCGCAGGCCAGAGCGACGATCTTGAAGTACGACGACGATTACAAGGCGCTGGACAGGATCCGGGCCATGTCGCCCGGTGTCAGCGACCTGGAGATCGGAGAGGTCCTCTGGGAGTTGCTGCGCGAGGGTTGCGCGCAGATCGGGAGTGGCGGCAACAACTTCTGGACCAGGATGCTGCGCTCGGGGGCGAGCTTCGACGCCGAGGATCTGCTCTTGCTGCTGGAGGGGATCGCGGAGGGTTGTTGACAGCACCCGTCGAGGCTGCTAAAAGCAGCTCGTTCCTATTCTCCGTGGGATGAGGAGATCCTTGATTGCCTGGACGTTCCGGGTCAAAACAGTCAAGGATCATGGATACCGAAGCGGAGACGGACAACTGTCCAGAAGGCGATTGCTCCTTTGGGAGAACAGTCTCTGGGGAGTCCATACGCGCCCTTACCGTTGGGCCGGAGTCTTACTACCGGGGGATCTCTTGGAGACCTCGGCACAGGCTCAAACACGATGCTTGCTAGAAGTTCTAGTAGGTTTTGAGGAACGGTTATCCGGAGGGCCTCAAGAAGACGCATTACGGGTCGACGAACTGTTGGGGGAGCGACTCCTTCCCGGGGACACCCTTTGGGATCGACGAGCTGCTCAAGGAACGGCGAGGTGAGGCGGCCTTCACGGCCTCTCTGGCGCAGGGGTGGTCCAGGTTGCCCTCGCCCTACGACGGCGGGCTGCTCTACTTGCTGCTCAAGCACGGCGTGGTGGAGGTTGGCGCGGTGCCGCCCTGGTTGGTCGAGGCCGGCGCGCGGGTGATCGTGCAGAAGGCCTATGCCAGCGACGACATCGCCTGGGCGGACAGCGCGCCGTGGCCCGCCGAGGTGTTGGCGGCGGCCTTGCTGGAGGCCTGCGACGCCGCGCCGGATTACATCCGGTCGGTCAAGGTGATCGGGCTGCTGGCCGGCCACGTGCCGCCCGAGGCGCTCATCAGGGTGCTGGACAAGATCGACTATTGGTCCGGGAACGACAAGCTGCTGCCGGCGGCGGTGAGGATCGCGGATGGCGGGCCTGGGATGAAGGCGGCGCTGGAGGCGCGGATCGCGACCTTGACGGGGACGATCCAGTCGCCGGATTGGAGCCATCGGTCCTTCCCGGCCTACTTCGTGGGCCTGGGCTACCTGGAGATCTGTCGGCGGGAGGGGGTGGCGCCGCCGGCCTCTCAAGACGCCTTCTGGGCGGAGCTCGTGGACAAGTTCCGGATGGGGTGGAGCGGGGGCTCGGACTTTGAGGGGCACAACAGGCGCCTGCGGGGCTTGCTGGCGCAGATCCCTGCGGAGCGGCTCGGCCCGATGCTCCTGTCGGCCTCGACCTTCTCGTTCCTGCTCGCGGCGGCGGCGCCGACGGAGGCGGTGATCGAGGGCGCGCTGAAGGCCCTGGAGGTCTACTCAGGGCACAGCTATGAGCTCGGCAGCATCGTCACCCCCGGCCTGATCGCGCTGGGCACGGCGGCGGTCCCGGCGCTGGTGCGGGCGCTGCGGGGCGCAAAGCCGCCGACGCGGCGCGACGTCTTGATCCAGGTGTTGATGGCGCTGGATCACCCGGACTCGGCGGAGGGCCTTGCGGCGTCGCTGGGTGACCCGGTCAAGAGCGTCCGGGAGCTGGCCGGCTCGGCGCTCCGGAAGCTTTCGGACGTTGATGCGGTGCTCAAGGCGCTCGTGGCGCCGCTGGCCGCTAGGCGCAAGGACGAGCGCCTCATCGCAGCGCAGGTGCTCGCCGCGCTGCCCCACAGCGCGGCCCGCTCGGCGCTGGCCCACGAGGCGCTGGCCTCGGAGAAGGTCGCCGAGATCTGCGCCATACGCGACGCGATCCCAGCGCCGAGCACGGCAGAGGGCGCGGATCGGGGGGCGATCGAGGTGGCGCTGGCCGAGTCGCAGGGCGAGGCGTGGGTGGACTTCGTCGATCGCGGGCCGCTGCTGCTCGACGCGTGGATGGCCGTGCTGGGCAAGGCCCTCCTGGGTCAGAGCGCGGACTTGTACCAGCCCTTGCCCCAACTCTGGGTCGAGACGCTGGCGGCCTTGAGGGGGCTCGACGAGGCGCTGCCGGCGGCGCTGAGCTTCGCCCCGGTGATGTCGAGGTACAACGGGCCGAGCTACCTGAATCGCCTCGTGGAGATCTTCGGGGACGTCGCGCCGCA
>SYOX01000236.1 GCA_005804885.1 Pseudomonadota bacterium
ACCTTGCGCCAGATCTCCAAGGCCTTGAGATACAAGGGTTCTGCCCGCTCATAGTCCCCTTTGGCCTGGTAGAGCGCTGCGAGGTTGTTGAAGGAGGTGGCAGTGTCGGGATGCTCTTCTCCCAATACCTTGCGGCAGATCTCCAAGGCCTTGAGATACAAGGGTTCTGCCCGCTCATAGTCCCCTTTGGCCCGGTAGAGCGATGCGAGGTTGTTGAAGGAGTTGGCAGTTTGGGGATGCTCTTCTCCCAATACCTTGCGCCAGATCTCCAAGGCCTTGAGATACAAGGGTTCTGCCCGCTCATAGTCCCCTTTGGCCTGGTAGAGAAATCCGAGGATGGAGAAGGATGTGGCAGTGTCGGGATGCTCTTCTCCCAATACCTTGCGCCTGATCTCCAAGGCCTTGAGATACAAGGGTTCTGCCCGCTCATAGTCCCCTTTGGCCTGGTAGAGCGATGCGAGGCTGTAGAAGGAGGAGGCAGTGTCAGGATGCTCTTCTCCCAATACCTTGCGGTTGATCTCCAAGGCCTTGAGAAACAAGGGTTCTGCCCGCTCATAGTCCCCTTTGGTGTGATAGAGCACTCCGAGGCTGGAGAAGGATGTGGCAGTGTAGGGATGCTCTTCTCCCAATACCTTGCGGTAGATCTCCAAGGCCCGTTTGGCCAAGGGTATGGCATCGTCGTAACGACCCTGAGCGTAGAGTTGGTTGACCTGGGCATTGAGTTCATAAGCCTCTTGCTGGGTTCCATGAGGCGCTGGTTGAGCCATCGCGCTGGCAGCCAAGCCCACGACAGCTACAAAAGCCCAGCACGCCGATGAGCCCACGATCCATCGCCTTGCCTTCATCTCTCCACCTTCAAGCCTTCGGTTTACGGCTACCCGCAACCATGTCAGAGTGCTCAGATCATCATAACTTCATCCTCGCCCATGTCGTCAAGGCTCTGCTCTGCTCGGCGAGGCCGTCGCAAAGCCGCGCGGCGTGGACTCGGGTTGCCAACACGGGGTCGTGGGGAGGGCGTACGGGCGCTCAACGGAGCCGACCCATCGATCTCGACGTTTCCTCTCGCACGCTCCCAGGGTCGGGAGGGTCGCATCACAACCCTGCAGAGCCGACGCGACGATCTTGAGGTGTGCGATGATCGATCCCCTTGTCGAGGGGATCGGACGTGTACCCATCGACGCTGACCTGTCGTGTTCGACGTGTCCCTCAACGACGCAGACCCGTCGTCTTCAGGGCGCCTTTGGGCGCAGGCGGGCGAGGAGTCGGCGGACGAAGGCGAGCTCTTCGACCTTGAGGAGGGCGGCGAGGGCGAGGGCGAGGGAGGCGAAGACGATCCCGGCGGCGAGGAGGAGGGCGAGGGCGTGCCAGGGGTTGTCGAGGGAGAGCCAGGGGGTCAGGAGGGAGAGGGTGGCGTGGGCGGCGGCGGCGGCGGGGATTGAGCAGGTGAGGGCAAGGGCGAGGGTGCGGGCGATTGCGGTGATGTCGATGGGGGCGCAGCGCCAGCGGAAGAGGGCGAGGAGGGCGGTGGCGTTGAGGGTGATGCCGGCGGCGGAGGCGATGGCGAGGCCCTGTCCGCCGAGGAGGTTGGACAGGCTCCAGTAGAGGGGGGCGCAGAGGGCGGCGACGGCGGTGCCGAGGATCATGGGCTGGAGGGTGTCGTGTCGGGCGTAGAAGCCACGGGCGATGATGTTCTGGACGCTCCAGGCGGCGACGCCGAGGGCGAGGATGGAGAGCAGGGAGGCGGTGCCGGCGGCGTCGGCGCTGGAGAAGCTGCCGCGTCGGAAGGCGGCGAAGACGAGGGGCTCGGCCAGGGTGAGGAGGGCGGCGGAGGAGAGGACGGCGTAGAAGAGGACGGAGCGGATGGCGCGGGTGAGGGTGTCGGCCATCTCGTCGCGCTTGCCCTCGGCCCAGAGGGCGCTGAGGAAGGGCATGGCGGCCTGTCCTGCGGCCTGTCCGACGATGGCGACGGGGACGAGCATGAGGCGGCGGGCGTTGTTGAGCCATGAGATGGTGCCGCGATCGAGCCTGGAGCCGAAGTGTCGCAGGAGCCATTCGTCGAGGCTGATGAGGGTGACGCCGAGCATCAGGGGGAGGGCGAGCTTGATGTAGGCGCGGAAGCCGGTGGAGTTGAAGTTGAAGCGGGGGCGGTAGCGCAGGTCGCGGCGGGTGACCCAGAGGGGGACGCCGAGGGGGCCGATGAGGGCGCCGGCCAGGGCGCCCCAGGCGAAGCCCTCGACGCCGAGCCAGGGTCCGAGCAGCAGGCCGCCGGCGATGATCGCGACGTTGTAGATGATGGGGATGGAGGCGACGGCGGCGAAGCGCTCCTTGGCCAGGATGGTGGCCTGGAGGAGGCCGCCGATGGTGAAGCAGAGCATGCCGGGCATGACGATCCGGGTCATGCGGGCGCACAGGGCGATCTGGTGGTCGTCGAAGCCTGGGGCGATCAGGGGGACGAGGTCGGGGGCGGCGATCATGCCGAAGATCATCGCGGCGACGACGAGGACGCCGGTGCCGGTGGCGATGGTGGAGAAGAGGTCCCAGCCGCCCTCCTCGTCGCCCCGGGCGAGGTGTTCGGAGAAGAGGGGGATGAAGGTGATGGTGAGGGTGCCGCCTGCCAGGAAGTAGTTGAGCATGTCCGGCAGGGTGAAGGCGGTGAAGTAGGCGTCGGTGGCGCCCGTGGCGCCGTGCTGGGCGGCGATGACGATCTCGCGCACGAAGCCGACGACGCGGCTGAGCAGGACGGAGGCCGCCATCAGGAGGGTGGCGATCCCGAGGCGGCGCATCAGGGGCGCTCTGGCGTCGGTCTGTGGGGTCAAGGGGCAACACCTGGGCGCGGTCGGCGAAGCGCGCCCATTCTACCGCGGTTGTGGGGTGGGAGGGGGGGTGTCGTGGTCGTGTTTTTGAGAATGCCGGAGGCGGGACTCGAACCCGCACGCCCGAAGGCCAGAAATTTTAAGTTTCCTATGTATACCTGTTCCAACACTCCGGCGTGCTCGCCGCTGGGCTGCTCGATCCGATCCCGTGTGGAGGGGCAGGGGTTGCCTCGTCGGGTTTCGGGCTGTCGGCGGCCGGGAGCGGGCGATCTGAGGGGGGAGGTTAGCGGAGGGGGCGGGCTTTGGCAACGCTGGAGGCGGTGCGAGGGGTTGGGGAGAGGGGGGATCAGGTGGGTGTGGGGATGAGGCGGGGGAGGACGAGGAGGGTGAAGAGGGCCAGGATGAGGAAGATGGCGCGCAGGGCCTGGGTCATGCGGATGAGGCGGTCGAGGCGCAGGGCCATGTCGGGGTCTGGGGGGGTCTGGGCGTCGACCTTGAGGGTGGGGATGCGGCGCGGGAGGGCGGCGTAGGCGAGGGCGAGGGGGCCGAGGCTGAGGAGCCCCCAGTTGTGGGCCTCGGGGCCGATGAGGATGGCGTTGACGTTCATGGCCAGGAAGGCGACGAAGAAGAGGGTGGCGGCGCCGAGGCGAAAGTAGAGGCGCTGGGCGCGCTTATGGAGGTCGGTCATGGGGGAGCTCCGGGGGTTGAGGGTGAGGGCGTCAGGGGCGCCTTGAGGGGGTGAGGGCGCGCTGCCCGGGGATGGCGCGCCGGGCGCCGATGTGGACGGTGGCCAGGGGGTCGTCGGGCTGCGAGGTCTGCTGGTGGATGCGCATGCGGGCGACGCGGCCGCCCTTGCCGACGCCGGCCAGGAAGGACTCGACCTGGGCAGGGGGCATGCGGACCTGGATGGCCTCGTCGCCGTTGGCCAGGATGGTGAAGCTGGCGCCGAGGGCGCGGATCTGGGCGGAGAGCTGTCGGATCTTGTCGGCGGGGTTGGGGGCGTCGAACTGGATGGTGTAGATGACGCGCTCGCGGCGGATGGGGAGGACCTCGCGCTGGGGTGGGGCGTCGTTGGCGCGGGCGGGCGGCGCCTCGGAGGCGGGGTTGGCGGCGGGGGTGGGGGCGACGAGTTTGTCGGCGGGGTCGAGGGCTGGATCGGGCGCGGCCGGGTTGAGGGCGCCGTGGCCTGCGTCGGCGGGAGGATCGGCGGCGGGGGAGGGGCCGGCGTCGGGTGGGGGGGCCTGAGAGGGCGCTTCGGGGGCGTCGGGGGCGTCGGGAGGGAGCTGGCGAGGGCGGCCGGCGTCGGGATCGGTGGGTTCGCCGCCCATGGCGGCTTGATCGCCGTTGATCTCGGGGGCGGGGGGCTGGCCGAAGAAGTACATGGCGGCCATGATGGCGATCATGAGGGCTGCGAAGGCCTCGTAGGGGATCCGGGTGCGGTAGAAGAAGTCGTCTTCGAAGAAGCGGCCTCGGGTGCGTGTGCGGATCGCGCCCTCGACGCCGAAGACGAAGGCGGGGGGGGCGGGCTGGGTCTGGAGGTTCTTGAGGGCGCCGAAGGTCTCCTTGAGGGCGTCGAGCTCGGCGCGCAGGGCGGGGTCGGCGGCCAGCTCGGCCTCCAGGGCGGCGCGCTCGTGGGGTGGCAGCTCGCCGTCGAGGTAGTCGATGAGGCGGGCCTCTCGGGCGTCGTCGCCGTCGTCCTGTGGGTCATCGAGCGGTGCGTCGTCGATGCTGGGATCGTCGATGGGGGCGTCGTCGCCGCCTTCGTCCTTTGGGTCATCAGGCGGGGCGTCGGCTTCAGGAGCGTCGATGGGGGCGTCGTCGGTCCTGGGATCGTCGGCGGGTGCCGGGTTGAGCTTCGGGTCGTGGTCGTTATTCATAGAGGCGCCTGACTTGCTCCTTCAGCGCGACGCGCGCGCGGTGAAGGCGGCTCTTGACGGTGCCGGGGTTGAGGCCGGTGATCTCGGTGATCTCGTTGTAGGGCATGTTCTCGATGTCGCGCAGGACGATCAGGACGCGGTGTTCCTCTTCGAGCTGTGCGATGGCGCGCTGCATGATGCCTTCGAGCTCCTTGCCGATGGCCTGGTTGTCGGGCCGGGGCAGGTTGTTCTGCAGGGGAGACATGCCGATGGTCGCCTCGGGGGTGTCGTCGAGGGTCTGTGTGCGGCCGCCGGCGCGCCGCCCGAGGTACTTGAGGCGGTTCTTGCAGTGGTTGATCGCGATGCGGTAGAGCCACGTCGAGAAGCGCGCGTCGCCGCGGAAGGCGTCGATGTTCTTGAAGACGGTGATGAAGACCTCCTGGGAGACGTCCTCGGCCTCCTGGGCATTGCCCATCATCCTGAAGACGAGGTTGTAGATCTTGTCCTGATACTGCCGGACAAAGGTCCTGAAGGCCGCCTCGTCGCGGAGCTTCAGGCGTTCGATGAGCTTCTCCTCCTGGGCTGGCGTCATAGTGGGGCTCGACACCTCCTGCGCGCAGCGAGTCTGACACCGGCAGCGGCCAGAGGTTCCCGTGGGGTTGGGGGCATGGTCAGAGCCTCGCGGCCAGGCGGGCCATGCGGCGCTGGATGGTGCGCCCGGCGATCAGGGCGATCTCGGCCTGGAGGTTCTGGGCCACGGGGTGCTGGGCCGAGAGCAGGCCGGTGAGGGAGGTGCGGTCGATGGCCAGCATCGTGCTGTGGCAGGCGGCGCGGTAATGCTGGGTGGGGATGCCGCCCATGAACATCTCCTCGAGGCCGAAGAGGGCGCCGGGCGGCAGGAGCCAGCTGCCGAGGATGACGTCCTCGATCCGGACGAAGCCCGAGATGATCAAGAAGCACCAGGCGGTGGTGCCGCGCGTCGTCCCGATCAGCTCGCCGGGGGTCGCCCAGACCTCCTTCATCATGTGGAGGAGCATGTCCTGTTCGCTGCCCTTGGCGGCGCTGAGCAGATCGATGCGTTGGAACATGCTCCCGGGTCTCCTCGGCCCTCAAGGCCGTCAAATGCGCAAGTACTGTGCGGGGATGGCGCTCTGGATCAGGCTCATGTGCTCGAAGGCCCCGAAGGAGAGGACCATCAGGAGGCGGGCGAAGAGCGCGTCGCCGCGCTTGCGCGCGTCGACGAAGTGGGTGCGGTTGAGCATCAGGACGTCGGTGCGGCGCTCGGCGCGCACCTCCAGGATGTGCTGTCCCTCGGCGATGAAGGCGATGAAGCCGACCAGGTCGCCGGGAGCGAGGCGCAGCACGGGGACGTCGCGCTCGGCGCCGGGCAGCACGGCCAGGGCGGAGCCGGCGAGCACCCAGCCGAGCTCGTCGGCCCACTGGCCGCGCTTGAAGATGAGGGCGCCGGGCTCGAAGCGCTGGAGGTCCGCGTCCTTGAGCAGGCCGTGGCACTCGGCCGACATGAAGGCCTGCAGGAGCCCGCGCTCGCGGATCTGATCGATCTGTGTCTCGCTCAGCAGGAGCGCCATTCGAGCCTCAGCGCACGTCGATCCCGAGCTCTTTCTTGAGCCTGGCCACGATCGCGAAGTAGGTGTTGCGGTTGTAGGGCTGGTTGAGGATGTGGAAGTCCTTGCGCACGAGCCCCACGCAGCCGAAGCAGAAGGTGCAGTCGGCGCAGTTCTGGCTCAGGATGAGGTAGGAGGAGCCGGTGCAGCCCTTGGACTGGACGCAGTAGCTGCTTTTGTGGGTGTCGACGCAGTCCTGGCAGTGGGTGCAGTGGGTGCAGTTGGCGCAGCGTGCGCAGTAGGTGCACTTGTAGCAGAGGGTGCAGCTTGTGCAGAACATGCACTCGGTGCAGCGCTCGCAGCCCTCGCTGCGGTAGGAGCCGGGGTTGTCGCCGCTGGACTTGAACTGCCGCTCAAGCTCCCCGAGCGACTTGAGGAAGTCCCGCTTGTTGATCTCCATGGTCTTGATGCTGGCCTCCGTCGCGCCTGTCCTGCGCGGTCAAGGTATCGCAAGGGTGGCAGGGGCGGCAAGCCGATCCGAGGGCGTCGCGCCCAGAAGATCGCCCTGGTCGCCGCTCGGCGATCAGGGCGCCACGTCGTGGAATTGAAAGAGGCGGCCTTCGAAGTTGCGGAAGGTGACCCAGGGCCCGTCGGTGGCGACGCGGTACTGGGGCAGCAGCGAGACCTTGCCGCCGCCGCCGGGCAGGTCGATGACGAAGTGGGGCACGGCCATGCCCGAGGCCCAGCCGCGCAGGCGGTCGATGATCTCCACGCCGCGGGCCAGCGGGGTGCGGAAGTGGGTGATCCCCTCGGCCATGTCGCACTGGAAGATGTAATAGGGGCGGCATCGGTGCCGCAGCAGCCACCGGTTGAGCTCAAGGACGGCCTCGGCGTCGTCGTTGACGCCCTTGAGCAGGACCATCTGGTTGCCCAGGACGCAGCCGGCGTCGGCCAGGCGCTCCAGGGCCAGGGCGGCCTCCGGGGTGCACTCTGTGGGGTGGTTGAAGTGGGTGTGGACGTAGAGGGGGCGGTGTCGGCGCAGCACCTCGGCCAGCGCCGGGGTGACGCGCTGGGGCAGCGTGACGGGGTTGCGCGTCCCGATGCGGACCAGCTCGACGTGATCGACGGCCAGCAGCCGGCCCAGGATGTCGTCCAGGCGCTCGTCGGACAGGGAGAGGGGGTCGCCGCCGGAGAGCAGGACGTCCTTGATGGTGGGGGTCCTGGCGATGTAGTCGAGGCCGGCCTCGATCTGGAGCCTGGAGGCCGCCGTGGTGGGGTCGGAGACCTTGCGCTTGCGGGTGCAATGGCGGCAGTAGACCGGGCAATGGTGGATGACGTAGAAGAGGACCCGATCGGGGTAGCGGTGGGTGATGCCCGGCGCGGGCATATGGTCCTCTTCGGCCAGCGGGTCGCGCAGTTCGAAGTCGAAGACCTCCAGCTCGCCGGCCTGGGGGACGGCTTGCTGGCGGATCGGGCAGCGGGGGTCTTGTGGGTCCATCAGGGCCGCGTAGTAGGGCGTGATCGACACGCGGAACTGCCCCTGGCTCTGGATGAAGGCCTCCCGCTCGCCCTCGGTCAGGTCGATGAGGGCTTCGAGCTGGTCCAGTCGGGTGATCCGGTTCTGCTGCTGCCAGGTCCAGTCGTCCCAGAGGGCCTCTGGCACGTCGCGCCACATCGCCGGGCGCTCAGAGTCTTGCATGGGTCTCACGGGGTTGAAGGCGCGGTGGCCTTGGGGGCGTTGTCTGGGCTCGGGTTGGCGGCGCAGCGGAAGCCGACGTCGGTGCGTCGGGCATCGGCGGGCACCCAGAGGCGAGCGGTGACGCGCAGATCGAGCGGCCCGGAGCGCCAGGAGCCGCCGCGGGCGGCCCCCATCAGCGCCTCGTCGCTCTGCTCGGCGGCGACCCACTCGGCGACATTGCCGGCGGCGTCGAGCAGCCCGCTGGGGGAGGCGCCGCGGGGAAAGGCGCCGACGGGGGCGGTGTCGACGTGGCCGTCGAGCTTGCCGGCGATGGAGACTCTGGCCATGTCGCGCTCGCCCCAGTTGGCCAGCTCGGGGTTCCAGTTCGTGCCCCAGGGCAGGGTGTAGCCATTGCGGCCGCGGGCGGCCTTCTCCCACTCGTCGGGGGTCGGCAGCCGCCCGCCGGCGAAGGCGCAGTAGGCGGCGGCCTCCGAGCGCGTGACGCACACGACCGGCGCGTCGGCCCTGGCCAGCGTCCTGGGGACGCGGCGGAAGGGCATCTTGCCCTGGAGCGTCCAGTTCTCGCAGGCGTCGGTGTTGACGGGCTTGCAGCGGCCGGCCTGGACGCAGCGGCCCCAGTCGTCGTTGGCGACCTCCACCCGGTCGATCTCAAACGCGCCTACATCCACCGCCTTCTGAGGCACCTCGCCTTTGAGCGCGATCTCCTCCTTGCACTCGGTCTCGGGGTTCTCAGCCATCTTCTTGCAGCTCTGGCTGAACATGAGCCTGTAGTCGTTGGCGAGGCCGCGCAGGTAGGGCCCGGCGGGGACGAGGACGCGGCCGCGGGGGCGCTCGGCGGCGCGCTTGTCGCCGTCGCCGCTGGTCTGGAGGGTGAAGAAGAGGGCGACGGTGGCCGCCAGCAGCAGGACGAGGGCGCCGAGGAGCCCGGCGAGCGCCCTGTTGGAGAGGGCGCGGGCGGGGGGGGTGGGCTCGGGCTTCGGGTCGGGTCGAAGGGCGGCCTCCGGAGAGAAGCTCATGGGCTGCGTCCTGCGGAGGTCGCTGATCGCCCTGGCCGAGGCCCGAACATCACCGGGGGGGGCTTCGGAGGCGGGCTCGGGCGGCGT
The DNA here is from genome assembly GCA_005804885.1 of Pseudomonadota bacterium. GTDB lineage: Bacteria > Myxococcota_A > Bradymonadia > Bradymonadales > SYOX01. Next base: position 9,037 of record SYOX01000236.1, read on the forward strand.
CTGGACGGCCTTGAGGCCCTCGACGAGGGTGTTGCGGGCGCTGGCGCCGCGCAGCGAGCCGCCGACGCTCAGGGGGTTGAGCACGTCGGCGTCGGCGCCGTCGGTGTTGCCGCTGATCCTGGCGTCGAGCGCGCCGGAGATGCTCTCAAGCCGGATGCCTTGCGGGGGCTCGTCGCGGCTGAGCTCGGCGGCCAGCGCGATCTCGTCGATCGCGGGCGTGGTCTCGCTGGCGGGCCTGAGGGGGAGGAGATCGGTGAGGTCGACGCCCTGGTCGAAGGTCACCGTGGGAGCCTCGTCGAGCCCTCGGGACTTGAGCGGGCGGCCGCAGCGCGTGCAATGGGTGGCCCTGGTCGTGTTCTTGAGGGCGCATGTGGGGCAGAGGGTCATCGCGGGAGGCTCTCGAAGGGCTCATCCATTGAAGGCAAGCCCTGTATAGCGCAGGTCGGGCGCCGTGTCGCCTCTGAGTGGGGCGATCGGGGACTTCAACGTGTCGGGAGCGGCGGCGCGTTGACAGGCGAGATTTCAGGCCACTATCATCGCGCTCTTGACCCGGCGACACTTCGGAGCGGGAGACATCGAGAGGATGGTGACACGATGAAGCGATTTTTTCTCTGCATGAGCCTGGTGGCGTGCCTCGGTCTGGGGGCAGGTTGTGACAAGAAGACCGAGGCGCCCGTGAGCGCGCCCGAGGCCGACAAGCCGGCGGAGCCCGCCGTCGATGCGGCCAAGGCCGACGCGGCCAAGGCGGCCGACGCGGCCAAGGACGACGCGGCCAAGGACGGCGAGGTCAAGGACGCGCCCGAGGAGCCCGCCGCCCCCTCGACGCCGGACGGCCAGGGGGGCCAGCTGGTCCAGAGCGAGCTTTACAAGGTGAAGTTCACGGTCCCGGCCGACTGGAAGGTCAGCAAGGGCCCGACGGGCGTGTCGGTCAATTCGGCCGACGACGGGGTGCAGATGCTGGTGGCCGGCTCCCAGAGCCAGGACGTCCTTGAGGCGGTCCTGCGGGATCTCAAGACCAGCGTCTCCTTCAAGGATCTCAAGATCGAGAAGCAGGGCGCGACGGTGGTCAACGGCCTGGCGGGCATCCGCGGGGAGGGCGACGCGACGCTGGTGGACGGCGAGAAGGAGTCGCCCATCCACTTCGTCGCTTTTCTGGCCAAGGTCGACGAGCTGTCGGTCTCGATGGTGATCTTCTCGTCCCAGGAGCGATACACGAAGGACCTGGAGATCATCGAGGGCGTCCTGAACACGTTGGACAAGCTCTGAGCCGCCTGAGGGGCGGCCCTGCGGGCGCTTTGCGCCTCGGATCGCCTTGACATTTGTAGGGGGGGCGTCGTAGCGTCTGGTTTGTCCTTGAGGCTCGATCCGGGGCACTTCGGCCTTCGCCGCGGCGCCCCTCCGGAGACGTCGATGATTGTTCATCCTCTTGATTTGATGGAGGTTTGAGTGCGTCTGCCGCCTCAAAGTGCCGAGGCCGAGCGCTCCCTGCTGGGTGCGCTGCTGCTTGATCCTGACGCCTTTGACGAGATCGCCAACGAGGTGACGCCGGAGGACTTCTACAAGGAGTCGCACCGGCACATCTTCCGGTCGATGCAGAAGCTGGTGGCGAGGCAGGAGGCGGTCGACGTGGTCACGTTGACGGCGCAGATCATGGACGAGGGGCTGATCGAGGCGGTCGGGGGCAAGGCCTACCTGGCCTCCTTGAGCAACGAGGTGCCGACGGCGGCCAACGTGGGCTATTACAGCGCCATCGTCGCCAAGAAGTCGATGTTGCGCAAGCTCATCGGGCTCTCCGGCGAGATCTCCGAGGAGTGCTACGGGGAGGTCGATGAGCTCGAGGCCTTCTTGAACACGGTCGAGTCCAGGCTGCTGGCGCTCAACAAGGAGCGGGCGGAGTCGCGGGTCAAGAGCCTCAAGGAGGTCGTCAAGGCGGCCTACTTCCACATCGAGCAGCTCTACGAGCGGGAGGAGAAGATCACGGGGGTGGCCTCGGGCTTCCTGGATCTGGACAACAAGACGGCCGGCTGGCAGCACTCGGATCTGATCATCGTGGCGGCGAGGCCGGCGATGGGGAAGACGGCCTTCTGCCTGAACATGGCGGCCAACGCCGCGACGCGCTTCGGCAAGGTCGTGCTCTTCTGCAGCCTGGAGATGAGCGCCCAGCAGCTGGCCATGCGGCTGCTGGCCAGCGAGGCGCGCGTCGACGTCAGCCGAATCCGCACCGGCCAGCTCAAGGAGCACGAGTGGAGGCGGCTGATCCAGGCCACCGCGACGCTGTCCAAGGCGCCCATCTACATCGACGACACCCCGGCGCTCAACCCGCAGACCTTGCTGTCGAGGGCCAGGCGGGTCAAGGTCGAGGCTGGCCTGGACATGATCATCATCGACTACCTGCAGTTGATGGGATCGTCGGCGCCGATCAGCAGCCGGGAGCAGCAGATCTCGGAGATCTCCCGGACGCTCAAGCTCATCGCCAAGGAGCTCAACATCCCGGTCATCGCCCTGGCCCAGCTCAACCGCGGGGTCGAGAGCCGCGCGGACAAGCGCCCGATGCTCTCGGATCTGCGTGAGTCGGGCGCCATCGAGCAGGACGCGGACATCATTGCCTTTGTCTACCGCGACGAGTATTATAACGAGGATTCCGAAGCCAAAGGCATTGCTGAGATCATCATCGGCAAGCACCGAAGCGGATCGACTGGGACTGTCCAGTTGCGTTTTTTTCCAGAGTTCACCCGCTTTGAAAACCTCGCCCGCGAAGGCGAGGAGGACTGAGCGCGTCACCGATTTTTCGGCGCGCCGCAAGGACGCAGCGCGCCCCCTTGACCCTGCCGCGACGTGCCATGAAGGGCAGCGGCAACTCACAACCCTATGAAGGGAGGATCCCCCATGTACAAGTCCGATCTCGTCAAGCAGGTCTCCGAGGCCACCGGTGTGAGCAACAAGGACGCCGAGGCGGTCCTGAACAGCGCCATCGACGCCATCATCAAGGCAGTCGCGTCCGGCGACAAGGTCGTCCTGACCGGCTTTGGCACCCTTGAGCGCAAGACCCGCAAGGCCCGCAAGGGCCGTCACCCCTCGACCGGCGCCGTCATCGACATTGCGGCCAAGAACGCCATCAGCTTCGCGCCCGGCAAGATCTTCAAGAGCTCGGTCGAGGAGGGCTGAGCTCTTCCTCCTGATCCCGGGCCTTGAGCGCGGGGGACCTTCAAGGCCCTCCCCAGAGCGTCTCTCGGGCAGGCCCGGGCCGAAGGGTCACCTCAAAAGTCGCCGGAGAACATGAGCCCTGCGGCGGAGGGGGCGAGCAGCGGGGAGAGGCGCAAGGAGCCCTCGGCCGGGGAGCCGCCCTCGGTCGGCTCGGCGGGGGTGACCTCGTCGTCGGCCATCAGGTCGACGACGATGAGGGTCAGGCCGCCGGCGATCAGCAAGCCCGAGACGCCGTAGCCGATGGTGACGGTGGACTCCCGGTTCTGGAGCTTCTTCTTCTCGGTCTCGAAGGCATCTGAGTCGGCGAAGCCGCCCTGCTCGTTGAGGTCGAGGAAGGCCTGCTTGTCGTCCTTGAGGCCGAGGTCGAGGACGAGGGTGATGACGGAGGCGACGACCCCGGCGCCGCCGACCCCGGCGCCGATCCAGGTCAGCGTCATGTCCCGATCCGGGGTGAGGCCCGGCGTGCCATTGTCCTTGTCGTCGACCTTCTCGACGCAGGTGCTGATGATCTGCTGTGCGGCGTCGCGGGCGCCGGGATCGATGTCCTGGGAGTCGATCGCGGACTGCGCGAAGGTCCTGGCGTTCTTGCAGTCGCCCTTCTCCGAGTAGGTGAAGGCGATGTTGATCATGTAGTTGGGGTGGGGCGACTTGAGGTTGACCCGCAGGAGGCAGTCGATGGCGGTGTCGTAGTCGCCCTTGTCGTAGGCGGCCTTGGCGACGGCCTCAAGCTCTTCGATCTTCATGTCGGCCTTGCAGTCTGCGTCGGCGAAGGCGAGCGAGGGCAAGAGCGTCAAGAGGAGGAAGAGGGCCATGGGGGGCAGCGCGGCCCGGATGCGGTCATTCATGGTCGATCGGTGGTCTCGGGTGGGAATGTGGAGCAAGGCCTCAGCCCCCGTTCATGAGCAGCTTGGGCGTGTTCTTGGGCTTGAAGAGGCCAGGGGAGTCCTGCTTGTCGCCCTCGCCGCCGGTCTTGTTGCCGCCGTTGGTCTTATCGCCGCCGTTGGTCTTGTTGCCGCCGTTGGTCTTGTTGCCGCCGTCGTTGACCTTCTCGGCCACGGGAGGGGTGTCCTTCTCGCGCTCGCCGGTGGGGCGGGTGTTGGTGCGACCGCGCAGCTGGACGGGGTAGTTCTGCCCGTCCTTGAGGCTCTCCCACTCGATGGTGACCGTCTTCTGGGTCTTGCGCTTGCGCAGCTCGATCTCGGTGGTGGTGTCGTCCTTGGGGCGCATCAGGTCCATGGGCGTGACGCCGACCTTCTTGCCCTGGTGGTAGACCAAGGCGCTGGAGGGGTCCGAGACGAGCCGCACGACGCTGGCCAGCACCTTGTCCTCGGCGAGGGTGGGTGGGGCCTGCTCGACGGGATCGGCGGCGATCTCGTCGGACTTGGGCTCGGGCTTGGGCTCGGGCTCGGCGGCGGGCGGGTCCTCGGGAGCCTTGACGGGCGCTGCGGCGGCCTTGTCGATGATGGGGTCGTCGCCGAGGAAGAGGTTGAAGCCGGCGACCCCGAGGATGACGCCGATGCCGAGCAGGAAGAACATGGCGACGATCCCGGCCAGGATGACGCGCGATCGAGAGGCGGCGGGCGCAGGCGTGACCGGCAGCGGCGTCGGGAGGCCCTCGGTGTCGTCGTCGGGGAAGGAGAACGACGCCATGACCCTGGTCGGCGATCCTGCGTCATCCTGGCTGGAGTCGTAGTCGTCGACCGTGACCGACTCTCGCTCGTCGGTGGCCATCAGCTCAAAGCTGCTCTCACCGAGGTTGCCGCTGCGCAAGACCTCGGCGAACTGGCTGGCGTCCTTGAAGCGGTGCTCGGGCTTCTTGGCCATGGCCCGTCGGATGGCCTGTTCGACGAACTGCCCGGCGTAGGGCGGCGGCAGGTGGGGGATGGGATCGGAGATGTGCTTGATGGCGATGTCCATCGGGCTGTTGCCCGTGAAGGGCACCTTGCCGGCGAGCATCTGGAAGGCGAGGCAGCCCATGGCGTAGACGTCGAGCGCGGGCGTGATGTCCTTCTCGCCGCTGGCCTGCTCGGGGGCCATGTACTCGGCCGTCCCGGCCACGAAGCCCGTGCGTGTCAGCCGCTCCTTGGCCTCCGGATCCCAGTTGCCGGCGATGGCCTTGGCGATGCCGAAGTCAAGCACCTTGACCACGCGGTGATCGACATTGCGGTTGCAGATGAAGATGTTCTCGGGCTTCAGATCCCGGTGGATGATCCCCTTTCTGTGGGCCTCACCCAGGCTGCTGAGGGTCTGGAGCAGGAGATCGAAGGCGTCATCGATGTGGAGCTTCTTGTGGCGGTGAAGGTAGACCTGGAGCGTCTCACCCTCCAGGTACTCCATCGCGATGTAGGGCAGCTCCTTGACGTTGGGCTCGGGCTTGTAGACCCCCGTGTCGAAGATCTTGACCGTGTTGGAGTGCGACAGGCTGCCGGCCAGGTGCGCCTCGCGCTTGAAGCGCTCGATGACCCCCTCGTGGCTCATCGCGTGGGGCAGGAGCATCTTGATCGCGACGTCGCGGTTGACGCCGTTCTGACGCGCCTTGAAGACCACGCCAAACCCCCCCCGCCCCACCTCGTCGGTGAGCAGGTATCGACCGGCGACCGTATCGCCGATGCTGGGAATTCGAATGATCTCGCTCATGGCCCCCTTTGGGAGAGTTCGCGCGGGTCTGTGGCCAGGCCCCACACCCCGCCTCGACAGCGTCCCCTCCTTCCTCTCAACTTAACACGGTGCGTCTGAAAGCTCCAATCTCGCTCGCGCCCCAGGACCCCCTTAAAAACCGTCAAAGACCTTGGGCTTGTCTTCCTTGGGCCGAGCTTCGGTCGGCTTGTCCTCTTTCTTGTCCTTCTTGTCGGCCACGGCGGGCGTCTTTTTGGGCTCCTCCTTGGGGACCTCGGCGACTGGAGGGTCGATGTCCTTGGGAGCCTGGACCACCTCGACCGGCAGAGCCTTGTCCTCCCCCGCCTCCTTGGGGGGCTCCTGGCCTCCCTTGGCCGCGATATCCTCCTGGGGCGCGGCGTCGCTGGCTCTGGCGTCCTCCTTGAGCGCTCGACCTCCGGAGCGCTCGCGGCCGGCTTTGTCCTTCGAAGACCTCATCGCGTCGGTCGTTGAACCAGCGAGCCCGGGAGCGTCTTCCTGATCATTGCCTGGGGCCGACGCCTCACCTGGGGTCGCCGCCTCGCCTTGCGCCGCGGCGGGCTCGCTCGGCTCGATCTTCACCGGGGCCTCCGCGCGCTCCTCCACCTCGATGGCCGCAGCCTGGGGCGAGACCGCCTGGTCCTCGCTCGCGTTGTCCATCATCTTCCAGATCAGCGCGGCGACCAGGATCGCCAGCACGCCGAAGGCCGCCCCGGCCATCGCCGCGACCTTGCGGCCTGAACCAGAAGCGTCCGGGGACGCCGTTGGCGCGGGGATCGAGCTGGAGGCCATGGGGGCAGGGAGGGGCGTCGAGGGGGTGGCCAGCGCCCCCGAGCCCGGCGCCGCAGGCCAGCCGCCGTAGCTCGGCGTCGGCAGGGGCCTGGAGGTCGGCAGTCCTTCGGCGCCGGGGGCCGCGGCAGGCTCCAGGAGGCCAGACTGCAAGACGGCCAGGAAGGCGCTGGCGTCCTTGAAGCGCACCCTGGGGTCCTTGCTCATCGCCCTCATGATCACTCGGCCGAAGAAGGTCTCGGCCATCTCGGCCGGCAGCTCCGGCAGCGGGTCGTAGAGGTGCTTGATGGCGATCTCCACGGGCGTCGAGCCGTGGTAGGGGAAGCGCCCGGTCAAGAGCTGGTAGGCCATGCAACCGACCGCGTAGACGTCGATCGCAGGCGTGAAGTCGCTCGTGCCCATGACCTGCTCAGGGGCCATGTACTCGGCCGTCCCCGTCACCAGCCCCGTCTCGGTCAGCCGCGTCCGGTTCTCCTGGCCCCAGTCCTGGGTGAAGGCCATCGAGATGCCGAAGTCCAGCACCTTGATCACACGCGGGTTGCCCTCGGGCTGGTGCAAGAAGACGTTGTCCGGCTTGATGTCCCGGTGGATGATCCCCTTGCGGTGCGCCTCGGCCAGGCTGCCGAGCACCTCCATGACGGCCGCCTGCGTCTCCTCCACGCTCAGCGGCCCGCGCCTCAAGAGGTGATCCTGCAGGGACTCGCCCTCCAGAAACTCCATCGCGATGTAGGGCAGCCCCAGCGTCTCCTCATCCCCGGTGTGGTGGACCCCGAAGGCGTAGATGATCACGGAGCTCGGGTGCGTCAGCGAGCTGGCCAGCCTCGCCTCGCGCTTGAAGCGATCGACCACCCCGCGCTGCTCCTCCAGCGCGCGCGGCAGCAGCATCTTGACCGCGACTCGGCGCTCGACGCCCGTCTGGTGAGCCTCGAAGACCACCCCGTAGCCGCCCCGGCCGATCTGTCGGCCCAGGACGAACTGCCCCCCGACCACCTCGCCCTCTCCCGGTATCCTGATGATCTCAGCCATGCCCTCTTGCTCCGATGGCCTGCGGGTCTATCTCGCCGCAGGCCATGACCTGCCTTTGCCCCTCTGGCGACGATATCATCACGCTCTCCGAAAACCTAAGCCGGGCCGACGAGGATCGCCAGCGATCACACCCGATCCGCCAGGCCCGCTCTCGAACGACGGTCCCCCCCCTAAGATCTGAACCCGCGTCGATTGGCCTCTCGGACCCGGGCCGCTCAAGGTTGCAGACACAGCTGATCCCCGTCCCGGTTGAAGAGCGCCGTGAGCAGAGACTCGGCGTTCCTCCCCGCGATGTTGACCGATGAGCCCGTCAGGAGGCCAAAGACCGGCACGCCTCCGAGCGCCAGCGCCGAAGACGCCGGGAATTGCCACCGACCACCCTGGCTCATGCCCAGCGCGCTCGGCGCCGCGACGATGTTGTAATTGCCGTCGAGCGTCGCGGTCATGATGCTCTCGTCTGCCCCCACCCATCCCACGATGAGCTGGCCCTCACGCACGATCATCCGGACGTTGGTGATCGACCTCGCGTCCTCGGACGGCAGCGCCTGATGATCGACGAGGTTGCCGTCCGGGCCAATGGTCCCGACTCGGATCACCGGGCTCCCCCCCTCCTCGTCGGGGAAGGCCAGCACGAACTGTCCGTTGAAGAAGGCCGCGGCGGGATCGGCGCGCTCCGGCGCGGCGGCCAGTTCGAAGGTCCCGATGCCCTCCAGGCCGTGGGTGATCTGTGACAGAAAGGGCAGGGCTGGATCTGCCAACGATCGGATATTCCACTGGATGTTGTTACTGTCGGCGTCGTCGGAGACGTCGTGCCAGGCCGTGATGAACCCTGGGGTACCGACCGCCACGGCCGGAGGCCCCACCTGGCCGTTCAAGCCGAAGTTGCGCTTGGGATCCGCGGCCAGCGGCTGACCCTCGGCGCCGATGCCCTGGACCTTGACGCAGGTTTCGGCCCTCTCGTTGAGGCAGTCGTCCGTGACCCAGGCCACGGCGCTGACCCCGGAGGCCCCGTCGGATCCCATGGCGACCTGATCAAGGCGCAATCCTGGCCCCTGGAGGACGACGGCGAGGGTGTCCGTCAAGATCGCCCCGCTGCTGTCCAAGCGCGCCCAGATGAGCTTGCGCAGGCCGTCGCTGGCCGGCCTGACCCAGACCATCGCGTGGCCGAGGCCGTCCCAGGCCATCGCGGGCGAGGTCGTCTCTCCGTTGAAGGTCTCGTCGGGGTTGATGGGGTTGGCGTTTGACGTGCTCATCAGGATGTTGAGGACCGAGAAGCGGACCTGGCCCACATCCCTGGCGGTCACGTCATCCCGATTGGTGATCTGGTAGGCGATCAGGGGGGTCAGCGGCGAGGCCGGGTCGAAGGACAGGCTTGGGAAGAGCAGGCGCTCGGTGACGACCCCGAGCACGTCCCGAAAGCCCTGCCCCGGCAAGCAACATTGCTCGTCCTCTCGACCGTCGCAGTTGTTGTCGGCCCCGTCACAGCGCAACTCCAGAGCGCCGATGGGGGTGAAGGAGAGCCCCGCTTGCTCGGCGGCCTCGATGAAGTCGCGCTCCTCACAGGCCACCGAGATCCCCTCGACGCAGCGCTCGCGCGCCAGCGCGCAGACCCCCAGCGTCTGGTCGCAGGCCTCGGCTGCGAAGCCTGGATCGTCCGCGTCGATCAGGTCATCGCAGTCGTTGTCCACCCCGTCGCACACCTCCTGCGACGTCTCGCAGCCGCAGGCACGATCGTCGATCTCGCACTCGCAGCCGTCGCCCTCCTCTCGCAGCCCCAGATCGCCATTGCGATCGTCGAGGCCGTCCTGGCAGGCGTAGCGGCAGACCTCGCCCTCGCAAGCCTCGAAGCGCGCGCCGGTGACGGGCGGACATTGCTGATCGTCACACGCGCCTCCGCCGTCCGAGCCTTCGGGCTCGGCCTCGGGGCTCGGCTCGGCGTCTGGCTGGGCGTCGCCGTCTCGTCGAAAGTCCTCTCCTTCAATGTCGACGGCCGCATTGCAGGCGCCCGCCGTCAGGGCGAGGAGCGTCAACCAGGGGAGAAGTCGGGTCGGGATCATCGGTCCACGGGGGTCTGAAGGTTGACGTGGCGAGGCGCGCAGGATCGATGCCTTGGAGAACGCCCCTCGCGCGCGACTCATGCCGAGGGAGCAGTATTGCACAACCCGGCGTCGGGTCCACCTTTGCGCCCCGGCGCCAGCCCGCGCCCGCCCTCCAGGCGTCGACGCGCGCCGCGCGGAGGCGCCCCGAGCCCCAAGAAAAAGGTCGCGCTCTGGACCTCTGGCGTGTAGAAATCCATCGTGGGCGCGCAACCGAGGACCCTCGTGAACGAAGCACAACGAGCCGTCGACCCGCCCTCAAGGTCGTCGGAGGGCTCCCCGATCCCCCTCATCGGGGCGACGATCCTCGCGCTGGTGCTCGCGATCTACGCGCCAGCCTTGAGCGCCGGCTTTGTCTACGACGACGTCTACTTGATCGAGCAGCAGACCTGCTTTCGCGGGCTGTCCAAGATCCCGAGCTTCTTCGTGGCGCCCTACGACGCCTGCGACTACCGCCCCATGCGCTACGTCACCTACGCCTTCGACCATGCCATCGCCGGCACCGCGCCCTGGATCTACCACCTGACCAACGTCGTCCTCCACGCCCTGAGCGCCGTGATGGTCTGGGCGCTGCTCCTGCGCCTCGGCGGCTTTGAGCGGATCGAGGATCGGCACCGTCGGAGCCTCCTGGCGCTCGGCGCGGTCATCGTCGGGCTGTGGGCGCTCCACCCTGCGCTGGCCGACGCCGTCGTGCCCGCAGCGGGTCGCCGCGACGTCCAGTCCACCTTCCTCTTCCTGCTGGCCCTGTGGGCCTGGCTGCGCCGGGACGAGGGGCGGCGCGCCCTGTGGCTCGGGCTCTGCGGCGCCGCCTGGGTGGCGGCCTTGATGACCAAGGAGATGGCCATCACCCTGCCTGCGATCCTCGTCCTGGTCGAGGCCCTCAAGCCGGGCAGCGGCGACCCGCTGCCCAGGCTGCGGGCGCTCCTCAAGAAGTGGTGGCCCTTGCTGGGGATCTTCGGCGTCATGGCCCTCAGCTACGGGATCTATCGCGGCTTCATCGCAACGCACACCCGCATGTCCGGGCGGTGGTGGGGGGGGACGATCTGGACGAACCTGCTCAACACCCTGGCCCTCCAGGTCGAGTACGCGCGCCTGACCCTCTGGCCGGCCTCGCTGCTGGGCGATTACGCCCCGCACACCGTCCCCGTCGTCCGCGATCCCTTCCATGGGCGAGTCCTCGTCGGCGCCGCGATCTGGGGCGCGCTGCTGGCCTCCGTGCCGCTGACCTTCAAGCGGCGGCCGCTCGTCGCCCTCGGCCTGAGCTGGTACCTCGTCACCCTCCTGCCCGTCTGCCACCTCATCCCTCACCACGAGCTGATGGCCGAGCACTTCCTTCACCTGCCCATGGTCGGCCTCGCGCTGGCCCTCTACGGCGCCCTGGAGCCCACGGCCAAGGCGCCAGGGACGCCCCGCAAGGCGCTCGCCGTGGCGCTCGGGCTCGCCTCGGCGGCCGTCATGGCGCGCCTCCAGTGGCGGATCCCCGACTTCACCAGCGACGAGACCTTCGGGATGAACATCCTCGAACAGGCCCCCCGCAATGTCCGCAACCTCGGCCGACTCGCCGCCTTCTACCTCGACGAGGACCACCTCGACCTCGAGCGCGCCGAGCGCCTCGCCTGGATGCAGCGCGGCGCCAGCCCCCCCGGCACGATCTACCACCGCGCCGCCACCCTGCGCCTCGCGCGCATCCTCGAACGCCACCGCGGCGACCCCGAGCGGGCCGCCAGCCTCCTCGCCCTCACCATCCAGGAGACCGGCGACGACGCCGAGCTGACTCTGGCCCTCGCGCGCCTCTACCTGCGCCACGAGCTGCCCGACGACGCGCTGCCGCTGCTCGACGACCTCATCGAGCGCGACCCGCTCCATTGGGAGCCCCGCCTCGACAGCGGCTTCGCGCTGCTCATGAAGCGCGACGCGGACGGCGCCGGCCAGCGCGCCCTTGAGGTCGTCAGGCTCGCGCCCGGAGAGGCCGAAGGGCACTTCCTGATGGGCAACGTCCGCGCCGCCCAGGGGCAACCCCGCGAAGCCTTCCTCGCCTACGAGAACGCGCTGGCCAACAAGCCCGACCACGTCGGGGCGCTGATGGCCACCGCCGACATCCTCTGCGCGCTCGGCCAGCAGGCGGAGGCGGCGGCCAGGGCGAGCCTCGCGCAGCGCGTGGATCCTCGCTCGGAGGCGGTCCAGCGGGTGGTGACGGCCATCGAGGCGGGGTGCCCTTGATCCGGCGACGCCGCTAAAGAGGTGCGCAGGCAGTTGTACGACCTCGATCTGACGGGATGGGCGGATCGCACACTCCACCCCCTGTCCCCCTCCTCTCCGGAAGGAGGGGGAACGCTCGTATTACGGGCTGGGGGGATCGAGTCCCGCCCCAACGACTGTTCCCGACGGGGTCTCGCCACCCGCCCCAGGCGGCCAGTGATCCCGGCAATGGCTCCTGCGGCCCACCCCCCAAATTACCGTGCCCACCCAACGAGCCCACCCCCGATCCACCGTGCCCGTAATTCAAGCGTCCCCCCTCCTTGCGAAGCGAGGAGGGGGACAGGGGGTGGAGTGCCGATCCACCGTGCCCGTAATTCAAGCGTCCCCCCTCCTTGCGAAGCGAGGAGGGGGACAGGGGGTGGAGTGTGGGGGTGGAGTGTGCGGGCAGACAGCTTCTCAGTCGACGTAGATGGGGTTGGCGTAGATCCAGATCGTGTCCTTGATCAGCGCGTCGGCCAGATCGCCGAGGGCGGCCCGCAGGTGTTCGGGGCGCATCCGGATCTCGGCGCGGTAGGCGCCTGGGACCGTCGGGGTGAAGGACAGCTCGTCGTCGCCAGCGGCGACCTCGACGGCGCCGTCGGCGGTTGCGCGCAGGATCCGCAGGGACATCGGCGGCGCGACGTCGAGGCCGAAGACGCCAGGGCGAGCCAGGATGAGCGTCGGCGAGGCGGCCAGCGACACCCGGTCACCCATCTCCGTGATGTCGCCGGCGGCCTCGGCCCGGAAGTCCATGCCGACGGGCGAGCCCAGGACCTCGAAGACGACGAAGGAGCGGCCCTCGCGCAGCGCCGTGCGGGCCGTCGCCGGAGCGCGATCGCCGCGCAACATCAGGTGATTGCTGAAGAAACGGGCCATTCGGCGGAAGCTGTCGGCGCGCTCGCCGTCCGGCAGCTTGAAGGGCAGGGCGTTGCGGTGGGCGTCGGTGCCGCCGGTCCCGACGAGGTGCTGGCCCTCGGCCAGCAGCGTGTCGAAGGCGCGCAGCGCGGGGCCGCTCTCGGAGAGAAAGCCCAGGATGACCAGATCCGAGGTCGGGCCGCCGCGGACCAGGAAGGGGGCCAGCGCCTCGGTGAAGCCGAAGGCCTCAAGGCCGAGGAACTCCTCCCGGATGTCCGGATCGATGTTGGCGTGCAGGTTGTAGATTTCGAAGCCGTCGAGCCCGAGGCGCCTCAGCTCGTCCACGCCCCTGGACTCGGTGTGGGCCTGGAGGACGACCGCGTCGAGCTCCTTGAAGGAGGCCACGCGCTCGGGGGTGACCTCGGCGTAGAGCCTGTCGCGCTCCTGGGCGTCGCCCGGCAGGTGGCGCCGCATCCCCACGGGCATGACCCCGAACTCGCCGCCCGGCATCAACATCACCTGGTGGCCGTCGGGGCAGCGCAGCAGGGAGGCGACCGGCTCGCCGTCCTCCTCGATGATCTGGTCGCCCTGGCCGACCAGCAGCAGCGTCTCGAAGTCCTCAAAGGCGGCCAGCTCCTCGTGATCGGTGGTGAAGACGATGTCCTGGCGCGTCGCGCACACCCCCTCGCGCCAGTCCGCGTCGCAGAGGGCGTTGGGGAGGCCGTCTTCGAGCCTGGGCTGGCCGTCGCAGGCGTCGTGGGAGTGGATGGTGTGCATGTGGATGAGGGAGCGGGCCTGCGTCATCCCGCGAGGCGCGCCGAGCAGCGCGGTGTCGGGCAGGGTGCGCTCGACGGCGTAGGGCTCGGGCTCGTCTGGCTCGAGTTCGGGCTCGTCCGGCTCGGGGGAGGGTTCGGGCTCGGGCTGGGGGGAGGGCTCAGGTTCGCCGGGAGAGGGATCGGGGTCCTGGGCGGGCGGATCGGCGTCGGCGCAGGCGATCATCGGCAGCAGCGGGAGCAAGGCGATCAGGTACTTCATGGTGGTGCCGTGTCGCTCAGAGCTTCGCCCCGAGGATGTAGAAGAGGTGCGAGATGGGGAAGCGCGCGAGGTTGGGGATCGGCAGGTCTTCGATGCGGCCGAGCACCCTCAGGCCGGGGTGCTTGCGGCCCGTGGCGTAGACCTGCTCGATGGGGGCGGTCCAGTCCTTGGCCTCGACGTCGTCCCCCCCGGTCCTGTGCAGCCGGATGTCTCTGAAGCCCGGCGGATCTGGCCAGGGCGGCATGTCGAAGAGGCCAAAGCCGACGGGCTCGATCCCCGCCTCCCGGTAGGTCTGGCGGACCTTGTGGGGGAAGAAGTAGGCCGTCTCGCCGTGGGTCCAGGGCAGGTTGAAGACTCTGTGGAGCAGCCTGTGCCAGGGGTAGCCGATGTTGTAGCCGTTGCAGTGGACCGTCATCACATAGCGCCTCGACACCCTCGCCATCTCCTTGATAATAGAGGGGAAATTCGGATCGAAGCCCACCGTGACGAAGTTCCACACGAGGTCATAGTGCGCGTCGGGCAGCCCGGTGGCGCTCGGATCGCCCTGGTGAAGCGTCAGCCGATCCGAGAGCCCGAGGCGCTCCCAGACGGCCAGCCCCTGGGGGGCGGCGTTGAAGAGGTGGACGTCGCGGCCGCGCTTGCCGAAGGGCAGGCTGTAGAGCGAGGGCATGGCCTTGGCGCCGCCTGCGGGCAGCTCAAGGACGCGCTGGATGTCGTGGGCGTCGAGCAGGCGCGCCACGGTGCGGTCGAGGCGGACGCGATCGTAGGTGATGCCGAAGGGCTCTACTTCCTGAGACATGGGCTCCGACGTGCGTGCGGGTTTCTTCGCCTGAGCACAACATACCCGATTGACCCGATCCCTGGCTATAGGCGCATGATGGGCGCTGCGGGCGAAGGCGGAGGGGCCACGGGAGGAGATCGGGCGGTCAAGGGGCCGGGGAGCGTGCGGTGATCGAGTCGAGGTCGAAGGTGCGCTGGGCGCTGGGGGGGATCGCCGGGTTGGTGGCCGCGACGATCGCGGCCTGGTGGGCGCTGGACGCGCCGAGGCCGCAGGGCGAGCGCGGCCCCGCGGCGGACGCGGCGGCGCGGCGCGTGATGGCGGCGGCGGGGGTCGATGGGTGGGCGCGGACCGGGGCGGTGTCGTGGCGCATGGAGGGCCGGGACTACCTGTGGGACAGGCGGCGCTCGCTGGCGCGGGTGCGGGCCGAGGGGGAGGTGGCGCTCGTCGACCTGACGACGATGCGGGGCAAGGCCTTCCGGGGCGGGGCGGAGGTGCGCGGCGACGAGGGGCTGGCGCTGGTGGCGCGCGGCTACTCGGACTGGGCGCGGGCGTCCTTCTGGCTCTACCCCTTCGCCTCATTCTTTGATCCAGGGGCGCGGCGCGCGCTCGTCGGCCAGGACCTTTGGGTGGGCTACGATCCTGCGCCGCCGCACAACCCGGCGGATTACGACGGGCCGGTCAAGTGGCACGGGGATCCGAAGGGGTGGCGGCAGGGGACGCCGGTCAACGCGCCGCTGCGAGGCCTGACGCCGGGCGACGGCTACCTCTGGCGGCTTGGACCGCAGGGGCTGCCCGTGTCGTGGCGGGCGTGGGCGGCGATCCTGCCCTTGGGAGGCGTGCAGGCGAGCTGGGAGGGCTGGCAGGCGCTCCCGACGGGGGCGCAGATCGCCACGCGCCACCGGGGGCCCATGGGCGGCGATCTGGATCTGGAGGAGGTGCGCGGCGCCGAGCGCCTCGATGAACTGGAGGTCGGGGATCCCTTCTGCCCGCTGCCGACCGCCAGGTGTCGGTGACCCTCGGGCCCACGGCCCCAAGGAGCCCAGCCTCGCCGCCCGATGATCGAGGGCACGGCCTGCGGCGCCGCCTTGCCCAGGACGGAGGCGGGCGGGGTCAGAGCTGGCCGGAGGCGCGGTAGAAGTCGTAGGTGCGGCCGAGCATCTCGAAGGGATCCTGGTGCCGGGGGTTGAAGCCAAGCTCGCGCCGCGCCTTGCGAATATCGATGCGGCGGCTGGTGATGAAGAGCCTCAGGCGCTCGGGGGAGAGGGGAGGGGGGCGCCTCAGGAGGTCTGCGACGGGGGTGGTGAGCTGGGCGGCGAGCCAGGCCAGGGGCAGGGGGACGGGGATGGAGGGGCGCGGGTTGCCGACGAGGCGGGCGGCGGCGCGCAGGATGTCGCCGAGCGTGTGGCCGGCGTCGGAGTGGACGAGGTAGATCTGCCCGGGGCGGCCGCGCTCGGCGGCCAGCTCGAGGGCCTGGACGAGGTCAAGGACGTCGATGAGGGGCTTTTCGACGTCGAGGCTGCCGCCGATGGCGGGGAAGCGGCCCTTCTGGCAGAGCTTGAAGAGCTTGAGGAGCTCGCCGCCCTCCTTGCCAGGGCCGGTGACGAGGCAGGGGCGGACGATGACGGGGTTGAGGCCCTCGGCGCGGTGCAGGTCGAGCAGCGCGAGCTCGGCCTCGCGCTTGGAGCGCTGGTAGGGGTTGGAGGGGCGGCAGGGGGTCTGCTCGTCGACGACGGCGGCGTCCGGCGTGCCCATGGCGGCCGTCGAGGAGACGAAGACGAAGCGCGGGACGCCGGCGCGGATGGCCTCCTGGGCGAGCAGGCGGGACCCCTGGCGGTTGACGGCGTCGAAGGCGTCGGCGCCGGTGCCGTCGTGGAAGGTGTGCAGGCGGGCGATGGCGCAGTGGAAGACGGCGTCGAGGCCCTCGCACAGGCCATGGAGGGAGGCCGGGTCGGTCAGATCGCCGCGCGCGGTCGACAGGCCCGGGGTGTCGGGGTCGAAGATCGCGTGGAGGCGCTCGGGGTCCCGGACCAGGGCGCGCACGCGGGTGTCGCCTCGCCGCAGCAGGCTGGCGACGAGGTGCTGGCCGACGAAGCCGGTGGCGCCCGTGACCAGGACGTTGCGGGGGGGGGCTGCGCGATCATTCATGGCGTCGGTCCGGGGCGCGGGTGTCGATGGCGTCGGGCTCGAAGGCCACAGGCGGGGACGTTGACGCCATGGGGTAGCTCTGGTAGCCTCACCGCGTCAATGTCTCTGACAAGGCGCAAGGGCGTACAGGGTCATTGGGCGGCGATTCAAGGCGAATCACAAGTGTCTGGGTCAGGAGCAGGGCGAGGCAGGACCTGAGGGTCTCTGGCGCGCCCGAGGTGGTCTGCGACAGACCACCCTCTCTTTATGTTTGAAGGAGCGCGGTTACGAGATGAGCAGTGGCGGCAAGCTTGGGGAGCTCCTCGTTCGGGAGAACATGATTTCGCTGGCGCAGCTTCAGCGCGCCCAGCAGATCCAGAACCGTCAAGGGGGTCGCCTCGCCTATCACCTGGTGAGGCAGGGCTTCATTGACGAGACGGAGCTGACCTCGTTCCTTTCGAAGCAGTACGGGGTGCCCAGCGTCAACCTGAACGACTTCGAGATCGAAGGCAGCGTCATCGAGTTGATTTCGAAGGAGGTGGCCGAGAAGCACACCGTGATCCCGATCAACAGGATCGGGTCGAGCCTGGTCGTGGCGATGTCGGATCCGTCCAACATCTATGCGATCGACGAGCTGAAGTTCATCACGGGCTTCAACATCGAGGTCGTGGTGGCCAGCGAGGTGGCCATCCGGGACGCGATCGAGCAGTATTACGCCGCCGACGAGCTCGACATGGAGGACATCCTGGCGGACATCGACCTTGACGAGTATGTCGAGGTCGCCCAGGAGGACGACGACGCCGTCGACATCATGGAGCTGACCAAGGCCTCGGACGAGGCGCCGGTGGTCCGGCTGGTCAACCTGATCCTGATCGACGCGATCAAGAAGAACGCCTCGGACATCCACGTCGAGCCCTACGAGAAGAGCTTCCGGATCCGCTACCGCATCGACGGCGTGCTCCACGAGGTGATGAACCCGCCCTTGAAGCTGCGCGACGCGGTCATCTCGCGCTTGAAGATCATGGCGAACCTGGACATCGCCGAGCGGCGGCTGCCTCAGGACGGCCGGATCAAGCTCAAGCTCGGCCGCGACAAGGAGATGGACTACCGCGTCTCGGTCCTGCCGACCCTCTTCGGCGAGAAGGTCGTCATGCGGCTGCTGGACAAGTCCAACCTCCAGCTGGACATGACCAAGCTGGGCTTCGAGCCCAAGCCCCTCAAGGACTTCAAGACCGCCATCCACCTGCCCTTCGGCATGGTGCTGGTCACCGGCCCGACGGGCTCGGGCAAGACGACCACCCTCTACTCGGCGCTGGCGGAGCTCAACAAGACGACGGAGAACATCTCGACGGCCGAGGACCCGGTCGAGTTCAACCTGGCGGGCATCAACCAGTGCCAGATGAACGACTCCATCGGGCTGAACTTCGCCGCGGCGCTGCGCTCCTTCCTGCGCCAGGATCCCGACATCATCATGGTCGGCGAGATCCGGGACTTCGAGACGGCCGAGATCGCGGTCAAGGCCGCCTTGACGGGCCACATGGTCTTGTCGACGCTGCACACCAACGACGCGCCGAGCACCATCAGCCGCCTGCTCAACATGGGCGTCGAGCCCTTCCTGGTGACGGCCTCGGTCAACCTCATCGTCGCCCAGCGCCTGGCCCGGCGCATCTGCCAGGAGTGCAGGCAGCCGGCCAACACCCCCCGGCAGGTGCTCATCGACCTCCAGGTCCCCGAGGACACGGTCGACACGGTCCAGGCCATGATCGGCGGCGGCTGCAAGCGCTGCAACGGGACGGGCTACAAGGGCCGCGTGGCGCTCTACGAGATCATGGTGCTCGGCGAGGAGCTCAAGGAGTACATCCTCCAAGGCTACTCGACGGCCGAGCTCAAGCACGAGGCCAAGCGACTCGGGATGCAGACGCTGCGCATGTCGGGGCTCAACAAGCTGGCCGAGGGGATGACGACCGTCGAAGAGGTGTCCCGCGTGACGGCGCCGGATTAAAGGGCCACGGGAAGCCCCGCGCGGCGGGGCGCGTTTCCCCTGGCGGCGCACAAGTCAGCCTGCCCCCCCGAGAAATTGCCGGCGGGGCGGAGTGTGGTAGTTTTCCAGAGCCCCACAGGGCAAGCCCCCGTGCGAGCGCCACGGGCTGAGGAGGGTGGATGCCGAATCTTCACCAGCTGCTCAAGATCATGGTCGACAAGGACTCGTCGGACTTGCACCTGACGGTCAACAGCGCGCCGCAGCTGCGGATCGACGGTCGGCTGCATCCGCTGCGGATGCCACCCTTGAGCGGCGCCGAGACGCGCCAGCTGAGCTACAGCGTGCTGACCGACGCGCAGAAGAAGAAGTTCGAGACGACCAACGAGCTGGACTTCTCCTTCGGGGTCAAGGGCCTGGCGCGCTTCCGCGGCAACATCTTCATGCAGCGCGGCGCCGTCAGCGGCGTCTTCCGCCGCATCCCGCTGGAAATCCTGAGCTTCGAGCAGCTCGGCCTGCCGCCGGTGCTCAAGAGCCTGTCGGAGCGCAACCAGGGCTTGATCCTGGTGACGGGCCCGACGGGCTCGGGCAAGTCGACCCCGCTCGCGGCGATGATCGACTACATCAACTCCGAGAAGCACCATCACATCCTGACGATCGAAGACCCGATCGAGTACATCCACGTCCACAAGAACTGCATCATCAACCAGCGCGAGATCGGCGCCGACACCTCCGGTGTCAAGGACGCGCTCAAGTACGTCCTGCGGCAGGACCCCGACGTCGTGCTCGTCGGCGAGATGCGGGACCTCGAGACGGTCGAGGCGGCGCTGACGATCGCCGAGACGGGTCACCTTTGCATGGCGACCTTGCACACCAACGGCACCATCCAGACGATCAACCGCATCCTGGACGTCTTCCCGCCCTTCCAGCAGGATCAGATCCGGGCGCAGCTCTCCTTCGTCCTCGAAGGGATCGTCTCCCAGCAGCTCATCCCGAAGGCCTCGGGGTCTGGCCGCGCGATGTCGATGGAGATCCTTGTGCCGACGCCCGCGATACGCAACCTTATCCGGGAGGACAAGCTCCACCAGGTCTACAGCCAGATGCAGATGGGGCAGTCCAAGCACGCGATGCAGACCATGAACCAGTCGCTCCTGGATCTGATCCAGCGCCGGATCATCACGTTGGAGGACGCGCTGACGCGCTCTCCGGACACCGAGGAGCTCCATCAGATGTTCAGCGGGGGGCGCGCGGGCAAGGTGGGCCGCTAGGTCAGAGTGAGGCAGGGTGAGGATCAAGGCGCTCGCGCGCAGTGCGCGGGGCCTTGAAGGCACGAGAGGTTTTGAAGATGGCGACCTTTGTGTGGGAAGGCCGGACGGCCGCAGGTGAAGTCCGCAAGGGCGAGATGAAGGCCGAGAATGACCGCGAGGTCATGGAGAAGCTCCGGCGCCAGCAGATCACGCCCAGCAAGGTCAAGAAGAAGATCGGCGGCAAGGAGTTCAAGCTGCCGGGCCTCGGCGGCGGGGTGACCATCAAGGACATGGTCATCTTCACCCGGCAGTTCGCCACCATGATCGACGCCGGTCTGCCGCTGGTGCAGTGCCTCGATCTGCTCGGCGGCCAGGAGCCCAACAAGACCTTCCAGAAGGTGATCTTCGACATCAAGGCCTCGGTCGAGTCCGGATCGACCTTCGCCGACGCCCTTCGGCGACACCCCACCGTCTTCGACACCCTCTTCGTCAACCTCGTGGCCGCCGGCGAGGTCGGCGGTATCCTCGACACCATCATGAACCGCCTCGCGGTCTACATGGAGAAGAACGAGAAGCTGCGCCGCAAGATCAAGAGCGCCTTCACCTACCCGTCGGCCATCCTCGGCGTCGCCATCCTCGTCATCATGCTGCTGCTCGGTAAGGTCATCCCCACCTTCGAGGAGATGTTCGCCGACTTCGGCGGCACGCTCCCGGCGCCGACGCAGTTCGTCATCGACATCTCCCACGGCTTCGTCAACAACTGGTACCTCATCATCGGCGGCCTCATCGCCTTCGTCTTCGGCTGGTCCTTCATGCTCAAGACCGAGGGCGGCCGCAAGGCCTTCGACAAGACGATCCTCAAGACCCCCGTCTTCGGCGATCTGGTCCGCAAGGCGGCCGTGGCCAAGTTCACCCGCACCTTCGGCACCATGATCTCCTCCGGCGTGCCCATCCTCGACGCGCTCGACATCGTGGCCAAGGCCTCCGGCAACAAGACCATCGAGGCGGCCATCTACCATGTGCGCGACCGGATCACGGAGGGCAAGAGCCTCAGCGAGCCCTTGATGGAGACCAAGGTCTTCCCCTCCATGGTCGTCCAGATGATCGGCGTCGGGGAGGCCACCGGCGCCCTGGACACCATGCTGGGCAAGATCGCCGACTTCTACGAGGAGGAGGTCGACGTGGCCGTCGACGCCCTGACGAGCTTGCTTGAGCCCGTCATGATGGTCTTCATCGGCGGCATCGTCGGCGGTATGCTCATCGCCATGTACCTGCCGATCTTCGAGATCGCCGGCAGCGTCTCCAAAGCCGGCAAGTAGCCCCGGCCTTCCCAAGAGGCCGCCCTCCCATGCCCGAGAGCCCACTACCGGCCGCTCGCCTGCGCGAGAAGCTTGAGCGCCTGATGCTCTTCCGGGTGCTGATGGTCACTCTCCTGCTGGGCTCGGCCATCGTCGTCAACATCAACGACGTCGAGAGCTTCGCCGACCCCTCCTACATCGCCATCTTCACCCTCATCATCGGCACCTACGTCGCCACGATCTTCTACGCCGTCCTGGTCACCCGCCTCAAGGCCCTGGCCGCCCTGGCCCACGCCCAGCTCGTCGGCGACGTCCTGCTGGCCGGCGGCCTCGTCTACGTCACCGGCGGCACACAGTCCATCTTCGCCTTCCTCTTCTACCTGACGATCATCAACAGCGCGATCCTGATGGGCCGCAAGGCCGCCTTCATCACCGCGACCCTGTGCAGCGTCACCTTCCTCCTGATGCTCTCCTCCCAGCTCGGCTGGGTCCAGATCGCCTGGGGGCCGCCGCTGGGCCGCGGCGTGGCCGCCAACCACGTCTACAGCGTCATCGTCAACATCGTCGCCTACTACCTCGTCGGCCTGCTGGCCGGCTACCTCGCCCGGCGCCTCGAAGAGCAGGGCAGCGAGCTTGAGCGCAAGCAGCTCGACATCCGCGAACTCCAGGCCCTCAACCAGCACATCCTCTCCTCGATCACCTCCGGCGTCGTCACCCTCGACACGCAGAAGCGGATCCTCTTCCTCAACCGCGCCGCCGAGGAGCTCCTGGGCTGCACCATCAAGGAGATCTACGGCGCGCCCGCCGCCCAGATGCTCGTCGAGCTCTCCACCGCCATCGAGTCGCTGCTGGCCCCCGGCGGCGGCGAGCGCTGGGAGGGCTGGGTCGACAGGGCCCAGAGCGATCCGGTCTTCTTGAGCGTGAGCCACTCGCCCCTCTTTGACGGCAAGGGCGAGCACTACGGCCACATCCTGACCCTCCAGGACCTGACCCTGATGCACCAGATGCAGCGCAGGGTGCAGCGCCACGAGCGCCTGGCCGCCGTCGGCCAGCTCGCCGCCGCCATCGCCCACGAGGTCCGAAACCCGCTGGCCTCCATCAGCGGCTCGGTCGAGATGCTCCAGATGTTCGTCGACCAGGGCGGCGACGAGGATCGGCTCATGCGGATCGTCCTGCGCGAGATCGACCGACTCAACATCCTCATCGGCGACTTCCTGGACTACGCCCGCGACCGCCGCCGCTCCTTCGAGCCCGTCCAGCTCGACGCCATCATCGGCGAGACCCTCGACCTCTTCCTGCACGACGAGAAGATGGCCGGCGGCGTGGTCCTGCGCCGGGACGTCGAGGCCTGCAAGGGCCTCGAAATCCAGGCCAACGCCGACGGCATCAAGCAGATCGTCTGGAACCTGCTGCGCAACGCCTCCCAGGCCATGGACGGCAAGGGCGAGATCGTCGTCCGCGTCAAGATCTGCATCGCCGAGCGCCAGCCCGACGGCCAGTGGGAGGCGCTCGAAGACGTCGATGACCCAGCCGACGGCGTCGTCGTCCGCGTCACCGTCTCCGACAGCGGGCCAGGCATCTCGGACGACATCCGCGACAGGCTCTTCGAACCCTTCTTCACGACAAAAAGAGGCGGCACTGGCCTGGGACTTGCGACCATCTACCGGATCGTCGAAGATCACGACGGCGTCATCGGCGTGGAGACCTCGACAGAGGGCACGACCTTCATCATCGATCTGCCCATCCGCAGGCACCCCAGCGAGGTGCCTGTAGAGAGCGCGCCGAGCATGATCCCGCTGGCCAGATCCTGGGCTGAGCCCACCGGCGAGGTCCTGCTGCGCGGCGCGGTGGCCGCGGTGGGACAGGAGGCGCCCGTGGGGCGTTGGAAGTAAGGGGGGGGGATGGGAAGGATCCTGGTCGTCGACGATGAGTTGAGCATGCGCGAGTTCCTCTCCATCCTGCTGCGCAAGCTGGGTCACGAGGTCATCTGCGTCGACTGCGGCGAGCGCGCCGTCGAGATGGTCGAGGAGGCCGATCTGGACATCGTCCTGACCGATCTGAAGATGGCCGGGCTGAGCGGCCTGGACGTGCTGCGCTGCTACCAGGACAACGCCCCCGGCACCCAGGTCATCATGATGACCGCCTTTGCCACGGCCGAGACCGCCATCGAGGCCATGAAGCTCGGCGCCTACGACTACCTGACCAAGCCCTTCAAGGTCGAGGCCGTCAAGGTCGTCATCGAGAAGGCCCTGGAGAAGGTCGAGCTGGTCCGGGAGAACTTCCGCCTCAAGACCCAGATCGCCAACCAGCACCGCTTCGAGAAGATCGTCGGCCGCTCGGCCCTGATGCGGCGCGTCTTCGAACTGATCTCCCAGGTCGCGCGCACCCGCGCCACGATCCTGATCGCCGGCGAGTCCGGCACGGGCAAGGAGCTGGCCGCCCGCGCCATCCACGCCCGCTCCGAGGTCAGCGACGGCCCCTTCATCCCCATCAACTGCGGCGCCATCCCCGCGGACCTGATGGAGTCCGAGCTCTTCGGCCACACCAAGGGCGCCTTCACCGGCGCCTCGCGCGACAAGCCCGGGCTCTTCCAGGCCGCCAGCGGCGGCTCCCTCTTCCTGGATGAGATCAGCGAGCTGTCCTTCAACCTCCAGGTCAAGCTCCTGCGCGTCCTGCAGGAGAAGCGCGTCAAGCGGGTCGGCTCCGTCCACGAGGAGGAGGTCGACTGTCGCATCATCGCGGCCAGCAACAAGAACCTGCGCGCCCAGGTCGACGAGGGGGCCTTCCGAGAGGACCTCTACTACCGCCTCAACGTCATCCAGATCGAGCT
>SYOX01000237.1 GCA_005804885.1 Pseudomonadota bacterium
AGGTCGTCGAGGCCGACAGGGTCGAGGCCAAGGAGGAGAGCGCAGGCGGGCCTTTGGCCCGTCGAGCATCGACGACGACGGCATCGGCTCTGTCGGACCGATGACCGACGGGAGTCAAACCAATCAGCGCTCCAGCCGCAGGTGGCCTCTTTCGACCCCCACAACGACGGCCTTCAGTTTCCCAATGGCTTCTCAGGTGGCGCATGAGAGGGCCGCGCGGACGCGGGGGTGGAGGTGGGGCGAGCGGATGAGGGCCTGGAGGCCCTCGGCGTTGGCGCGCTCCGGATCGAGGTGGAGTTCGAGGAGGTTGGAGAGCGCGGGGCAGGCCGCGAGCTTCTTGAGGGCGTCATCGCCGAGACCCCGGCCCATCAAGCGCAAGACCCGCAGCGAGCTCAGGTGGGGAGAGCGGAGCAGGAGCTCGACGTGGGCGGCGTTGAAGTCGTTGAAGCCCAGATCGAGGTGCTCAAGCCCCTCGAAGAGGGGGCTGTCGATCAGCGCGCCGAGGCCGTCGAGGTCGATCCCATTGGCGGAGAGGTCGAGGTGGCGCACCGAGGCCAGCCCATCGGCGTCCACCAGGGCCCTGGCGCCCTCGTCGCCGATCAGGCAGCCGCCGAGCGAGAGGACGCGGAGGGCGGCGAGCCCTGCTCGCCCGATCGCCCTGGCGCCCTGGGCCCCGAGGGCGGCCAGCGAGAGATCCAGGACCTCCAGGGAGGCGGCCAGCGGCGCCTCGACCAGCGCCTCGACGCCCTGGGGGCCGATGGGGTTGTTCGCCAGCCGCAGCGCCCGCAGCCGCTCGAAGCCTCGCGCCAGCGCCAGCGCCCCTGGATCGGCGACCCGGCACAGCGAGAGGTCGAGGCCCTCCAGGCCGCCGAGCGCGCCCCTGGACAAGCTTGCAACCCCTTGATCCTCCAGCGGATTTGCAGACAGCGACAGTTCGGCGAGCGCCCCGAGGGAGGTCGAGGCGCCGAGCGCCGCCGCCGCGCCCTCCGTGAGCCCGTTGCGCCCCAGCTCCAGGCGGCGCAGGCCAGGCGCCCAGGGGGCCGAGGCCACCTCGGCGGCCTCGGCGCCGAGGCCGCAGCCGGTCAAATCCAGCGACGAGAGCCTGGGGCTCTGGAGGGCGTCGACCAGGGCCTTGAGGCCCTTGTCTTCGATGGCGTTGCCCGCCAGCGAGAGGGCCTCCAGCGCCTCCAGGCCGCCCGAGCGGGCCACCGTCGCGGCCCCGTCAGGCTCCAGCCCCGCGCTCTGGAGCGTCAGGCGGCGCAGCCCGTGCCAGAGCGGCCCGCCGACGATCCTCGCCAGCGAGCGGTCGCCGATCTTGATCTCGCGGGTCGACAGCGTGTTGATCGGGGCCAGCGGCGCAGCGCTGGAGACGCGCTCCAGGATCTCCCGGCCGCGCGGATCGGAGGAGGTCAACGCGATCGCCCGGGCGACCCTGATCTGTGGCGCGGGGTGCCCGTGCTCCAGCGCCAGCAGCCAGCGCAGCGGCGCCACCCTGAGGCTGTCGTCCCAGCCCTTCAGGTGGGCGTCGACGTAATCGATCCCCACCTCCTGATCGGCGTCGGCCGGCCACCGATCGAGCAGATCACAGGCTCGCCGCCACGTCGCGCCGCCGGGCGCCATGTAGAGCGCCGCGCGGAGCTGCCCAAGCCTGTCCTGCGTCCCCATCTCGCCCCGCTCCAGGCGCCCTCGCGCCCGCCTGCGCCCGGCTCAGTCCTCGTCCCAGTACCAGTCGGTCTCGACCCCGCCCTCGCGCGACACCTTCACCGAGCGGCTCTCGCCGTAGATCTCCACCAGCAGATCGTCGCCCAGAAAGCGCAGCGGCTTGAGCGCCGCGCGGTACATCCTGGCGAGGGTCGAGTTGCCCTTGTGCGGCCCCTCCTGCCCGTTGATGGTCATCTCGTCCAGGCGCGCCTCTTGAACCCCCGTCTCGCCCTCCGACCACGAGGGCGCGTACTGCCGCCACCCGAAGGACTCCAGCGCCGGCCACTCTTCGAAGAGCCGGGCGATCTCCGCGGCGGCGAAGCGCTCGGCCACCTCCTTGAGCACCCGCGACGTCCCCTTCTGTCGGACCAGGAGCAGCTGGAAGCGCGCCTCGACCCCCTCGGGATCCTCCGGCAGGCCCATCTCGGCCAGCTCCAGCGACAGCGCCGACAGCGCCGCCTCGCCTCCCCCCGCCGCAGCGTCGAGGAGGCCCGAGAGCCCATCCCGCTCGACCTCATTCATGCTCGAACTCCTCGACGAAGACCCCCTGCGGGGTCACGCGCACGACCTGGTGATCGCCAAAGAGCGCCAACAGCAGCTCATTGCTCAAAGGAATCAACAGCGCCACCACCTCGCGCTGCACCACCGCCTCCATCGACGTGTCGTCGTCTCCAAAATAGCTGTCCTCGCCGTTGATCGAGGCGTAGCGCGTCCACGCTTCGAAGACGCAGGGCTCCCCGTCGGCGAAGTAGGGCGTGTACTGGTGCCACGAGAAGGACTCGACGTGCGGGAAGCGCGCAAAAATCCGCCGCGCGCCCTCCTGCAAGTAGCCCCTGGCCTGCGCCAGCAGCTCCGCGCCGAGCCTGTCCCGCTGAGCCCTGAGCGCCTCGATCGCCGCCCGATCGTCGCCCGCTGGCCTCGGATAGCCACGCATCACCAGCTCCAGCGCCAACGACCCGAGCGCCTCCGGCTCCCGCGTCCGCGCACCCTCGATCAACCTCAGGAGCTGCTCGTCCATCTCCCCCCCATCAAAGCCAGAGAGTCCTTCCAGGGCAACGACTTGAGCGTCAACCCTCCTCAGTCGCTGTCGAAGCTCATCACCTGACGCACCCGACGCCGCCGCTCGATCCCCTCGAAAGAGGGCGGCGCGGCCCCCCGACCGTTGTTCATCCAGTCCTTCATCTCCAGCGCCTGCACCCAGTCCTGGGCCGACGGGATGAAGCCCCCGAAGTCCTCCTGGACGTGCTGCTCGCAGATCTCCCGCACCGAGACCTCCCGGCCCGCGCTGTTGACCAGCACCCGCCCGAAGACGCGCTCCGGGATGAAGAAGATGAACCACGCGTTGTGCGTGAAGACCCGATGTCGGTTGTCCGGCACCGCCGACTTGCTCAGATCCAGGAACTCATGGATCTTGATATAGTCCTCGGGCGCACCTCCAAACCGGCGCGCCGACGACTGAGCATGAATCCACGGTTTGGCCATCACCACCTCCACACAACCTCTGACCTCTACCTCGACCCTGACACTATGTCCAGTCTATTTTTCCGCAAACCCAGGGCGCGCGGGGCCATCGGCGGCCTGCTCGCGCAGGCTCAGAGTCAACGGCTCCGTGAGAAGGATCGAGCTCACAGGCGACCTGCGCTCGCGCCAGGAGGCTCAGGCGACGCCGCACTCGCGGGCCACGATCGCCCGGAAGGCCGCGAGAAGCGCGGCGCCGACCGGCCCGCCACCGACCTCGCGGCCGTCGATGTCGACCACGGGGGCCAGCTGCTTGAGCGTCGAACTCAGGTAGAGCTCCCCGAAGGGCGCCGACAGCGGCAGCGGCCCGACCTCCACGGCCAGCCCCGCCTCGGCGGCGGCCTCCAGCAGCGCCCCGCGCGTGACCCCTTCGAGCTTCTCGCCGTCGTTGGCCGGCGTCCGGATCACCCCGCCGACCACGGCGAAGACGTTGGATCGGTTCGCCTCCAGGATGTCCCCGGCCGGGTCGACGAAGACCACCTCTTCGACGCCCAGCGCCTTGGCCGCCAGCACCCACCCGGCCCGGCTGCCGTGCTTGACGCTGCCCGGCAGCCACGGCGTCGGCGCCATCTGCACCGAGGCGACCCGGACCGGCGCGCCGATCTTGGCCTGATCCACGGACTCGAACTGGAGCACCCGGTTGCCGCCCGCCGTCAAGGCCACCCGGATCCAGATGTCCCGGTTCGCGGCGGCCACCGCCCGGATCTCGCCCTCCAGCTCGCCCGGCACTGGCACCTCGATCGCGCTGGCCGAGGCCGCCAGCCGCGCCAGGTGCGCGCCGAGCCGAAAGGGCGACCGCCCGTAGGTCCGCAGCGTCTCGAAGACGTTGAGCCCGAGCGTAAAGCCCGGATCGTCCGCAGGCAGCCCCGCCCCCTCAACCCCGTTGACAAAGATCCCTCGCGCCATCAGCCCCTCCCTTGACGCCCGCCCTGGACACGACGACCCCCGGCGAGGGCCGACGCGCACCTTAGCGAAGCCGGGCTCAGGTGGCCAGAACGTTGATGGGTTTGAGGGACCGAGGTCGTCGAGGCCGACAGCGACGGGAGTCAAACCCATCACAGTTCCAAGAGGGGCGGCAGGTCACTTGGGGCCGGTCTGGAACTTCTCGGAGACGACCTGATCGCCGAAGCGCTCGTGGTTGACCAGCCACGCGGCCGCGTTCTTGACGTAGCGCGCCGTCCCGGCCGTGTCCCAGTTGATGTAGAGCCGCGTAAAGCCGCCGTCGAGCACCGCCCGCCGCCCCTTGTGGTCGTAGAAGGCCGCCACGAGGTTGCCCGCCGAGCCGAAGAGCAGCGGCTCAAGCGCGTCGTTGGGCTGAAGGGTCGCTATCGTGATCCCCTCGTAGAGGTGCTCAAGCCCCGTCGTGATGTCGTGGTTGGGCATCAGCCCCACCTTCTCGGCGCCCCTGCGCACCGGCACGGTCACGGTGCCGGGCAGGTTGCCCAGCATCTGCCCCCCGAAGAGCGCCTGCGCCACGACGTTCGCGTCGGTGTAGAAGGGCTCGTTGTCGCCCCAGATGTAGACCCCGCGGCCGCTGTTGAAGAAGTCCTTGATGATCTGGACGTGCGCGTCGCTCAAGTGGCGCTGCTCGCTGGAGATGATCCAGAGCTGGCAGGACTTCTCAAGCCCCTTGCGCAGCTCCTCCGGGCTCGGCGCCTTGTTCGACCACCGATACACCGAGAACCCCTTCTCCTGCAGCGCCGCCTTCGGCAGGCTGAAGTCGAAGCCCTCGCCCGTATAGAAGTGCAGCACCGCGACCGTCTGCCCCTCGAAGGCCCCGTCGACCGCCAGGTCGTACTGGTTGCCGGCCGCATTGCCGAACTTGTCCCCCTCGACCTCCCGCTGCTCGACCCGCTTTCGCACCACCCCGTCGTCGCCCTTGTAGGACACCTCGACGTCCGCCATCGGCGCGTTCTTCGCGCGCGCCGCGTTGAACTGCGCCGAGGCCGCCGACGCAAAGCCCATCACACACAACACCGCCAAAGCCGCCGTCCCGATCCGCCTCATCGCTCCCTCCCTTGTCCTCATGGCGCTCACCGCCTGTCCAACGTCCGGCCTGGAAACGGGCGACCCGACGCTTCGATCCAAACCCGCCAAAAAATGATCCCCCCTTGCCTGGTCGCCGACAAACAACTGGACATCAGAGCAGATAGCTGAGATGATGGCTGATGACTGAACATTTGATCCAATCGGGAGGATCGACCATGAACGCACCCCTGTCCTTCAACGCCCACACCGACGCGCTCATCACCCTGCTCGACCGCCTCTCCTCGCCTTCATCGCAGACCAGGGTGCAGGGGATCGAGGCGTGCCTGTCCTTCGTGCGGGAGGATTACGTCGGGCGCCTCGATCACCTGTCCGTGACGGGCTTGATGGAGGCGGCCCGCAGCACGCTGGGGCCGATGGAGCGGACGATGGTCCTGCGGGGCCTGTCGGCGTTGATCGAGGGGTGTTGCCGCCCCGAAGGGCTCGTCGGGCTCCTGGAGCCGCAGATGGACCTGCTGGTGACCTCGCTGGCCTCGCCCTGGTCGGAGCTGCGCGCGGAGGCGGCCCGGCTGCTGGGGTTGATGGGCGCGATGGGCGTCGGCGGCTGCGGGCCGCTCAAGGCGCGGCTGGAGCAGGAGCTGGAGGGGCCAGCGCAGGCGGCGTTGATCGGGGCGGTGGCGCAGATCGGCGGCGAGCGGGCGCTGGAGGGGCTGGCGATCAAGGGGCGCGCGGCCGCGTGGTCGGTGTCGCTTGAGCGCGTGGTGAGCTGGAGCCTGCGCGAGCCGGTCGACGCGGCGGCGCTCGACGCGCCCTGCCCGCGCGAGGCGGTGCGGGCCCTGCTGCTGGACCCCGGGTCCTTCGAGGTCGCCGCGCCGCCCAGGGGCGCCGAGGCGCCCTTCGCGCTGCACCCTGCGCTGCGGTGGGTCGAGGAGCGGCGTGCGCTGGTGGAGATGCTGCGGTTGATCCTGGCGCTGGACGCCGCCGAGGGCCTCGCGCGAGACAGGGCCTGGGCGGAGCTGCACATGGCGCTGATCAACCAGGGGCAGGTGGCGCGCGGGGATCTGGCCGCGCCCTTCCTGATGGAGCTGCTGGAGATGGGCACGGGGGTGGACAAGGCCGACGTCCTGGACCTCCTCGGGGAGCTGCTGGCCTGCTGCGGGGCGCCGCACCTGCTCATGCGGCAGCTCGTCGGCCGCAGCCGCGTCGAGCACGGCGCGGACACGCGCCCGGTCGACGAGCGCGCCTGGTCGCGCTGGGGCACCTGGAGGGCCATCACGCGGCGCACCGGCGCGCTGCTGGAGCTCTTCGTCGGCGGCCCCGAGCCGCGCGTCCGCGCCGTGGCGGCCTACCCGCTGCGCGCCTGCCCAGGCGAGGCGGTCGACGCGGCGCTCTGGTCGGCCTTCGAGGATGAGCGCCACCCCTTCGTCCAGGCGGCCGCCCTCGACGCGCTACAGGCCCGCGCGGCGCGCGCGCAGCGCCACGACGACGAAGGCGGGGCGCTGCCGGCCGCGCTGACGACCGAGGTGCTGACCTCGGATCGCCCGCGCGTGGTCCGCTGGGTGGCGCTGGCCGCGATCCCGTGGGGTGAGGTCGACGCCGCCCTGCTCGACGCCGGGGTGGCGCTGCTCGTCGATATGCTGCGCGACCCGCTCGACGACGACGCCGTCCGCGGGTTCCTGCCCGGCTTCATCTACGACGGCTTCGACAGCGCCAACACGCCCGAGAACCTCCTGTGCCAGCTCTGCTGCGCCGACGCCCCCGAGGCCGTCACCCGCGTCCTGGCCCACTTCGACGACCCCGCCGCTGCCGCCTCGCCCGCGCTGAGTGGCTCCCCCCTGGACGGCGGCGAGGGTGTCTTCCCCCTGGACGGCGGCGATCTCGGCGACGATCTCGGCGGCGCGGGGGGGGGATTCTCGCTGAGCGACCCGGACGCGGGCGGCGGCGAGGGCCTCGTCGAGCGGCTTTGCGAGATCCTGGCCCGCGCCTTCTTCGGCGGCGTCTGGACCACCGAGCCGCAGGCGCTCGACCCCGGCCCAGCGCCCGCCGGCCCAGCGCCCGAGGGCGCCGCCCGTCAACTCCCGCGCCTCCTGAGCCCTCGCCAGCTCCACATCCTCAAGGCGCTGGCGCGGCACGACCAGCCCTGGGGGCACTACAGCGAGCCGGGCTGGCTGCTGCGCTCCCTCCACCTGCCGACCGAGCCGGCCGCGCTCGGAACCTTGCTTGAGCGCAGGGGCGACCGGCTCCTCCCCCTGCCCTTCTGGGACGACCCCCGCGACGAGGGATCGCTCAACGCCCGGCTGGACGAGTCCAGGCGGCGCGTGCGGCTCGCGCAGCTCTCACGGGGAGAGCAGCCGGGGGTCCGGCTGACGGAGGTCGGCGTCGAGGCCATCGAGCGTCACCTCGACTGCGACCTCCCCGAGGACCTGCGGCGCTTCCTGGCCCGCGTCGGCAACGGCGGCCCTGGCCCTGGCCTCGGGCTCATGCCGCTGGGCGAGCGCACCTGGGCCGAGGTGCCGCCGCGCACCCTGCCCGACGGCGCCCGCGCCATCCCCCTGGCGCGCTACGACGACGACACACTCGCGCTGCTCGTCGTCGAGGGCTTCTTCGAAGGCACCGTCTGGATCGAGGACCGTCAACGCCACGGCGAGCTGCTGCCCTTCGCCTGCCGCAATGACCTCCACGCCCAGGGCCGCCGTCGACCCATCCGACGCCACTGCGGCTTCCTGGAGTGGTGGCTCCACGGCTTGGAGTGATCCCCCCTCAAGATCCCCACCAACCCCCGCCACGACGCCCTCAATCCTTGAAAAATGTCCTCGCGCCTGGAATGACGAACACTGAAAACATGTTCAATAGACAGGTGCCCTTGGGGGACAAGGATGGGCGCCAGGAGAGACCGCTCAAGAGCACGGAGGCAAGGCGATGAGGACGCTCGCAGATCTGATCAGCCATCGACAGAAGCACAACAAGCACATCGAGGGGCTCCACCTGTACACGGTGCACGCGCTGGACGAGGCGGTGCTGGCCAGCTTCGCCTCGTCCCACAAGCGCTTCCGGGCCGCCGTCGAGGACAAGCCCAGCCAGGGGATGATCAAGGCGGCGCTCTTCAGCGCGCTGCGCCAGCACCTGCCCCGAGGGTGGTTCGTCCAGGTCGACGCGCCCTACCCCTCCACCCGCAGCCACGACAACCCCGAGGCCGATCTCCTCGTCTGGACCCCCGATGACGTCCCGGTCGTCTTCGAGGTCTGCGCCCAGAACAGCTACGAGGCCATCAGCCGCGACCTCGACACCATCAACCGGCACGCCACCCGGCTCAAGTCCTCGCCTGTCGGGCGCGGCTACGTCGTCTTCCCCGTCTACGACCCGCGCCACCTGTCCCTGTGGCGCGAGATGCGCAACGAGTGGCGCCCGGCGTGGCCCATCCCCATCGCCATGTTCTGAGGGCGCGCGTCGCGGCCTCAAGAGGCACAAAACCAGGTTCAAACAAGGTGTTGCGCTGCAACCACCGCGCCCTCAAGGCTTGCCCTGGCAGTCCCATGATTGACCGAGGGCGCAGGCGCGCTCGTGGAATGCGCTGGCCTGGGCGGGATCCTTGTTCAAGAATTCGCCTGCCTCAAGGCCTCTGGACAGGAAGTCGCACGCCGACCATGACCCCGCCTGGCAACCCTCCTTCATGAGCCAGACGGCCTGCCCGACATTGCGGTGGACCGTGGTCCCTTCGAAGTGGTTGAGCCCTTCGGAGTAGTATTCTTCGGCGCTCGCGAGGCTGAGGGTGTTGACCTCGAAGCAGCCTTCGAACTCGGGGTCGCGCTCGCAGATCCTGTTGAGCGCGTGGCAGGCGCCGACGTGCCCTTCATTGCAGGCCTGTCGGTAGAGCCTCCCGGCGCGAGGGACATCCTGGGCCACCAGGCGCCCCTCCAGCAGAAGCCCCGCGAGATCAACGCAGGCGGTCACCCCGTCTCCCCAGAGCCCCTCCTCGCAGCGCTGCTGCATCAGCGCCTCGACCCGCGCGAGCGAGGGGGCGGGCCGGCGCCTGGTCAGGTAGAGCCCGGCCAGCCGCTGGCACGCCTCCTGGCGCTGCGCGTCGTCGCAGGTGGGGATCAGCGCGGCCTCCAGCCGCTCGTAGGCCCGGCTGGCGTCCTCCTCGGCCAGCTCAAGCGCGTGGACCTGCGCCTCGCAGGCCTCAACATCGCCGACGGCGCACCTTTGCTCGAAGAGCGCCTTGGCCTTCTGGAGCGCCGCGTCGGCCTCGGCGAAGCGGTTGCCGCGGGCGAGGTGCTCGCCGAGGGTCTGACAGCCGCGGGCCAGATCGAGCGCGCAGGCGCGCGAGAGGGAGGCCGTGACGACGGGATCGAGGGGATCGGGGTCGCACCCGTGGAGTTCGGGCGGCGGCGGCACTTCGAACATCCGGATCGGCCCTCTGGGAACCCAGGAGGTATGGCGGGCGCGCTGGCGAAGCTCGCCGAGGTGGAGGCAGGCGGGCGCCTCCCCGGCGTTGCAGCGCCGATCGAGGGCCTCGTAAGCCCGCCCGAGGGCGACCTGCGCGGCCTGGGGATCGTCGAGGGTGTTGATGAGGATCGACCACTGGCGCTCGCAGCCCTCGGCCAGCCCCCCGTCGCAAGCGGCGCCGAAGAGGCGAGCGGCGTGGTCCGGGTTGCTCCGGCCGCGCAGGCCACCCTCCGCGGCCTCGCCCTGCTCGACGCAATCGAGGGGGGAGGAGCAGCGCAGGGGGGGCACCGGAGGGCAGGCGGGGTGTCCGGGGTGGTGGTGACAGGCGATGTTCAGGTCGAAGCACAGGCGAGGGCTCAGGGCGCAGGCCTGGCTCATGGCGTGGAGGCCGCGGGAGACATTTTCAGGGCGCTTGTCGACGACCAGGAGGATGTCGGCGAGGTGGAGGCAGCCCTCGGGGGCGCCGAGGGCGCAAGCGCGGTCGTAGAGGTCGATGACGCGGGGCTGGTGCTTCGGCGCGGCGTAGAAGAGGTCGGTGGCCAGTTCGTCGCAGGCGAGGGCGGCGCCCAGCGCGCAGGACTTCTCATAGAGCGCGGCGTGATCCGGCCGGTTCCACCCTGCCCGGGCCACCCTCAAGCAGGCCTCGGCGTGATCGGCGTCGCAGAGGGCTTCTAAGCGCGCCTCGCCGCGCTCGCGGTCTCTGGCGTCGAGGTTGGCGTGGACGTCCATCAGAGCGAGCTTGAAGCAGTCGTCGCTGGATCCCTCGTCGCAGCGGCGCGCGATCCTGTCGGCCTCGGCCAGGGGGAGGGCGCAGGCGTCTGGGTGCTCGGTGTTGCACAGTTTTTCGAAGGCCTGGCTGGAGGTCAAGATCCAGAACTGAGTGCAGCCTTCGGAGAGGCCCTCCTCGCAGGCGCGCAGGAAGAGGGCGGCGGCGCGATCCAGATCGACCACGGCTTTGTCGCCGTACCAGGCCTCATCGGCCATGTGGAGGCATTCGAGGCCGCTGTCGCACCGGCTGCGATCCAGAGTCCGGTGGATGAGCAGCGCCACGGTGCCCGCGAGCACCACCGACATCACCCCGACAGAGAGCCCGCGCCCGATCCTCGCCCGCCCCATGATCCTCCTCCCTGGCCCGAGCAGCGGGCCTGCGGAGGGGTACGCTGGAACCCGCCGATCGGTTACGGCGAAGGGGCGTCGGGTTTGGGAGCGGCGGGCGACGAGGGGGGGTGAGCGCGCTGGAAGTCATCGAATCGAATGGCTTTTCCGAGATCCCAGACGATGACGGTGGTGTCGGTGGTGGCGGAGAAGAGGCGCTTGCCGTCGCCGGAGAAGATGACGTCGGTGGCCTGCCCGCGGTAGCCGCTGACCTGGATGAGCTCCTGGCCGGTCTGGATGTCCCAGATGTGGATGAGGTCGCCGCCGAGGGTGGCCAGCCGCTGGCTGTCGGGGGCGAAGACGAGGGCGCGGGTGTCCTGGGCTTCGAAGGAGGTCACGATGCGGCCCTGGTCGAGGCGCCAGATGTGGATCAGGCCGCTGGCGTCGGCGGAGGCCATGAGGTTGCTGGCCGGGGCGACGACGATCTCGGTGATGGGGTGGATGTGGCCGCGCAGGACGGAGATGGGCTTGTAGCTGACGCTCGACCAGGTGTGGATCAGGCCCTCGGGATCGCCGTAGAGGATGGTCTGGCCGCTCTGGGACAGGGCCATGGCGGTGATGGTGCGGCGATCGCCGCCCAGGTGTCCGAGCTGGAGGCCAGTGGCGACGTTCCAGATGAAGACGGAGCCGTCCTGACCGGCGCTGACGAGGGTGCGGCCGTCGGGCGAGAAGCCCAGGCCCTCGACGGGGCCCTGGTGGCCCTTGAGGGTCAGCAGCGCGGCGCCCTTCTTGACGTCCCAGGTGCGCACCGTCCCGTCGGCGGAGGCGGAGGCGAGGGCGGCGCCGTCGGGGCTGAAGGCGAGGTCGAGGATGGTGCCCTGGTGTCCGCGCAGCACGGCGCGGACCTGGTGGGTGCGGGTGTCCCAGAGGATGAGGGTCTGGTCCTCGCTGCCGGTGGCCAGCGTCGCCCCGTCGCGGGCGCGGGCGATGGCGGTGATGGGGCGGTGGTGGCCGCCGCCGACGAGCATCTCCTGAACGGAGGCCGTGTCCCAGAAGCGCACGGCGTGGCCTGCGGCGGCGGTCATCAGGACGGTGCCGTCGGGCTTGAAGGCCGCCGAGGTGGCGGGGACCTCGGGGAGTGGCAGGGTGCGAACCTCCAGGAGGGCGTTGAGGTCCCAGAGGGAGACGAAGCCGACGCCGGCGGTGGCCAGCAGCTCGCGTTCGGCCTTGGGGCCGGGCGCGAAGCGGAGCTCCGAGACCGCCCCGTAGGCCTTGAGCTGGCCCAGGCGCTCCCCGGTGACGACGCTGAAGGCCTTGACGACGCCGTCGGCGCCGCCGCTGACGAGCTTGCGGGTGTGGGGAGAGAAGGCGACGGAGAGGGCGCCCGCGTCGCTGATCTGGTAGCGCAGCATCGGCGCTTCCTTGTGCAGATCCCAGAGGATGACGGTGCCGTCCATGCTCGATGAGGCCAGGCGGTCCCTGACCAGCGAGAAGGCCAGGTCGGTCACGTCGCCGGTGTGGACCTTGAGATCCTTGACGATGGTCTTGCGCGCCATGTCGAAGACGAGGATCTGGCCGCCGCGCCCGCCCAGCGCCACGCGCTGGGCGTCGGCGTCGAAGGCCACGGCCAGCGCGCCGGCGTCCAGCGCGTCGATGGTGCCTTGCAGGGCGCCGTCGAGGGCGCTCCAGATGAAGACCTGGGGGCCGCCGTCGACCCCGGCCAGCAGCTTGCTGTCGGGCGAGAAGGTCAGCCGGATCAGCGGCCCGCGGTGCCCCTCCAGTTCGGCGTGCATCTCGCCAGTGTCGGCGTCCCAGAGCCGGGCCACCCCGGCGTCGTCGGCCGTCGCGAGCCACCGCCAGTCCGGCGACTGGACGATCCGGGTCAAGGACGCGTCGTGGTGAAGGTTGGCGCTGCCGAGCCGGGCCACCGCGCCCGGCGGCAAGCCATTGCCGCCGGACCCGGGCGCGGGCAGCGCCGACGCGGGCGGATCGGTCGTCGGCGAGGCGGGGTCCGCGCCTGCGGCGCTCGGATCCTCCTTGGCGGCCTGCGGCTCTTCGAAGAAGCGGCGAGGCTGGAGCGCGGCCATATCCCAGATCATGGCCGCGCCGTCCTGACCCGCGGTCATCACCCCGCCGCCGCTGAAGGCCACCGCCGTCACCGGGCCGCGGTGGGGCTTGAAGCGGGCCTGGAGCGTGCGCGTCGGCAGGTGCCACAATTCGAAGGAGCCGTCCGAGGCGCCGACCCCGAGGCGCTCGCCCTCGGCGGAGAAGGCCACGGCGACGGCCTCGACGCCGGACTTGAG
The DNA here is from genome assembly GCA_005804885.1 of Pseudomonadota bacterium. Lineage (GTDB taxonomy): Bacteria > Myxococcota_A > Bradymonadia > Bradymonadales > SYOX01. The sequence goes on from SYOX01000237.1 coordinate 13,050, forward strand.
GGCCTCGAGCGGCTCACCCTGGCCAAGGTCCCAGAGCCGGACCTCGCGCTGACCGCTGACCGAGGCCATCAGGTCGCCCCGCTCGGACAGGGCCAGCGCCGAGATCGGGCTGTCGCCGCCCTCGAAGGCGCCGACCTGATCGCCGTTGACGACGCTGTGCAGCCGGATGGCGCCGCCCTCGGCGAGCAAGACGCGCTTCGAATCGGGCGTGAAGGCCACCGCCTGCGGGGTCGGCGAGACCGACAGGCGCACGGCGAGCTGGCCGCTGTCGGCCTTCCAGATCCTCAGGCCGCCCTCGACGACCCCGACGAGCAGCGCCCCGTCGGGCGAGAAACCCAGCCGCTCCAGGCGGCCGCCGGCGTCGGCGCCCGACCAGCGCGGCAGCGCCGTGGCCGCATCGACCACCCCGAGCTTGCCCCCGGCCGCCGCGCGGGCGAGCCAGCGCCCGTCGCGCGAGGCCGCCGTCACGCCGTCGAGCTTTCTGATCTGCCCCCCCGTCGCCGTGTCCCAGAGGCGCACGGACCCGTCCTGGCCCTGCGTCACGGCCACGACCCCGCCGTTGATGAAGCTGGCCTCGCGCACCGGCCCCGTGTGCCGGTTGAGCCACAGAAGCTCCTCGTCCGTCTCCAGCACCGACAGCCTCAGGCACGAGCCCTCGACCGAGACCATCACCCGGCCATCGTCGGACAGATCCACGCGGCCCCGACCCGAGAGCTTGCGGACGCGCTGACCCGTCTCCACGTCCCAGAAGCTCACCGCCGCCTCATCGGAGATCATCAGCAGGTGGTCCTCGCCAGGCACGAAGCGCACATCGAGCGCGCGCGGCCCGACCGGCTTGATCGTCCGAAGCAGGCGCCCGCTGGACGGCTCGACCACCCGCACCTCCTGGCCGTTGGAGGCGACGAGCGCGCTCAGGTCCGGCGCGTAGGCCAGCGCCTCGACGCGCTCGGAGAAGATCCTGAATTGTGACAGCGGTTTACCCGCCTTCGCCTGCCAAAGCCGCACCTCGCCGTCGGCAGCGGCCGAGGCCAGGGTCTCGCTGTCGGGGGCGTAGGCCAGGGCCGTGATGGGCGCCGCGTGGCCCGGCATGTCGTGGACGAGCTCGCCGGTGTCGACCTTCCAGACGCGCACGCGCAGGTCGTGGCCGCCTGCGGCCAGCGCCTGCCCCTTGGGTGAGAAGGTCGGCGCGGTGGCCGGGCGCTGGCCCTGGCTCAAGGGCGGCAAGAGCGCGCCGTCGGTGTTAAAGAGGTGGACGCCGTCCGGCGTCCCCACCGCGACGCGGGCGCCGTCCGAGGAGATCACGGGCGGCCCTTCGAGCGTGTAGCCGCGCATCAAGGCCAGCCGCTGGCCCGTGCGGGCGCTCCAGATGGCCAGCTCGCCCTTGTGAGCGCTCACGAAGCGCTCGCCGCCCGGGACGAAGCGCAGCGCCTCGACAGGTCCAGGCGAGGCGAGGCGCTCGGTGCCCAACCTCGCCAGGGCCCTGACCGGCAGCGGATCGCCGTAGGAGTCGACGCCCTCGCCGCCGACCGCGCGCGGCGGCGGGCCCGGCGTCAGCGGCGACAGCGTCGCCTGGATCCAGGCGCACCCCGACAGCGCCACAGCCCCCCACACCACGAGCCACGCTCGCCTCGTCGACAAGGCCCCCTCCCAATACATAACACCCGAGGCGGCGACGCCTCTGGCCACACTCCACTCCGAAGATCATCCAACCGACAACAAGATGAGGCACGGGCGCCGATTTGACCACCCCAAGGCGGCGCTCGCGTCAGATCATCAGGTTCCGCCGCGTCACGACTGATCCCGTCGGCGTTCTGGTGTAGACTCCATCGGCAGGAGCATTGCCTTCAAGGAGCGGCGAGATGACAAGACGCGGAGCGGAGAGGCGCCGATCCGAAGTGATCCTGATGACTGCGGGGATCTGGGCCGCGTTGGTTGTCGTCGGCTGCCAGACCCGGAGCTTCGCGCCGGGCGGCACCGCCCCGCCCCCGGACGCGGGCGTCGAGGAGGAGCCCGAGGCCCCGGCGCCGCCGCCCGATCGCGACGGGGACGGCGTCCTCGACGACGACGACGGCTGCCCCGACGTGCCCGATCCCGCTCAGGAGGATCGCGACGAGGACGGCGCGGGCGACGCGTGCGACGCCTGCCCCGAAGATCCTGACGACGACCCCGACGGCGACGGCGCCTGCCAGGACGTCGACAACTGCCCCCTGATCGCCAACTCCGATCAGGCCGACATCGACCTGAACGGGATCGGCGACGCCTGCCAGGACTTCGACGCCGACGGCCACCTCGACCTCGTCGACAACTGCCCGGGCATCGCCAACCCCGATCAGGCGGACAGCGACCGGACCGAAGGCGAGGATGACGGGCGGGGCAACGCCTGCGACAACTGCCCTGAGCTCTTCAACCCCGATCAGGCCGACGCCGACCGCAACCGCGTGGGCGACGCCTGCCAGGACTCCGACGCCGACACCGTCCCCGACGCCCGCGACAACTGCCTCCTCGTGCCCAACCTCAACCAGGAGGACGGGGACAGAGATGGGGTCGGCGACTTCTGCGACAACTGCCCCGCGCTGCCCAACGCCGATCAGACCGACGGCGACATGGACGGCACCGGGACAGCCTGCGACAATTGCCCCTCCTTCCCCAACCGCAACCAGCAGAACGCCGACGAGATCCGGATGACCGTCGAGGCCATCGCCTTCAACCCCCGCGCCGAGCCGGTGCGCTCGGCCCCCTTGACGGACGACTTCGCCACCAACCCCATCGAGATGGGCTTCACCTTCGAGTTCTTCGGCGTCAGGTATACCGCCACTCGCCTTGGCGCCAACGGATTCCTCTTCTTTGGCGTCGAGCGCGACGCGCTGGGCTGCTGCAGCGGCCAGCGCCTGCCCGATCCGGCCATCCCGAACAACCTCATCGCCGGCTACTGGGAGGACCTGGATCCGAACCTCGGCGGCCTCGTCCTCTACGGCTTCGACGGCCGCTTCCCTCAACGCGAGTTTGTCGTCCATTACAAGAACGTGCCCCACTTCCCCGGCGACATCCCGGTCAACTTCCAGATCGTGCTGCAGGAGAGCACCAACCGGATCGAGATCCATTGCATCAGCTGCCCCTCGGACGGCGGCGCCCACACCCAGGGCATCGAGGGGCCGCGCGGGGTCCAGGCGCTGGTGCTGGAGGCCGCCCGCAATGCCAGGGACTTCTCGCTGGAGGAGGACGCGGTGGCCTTTACGACCGCGATCGAGACCTTCGACGCCTTCGGCGACGCCTGCGACGTCTGCCCGCACCTGCTCGACCCTGACCAGACCGATCGCGACGGGGACCGCTTCGGCGACCCCTGCGACAACTGCCCCGGCGCCCCCAACCCCGATCAAGCCGACGCCGACGGGGACGGCCTCGGCGATCGCTGTGATCTGGATTGAGCCCGATGGGGAGCGCCCTTGGGACGACGAGGCCCGCCGGACGCCGATCCCTCCGAGGGTCCGCGAGGCCAGCCCCGACGCCGCCTGATCATCGCGCGGAGAAGGCCGGGCGGCGTGGCGCGGCTCGGTGGCGGCGCCAGCTCCTCGTCCGCGCGGCGGCCGCCGCGCTGGCCGCGGCGTTGCTGATGGCCTGCGAGGCGAGCCGCGGGCCGACGGTCAAGGGCGCGGCGGAGCCGGAGGAGGAGCCGAAGCCGGGCGAGATCGAGCTGCTGGAGCCGGACCCGACGCCGTGGAGGGCGCCGGAGGCCGTCGACGGGGGGACGCTCCACATCACGACCTGGAGCAAGATCGACGGCGCTCTGAACCGGCTGACGGCCTTCGACGCCGGGGTCGAGGATCTCTACGACACCTTCGTCGGGGGCCGCGTCGCCCAGCGCCACGTCGACGACCCGGAGCGCTGGCGAGGCGATCTGGCCGAGCGCGTGACCGCCTCGGCCGACCGGCGCAGCTACCGGATCGCCCTCAAGCGAGGGGTCCTCTGGCACCCGCCGCCCATCGAACCCGGCCCTCGACACGCCTGGATCGGCGCCGAGCGTCGGGAGGTCACGGCCGACGACTTCCTCTTCGCCGTCGAGGTCGCCCGATCGCCGGCTGGCCGACCCGGAGAGGCCGCGATCTTCCAGGATCTCGAGGCGATCGCCGCGCCCGACCCCTACACGCTGGAGTTGAAGTGGCGGCGCCCCTCGGTGATCGCCGAGGCCGCCGCGCTCTCCCTGGCGCCCGCGCCCCGGTGGCTCCTTGGCCGCGACGAGGACGGCGTCCCCATCGGCCTCGAAGGCCTCGAAGGCCACTGGAGCCGCGCAATGTTGGTCGGGACCGGGCCCTTCCGCCAGCACCTCATGACGCCCGGCCACGCCCTGGAGCTGGTCAGGGATGAGCGCTGGCACGGCGGCAGGGCGCCGCTGGATGGCGTCGTGATCCACCTCGGCCCGCTGGACGCGCGCCTCCAGATGTGGAGGGAGGGCGCGCTGGACGCAATGGCGCTCGCCCCGAGCCAGATCGCGCAGGCCGGCGGCGACCTGGGCGCCCTGCTCGGCGCCGAGGGGTGGAGGTCGGTCGAGGTGACCCGGCAGGCGTGGCGCTTTGTCGGCTGGAACAACCGGGGGGCCTTCTTCAGCGATCCCCGCGTGCGCCGCGCCATGACCCTTGGCATCGACCGGGAGCGCCTGCTGAACGAAGCCCAGGCCGGTCAAGGGGAGGTGGCCACCGGGCCGCTGCCGCCGGGCTCTCGCTGGGTCGATCCCGAGATCCAGCCCCTGCCCTTCGACCTCGCCGCGGCCCGCGCGCTGCTGGACGAGGCCGGCTGGATCGACACCGACGGCGACGGCCTGCGCGACCGCGAGATCGCCGGCCAGCGCGTCACCCTGGCCTTCCAGCTCCTGCACGCAGACGCCAGCGCCGAGGAGGCCCTCCTGGCCCGACAGATCCAGCACGATCTAGCCCTCCTCGGCGTCCGCGCCGTCCCCTCGCCGGCCTCCTGGACTGACCTGCGCCGGCTCCTGTCCGAGGGGGACTTCGACGCCTATGTCGGCGGCTGGGCGCTGGGCTGGGAGGCCGACCCCCTGCCCGTCTGGCACTCCTCCCAGATCGGCGCGCCGACCGGGGCCAACGCCCTCGGCTTCTCCGACCCCGAGGCCGATCGGCTGCTGACCGAGGCCCGCACGCGCTTCGACCCCGACGAGCGCCAGGACCTCCTGAGGCGCTTCCACCGCCTCGTCCACGAGGCCCAGCCCGCGACCTTCCTCCTGAACCCCCGCGCGCAGATCGCTCTGCGCCCCCGCGTCCAGAACCTCCGCGTCCAGCGCCCGCGCCCTCACCTCCTCTACGATCGGGTGTGGCTGACCCCCTGAACACATTACCAGATGTTTTCCGCTTGACTTGACGACGGAGGCGAGGGAGGCTCCGACGGGGTGATGTTTGTTCAGGGGGTGAGATGACTGGGGAGACAGGGGCACGCCATCGCCACGACGCCTTCGCCAAACAGGTCTTCGAGGCGCTGCTGGCCGATCAGGGTCAATTTGAGTCGCAGATGATGGTGGCCGCCGATCCGCAGCACGCCGACGTCTACTTCTCGCCTTCGGGGCCGCTTCGGGGGTTGGCGCTGGGCGTGGTGGGGAGGCTCGTCGGGCGGCGGTGCCTGGTGGAGATCTACCGCCAGACGCCTGGCGCCGACGACATCCTCGACGAGCAGGAGAAGGCCTTGACCTTGAGTCGGGCCTTGAGCCAGCGCGGCAAGAAGCCCGAGCGCATACCCACCTGGGTCATCAGCCCTGGCCGGCCCGAGAGCGCGCTTGCGAACCTGGGGTTCGGACCCGATACTGACATCATGGCCAGGGGCTTCTACCAGATGGCGCCTGGACACCGGGTCGGCCTCGTCGTCGTCTCGGAGTTGCCCGAGAACGAGGAGACGCTGAGCTTGCGGCTCTTCGGGCGCGGCGCTGTTCAACAGCGCGCCCTTGATGAGCTTTTTGAGCGGCGGCAACAGGACGAGAGGCTGGGCCAGCTCTGGGCGCTGGTCCGGCGGTGGAGGATTCGTATGGACAACACGCAACAGGACGACTGGACCGAGGCCGATCGCGAGTTCTTCGCCAACATCGACGAGATCGTCCGCCGAGAGATGGAAGAGCAGCGCAAGCTCGACGAGGCGCATCGACAGCTCGACGAGGCGCATCGACGGCTCACCGAAGAACATCAACATCTCGCCGAAGAGCACCAGCATCTCGCCGAGGAACATCAGCATCTTGATGAGGCACACCAGAACCTCAACGAGGCACACCAGCACCTCACCGAAGAGCAGCGCTTGCTCCAGGAGAAGCACAGCCGACTGGCCGAAGAGAAACATCGACTCGCGGATGAGACGCGCCGGCTCGCGGGCGAGGCGAACCTCCTCAAAGAACACCTGGCGCAGGCCCAGGTGGAGGTCGAAAGGGCCAGCCACGAGGTGGCGCTGGCGCGGGATGAGGGTCTGGGCCTCTCGCTGGAGATCATCCTCCAGACGCGGCTCCAGCGGCCGCTCTCCGAAGCCGACAGGACCCGGCTGGCCCAACTTCATCAGGAGATGGGCGCAAAGACCCTCATTGAGCGCGCGCTCAAACTCGACGCCGCAGAGATCGGCGTGTGGCTCGCGACGACGTACAGCGAAGACGTATAGACAGCCGCCTCAGGCTCGCGCCTGGGGCTACAGATCCAGGCACGCCCCTGCGGGGCTGTCGACACGGGCTCAGGGCCAGCCATCAGCATCGTGTCGCTCGACTCCAGCACCTCAACATCGAGCGCCGCTTGTGTGGGTTGACACGATGCCTGGAGGTTGACGCCCCGTCGAGAGCCCCGAAGGGGCATCGCTGGGTCTGTAGCCCCGGGCGCGAGCCTGGGGCGAGACGCCGAGGCTCAGTGGAACGACCTGGAACAGCGGAAGCCGAGGCTGTAGTGGGCGTAGCCCGGCGACCAGTAGACGCGGCTGGCGGCGCGCACGCTGGACGCGTAGTTGACGAAGCTGCCGCCCCGTATGACGCGATGCTGGCCGCTGTGAGAGCTGCTTGGAGTGTTGACGGGATCTCGTTCTGGAGACGCTTTGTAGAACTCTCCATCGTACACGTCCCAGCACCACTCCCACACGTTACCAAGCGTGTCATGCAGCCCAATACTGTTGCCCTTCTTCTGCCCCACCGGATGAGTCCCTGATACCGAGGGTTGGCCGTACCACGCGATCTCATCCAGCGCCCCGTACCTCGACCCTGTCGTCCCTGCCCGACACGCATACTCCCACTCGGCCTCCGTCGGCAGCCTGTAACCACCGCTGTCCAGCCCCTTGAACACCACCTCCTTGATCTTGAAGTTGCCCTCCCCTGCCTTGTCCTCCACACCCTTGAACTCGTAGCATTGATCCAGCCCCTCGGCCTTCGACAAGGCATTGCAGTACGCCAGCGCGCTGTACCAGTTCACGCTCTCCACCGGGCGATCTTCACCCTTGTGGCACGAGGGGTTGTTGCCCATCAGCGCCAACCACTGACGCTGGGTGACCGGCGTGCGCTGGATGGCAAAGCGCGTGGTCAAGATCACCTCGTGACGGGGCCGCTCGTCGTCACTCGCCTCAGGATCGTCGTCTCCCGATCCCATCCAGAAGGCGACTGGCTTGATGATTACAAAATCAACCCGCGCGCCCTGCCCGACAGAGATCGATGATTCAGCAGGGGCCGGCGCAAGTTCGAGCAGCGGCTCCAGGCGCACCTGCACGAGCGCCTCGACGTTGGACAGGGCGTTCTCGATCGACCCATCACCCACGGCCATCTCCACGTCGAAGGCCTCCAGGCGCTCGTCGTGCCGCTCGACGCGATCGAGGAGATCGCCCAGGCGATCGCGATCCAGCACGCCTTTGACCAGGATGTCGAGGAGGCGATCGTCGCCGGAGGACATGGCCAGATCCGACCTCCCCTCGTCGAGCAGGACGCGGGTCAGATCCTCGATCTCCTGCACCGCGCCGTGGAAGCGCTCATCGACCTCGGCGACCTGCTCCAGGAGGCTCTGAAGCGGCCCGAAGAAGTCGCGCATGTAGGTTTCAAACTGAAGCGACACCCGCGCCATCGCCTCCACGTCCTTTTCGAACTGGGCGATGTCGCGCTCCAGCAACGCGAGCCTGCGGTTGAGATCGATCTGCTGGCGCAACCCGGCCAGGACCTTCTGCTGGGTCTCATGATCCCCGGCCAGCGCCCGCAAGCCCGCTTCGCACAAGGCGATCTTGCGCAACAGGAGCAGGGTCGCCTGAGCCATGACCCGCACCGAGCGCATCAAGCGCTGCTCCATCTCGCGCACCCGAGCCGCCAGCGCCTCATTCCCCACGTTCTGCGCCTCGGCGTCGAGCGCCGCCCGACGCTGCTCCATCTCGCGCACCCGGCCCGTACCCGCCTCCACGGCCTGCTGGACGCCATGGGCGAGCTCCCCGAAGAAGCGCTCGTAGGCCTTCTGGCTGGACTTGAGGTGCCCGATCATGGCGTCGTAGTTCAACACCAGCGCCTCCAGCTCCCGGAGGCGCTCACCCTCATCCAGCCGGACGGGAGAGAGCTCGACCTCCTCGATGATCGGATCGCCCTTGAAGAACAGGAACGAGGTCTTGTGGCCCACGACCCGCTGCTCCCGGCGGCCCGGGCGCTGACCCAGGCGCACCAGCTCGCTGCGCTGCTGGATCTCGACCTTGAGGGTGTCGAGGTTGGGCGGCGGCTTGGGCACGGTGTAGGTGCGATCGAGGATCTTTATCTGGGTCATGGTCGCTCCTCGCGGATCAGGACGGGCGGCGCCTTCATTGTGACTGGAGCCGGACGCTTTGCAATCTGGACGGCGCGCGGTTGCCTGGATCGCCGCCGACCTCTACTCTTGAGAAAGGACACACTCCCGAGGAGGACAACAATGGCTCCACGCAGGCACGATAAAACCGAAACGCCGCCGGTCTGGCCTCCGCCGCGGCTCAACGCCGAGGAGCGCCGCAGAAATCTCAATAGCGCCATGACCTGGATCATCGAGAACAACAGAAACCCGCAGTGGGATGGAAAGGTCGTGGCCTTCTACGAGGGCCAGCCGATCGCCGCCGCTGATGAGGAGCCAGCCCTCTATGCAGATTTGAGGCGTCTGGGCATCCACTATCAGGATGCGGGCTTCGCGGGGCCTTTTCCAATCGATCGGCGCGAGAAGAGCCACAGGAACTCCGACGGCCGTTCTTGATGGTCGACCCACGCAAACCAGATGCGTGAGAGTGCGTCCATGCCCAACACCGGCCGCTCAAGGTTGTCGGCCACCACCACCGGCAAAATACCGAGGTCCAGATCCTGCCCGCTGAAGTTGGCTGGCAGGACAACGTCGAGCGTGGCTCGATCACGACCAGGGAGCACCCTGAGGTCAAGATCTCTGAGCAACCTCTCAGGGACCATGGTCAGCGGGGCTGCGGTGTCCAGCCACGTCATGCGGGACACGCCGCCGAAGGCAACCCACCCGAAGAACCCATCAAGACCCGGAGGGCCCATGCCCACCGACGCGCCCGTGTTCCACGGCCGTCGCTTGTTGTTGGCGACTTCGAAGAGTTGACCCTCGACGATCCCCCTGGCTGTTTGAACGGCCCGCGTCGCCATCTCCAGCACCCCCTCTCCAAGTGAACGACCTCGGCTGACCAGCGCTCACCCGCCGCGAATCCAGGCCGATGCTCGCCATCGAGTTCCTCGCGCAGGCTGCCTCCTCGCCATTCTGGCGGTGTGAGCTCGCAGGCTACCTCGCCTGAACACACCTCATCAAGACCCCGCCGCGCTGGCCTCGGGTCACGGGACTCCTGAGGATTGTCAGGTGGGGCCGGATGGGGGATGCTGGCGATATCAACGGGACGCTCTACCGCGAGGCTCCATGCGCCACCTCATCCCGGTTCTGAACGACGATCTGCAGCTGACCTCTCCGGAGACGCCAGGGGGGACCTATGCGCTGTGGCTTCGCGGCTCGGGCGCGCGGGTCAAGCTCAACGCGGGGGCCGTGGCGGCGCTGACGCTGATCGACGGCCAGCGCACCCAGGAGATCATCGAGGCCAACGCGCGCCAGCTCGGCCTGAACCTGCCCTCGACCTTTCTGGAGCAGCTCCTTGTGGGATTGGAGAAGGCGGGCTTCTTGACCTTCACGGAGGCCTCGGCGCTGCCGCACTGGGTGTTGCCAGGGACCGGGCACACCTGCGAGGGCTGCGGTCGGTCGTGCGAGGGGCATTACGTCGGCCCGCTGTCGCGCGAGGAGATCACGCGGATCGAGGGGGTGTGGCCCGAGGTGCAGGCCGCCGACCCGAGCCTGGACGCGCTCAAACCCATGATCCGCATCAACAATCCTGACTATGAGGCCGAGGGGGAGGTCTACCTGGCCCAGCGCCAGGGGCGGTGCATCTTCCTGGGGGAGGACCGGCTGTGCGTGCTGCACGCGCGCTACGGGGCGGCGATGAAGCCGACGATCTGCCGCCTCTTCCCCTATGTGCGGGTGATGACGGAGGAGGGGCCGCGGCTGGGGGTCAACACGGCGTGCTTCCGGCACCATGTGCACGCGGCCAGGGCCGTGGGGGAGCCGTCGCTGATGGCGCGCCTGGAGGGCGAGCTTGCGGCGCTGCCGCAGGAGGCGCTCGATCGGGATCTGAGCCAGTTCTTGCCGCTGACGCCGACGCCGGCGACGCACGCGATGAAGGTGGAGCGGATTCAGGAGGAGGAGCTGGTCTTGCTGGCCTACCTTGGGGGCGCCGAGGCGACCTTGCGGGGGGCGCTGGCGCTGGCGTTGGGGCGCGGGGCCGAGGGGATGGCGCCGATGGGGTTGTTGTCGCCGGAGGTGTGCAGGAAGGGGTCGCGGCTGCTGGGGCGCTTCGAGCGGCTGTTGAGGCAGGAGAAGTCGGGGTCGATCGGCCAGGTGTTGGAGGCGGAGTCGGGGCTTGGGGCCTCGTATCGAGATCTGGTGGTGGCGCTGGGGAGCCTGGGGCGCGGGCCGACGGGGGTGATCCGGGCGCAGGAGGAGCACCTGCTGGACGGGCTTCGGCGGCTGATGTGGTTGAGGGAGACGACGATCTTCGGCAGCGTGGTGGTGGCCTTCGGGGCGATGGCGCTGGGGTGGGTGCTGGCGATGCTCGGCGCCGACGACGAGGGCACGGGGGAGGCCTTCTTCGAGCGTCAGACGGCGTGGTTCCGGCTCATTACGACCGACGGGCTGCACGGGCAGCTCTTCGAGGGCGAGCGGGAGGCGCGGGGGTGGCTCAGGGCCTTGATCGCCTGATCAGAAATCTGATCGCTTGATCAGGTCTTTGATCGCTTGATCAGGTCTTTGATCGCTTGATCAGGTCTTTGATCGCTTGAGGGCGCGGTCGAGGGCGTCGGCGAGGTCGTCGGGGAGGTCGCCGCGGCGGGCGATGGCGGCGGCTCGGGCGGCCAGGAGGCGGTAGAGGGCGGGGAGATCGGCGGCCTCGGGGCGCCTTCGGGCGAGGTCGTCGATGGCGTCCAGGTGTCGCCGGACGGTGCCGACGTCGCCGCGCCGGACGGGGCCGGTCAGGGCCATGGAGAGGGCGCGCAGGCCGGGGTCGTGGGGGTCGTCGGTGGGGTTGTCGTTGAGGTGCTGGAGGTTGTCGAGGGTGCCCTTGAGCAGGGGCATGAGCATCTGGATGCCGGCGCGGGCGTCGACGCCGGCCTCGGCGAGCAGGTCGCGGGCGGCGTCGACGAGGACGGTGATGTAGTTGGCCGAGACGACGGCGGCGGCGTGGTAGAAGACCTTGGCCTCGGAGGGGATGGCGACGGGGTTGCCGCCGACGGCCAGGGCGACGAGGCGCGCGGCGTCGATGGCCTCGGGGTCGCCCTCGACGGCGAAGGTGGCGCCGCGCAGCAGGTCGGGGTCGCCGTGGGGATCGGCGAGGGCCTGGAGGGGGTGGACGCCGCCGAGGTGTGCGCGCATGGCGTCGGAGGCCATGGTGGAGGCGGGGTGGCTGCCGGAGGTGTGCAGGAGGATCTGGTCGGGGGTCAGCAGGGGCGCGAGGCGCGCGGCGAGGTCGGCGATGGCGTCGTCGGGGACGCTCATGATGATGAGGTCGGCGGCCTGGAGGTCGGGGAGCGGCGGGCCGGAGGTGATCTCGACGCCGAGCAGCGCGGCGGTGGCGAGCGCGGCGGCGGGCGTGCGGTTCCAGGCGCCGATCAGGTAGAGGGCGGCGGGGTCGGCTTCGTCGCCGCTTGGGGGCGCGGCGGGGTCGGCTTCGTCGCCGCTCGGGGGCGCGGCGGTGCTGGCTTCGGTGGGCGAGGGGTTTCGCGCGGGGGTCTGGCGGCGGGCGGCCTGATCGACAATAGCGCGGCCGATGGCGCGGCCGACGCGGCCTGCGCCGAGGATGAAGACCTTGATCGCGGGGGGGTTCACGGGGCGTCGGGGCGGTAGAGGGCGTGGGCTTCGATGTAGTCGAGGACGTCGAGGTCGATCATGCCGCGGCAGCCGTCGAGGTCGCGGTCGAGGAGTTTTTGCCGCAGGGTGGTGGAGCTGACGTCGGGCAGGACCACCTCGGCGCCGTAGCCGGGCGGGGTGGGGTAGCCCTGGCGGCCCAGGACGTGGAAGCCGAAGTCGCGCTCCAGGACATCCCAGGACTTCCAGGCGTGCCGCTCGGTGAGGATGTCGGCGCCGATGATGAGGGAGAAGCGGGCCTCGGGGTGTTCGCGCTGCAGGTGCTGGAGGGTGTCGATGGTGCGGTTGGGGCCGCCGAGCCGCTGCTCGACGTCGCAGACGGCGCTCTCGGCGCGGATGGGGGCGGTGGCCAGCTCGAGCATGCGGCGGCGGTGTTCGAAGGATTCGAGGACCTTGCCAAAGGCGTGCTGTCCGACGGGCACGAACCAGACCTGATCGACGGGGCGCGTCGAGAGCACCCAGGTGGCCGCCAGCAGGTGGGCGACGTGAGGGGGGTTGAAGGAGCCTCCGAAGATCGCGACGCGCATAAGGTCTATGTCAAAGTGCCGTGGTCAAGCAGGCGCGTTGTCATCGGGCGCCGCCGCAGGCACAGTATCAGCCCCAGGCGGCGGCGGCAACGGCGCGGCGGCCAGAACAGGGAGGGGAGGCGATGATCGAGGTCGGGCTGGAGAGGCTCCTGAGGGAGCCGGCGTGGCGGCGCAAGGTGGAGGGTCGCAGGGTGGGGTTGCTGGTCAACCCGACCTCGGTGGACAGGCACCTGAGGCACGCGATTGACCTTGCCATGGAGGCCGGCTGGGACGTGCGGCGCTTGCTGGGGCCAGAGCACGGGGTGCGCGGCGAGGCGCAGGACATGGAGGCGGTCGAGGAGGCGCGCGACCCGATCACGGGCTGGCCCTGCGTGAGCCTCTACGGTCGGGACGCGGCGAGCCTGCGGCCTGAGCCCTCGGCGCTGGCGGGGATCGACGTGCTGGTGATCGACCTTCAGGACATCGGGGCGCGCTATTACACCTACGCCGCGACGGCGGCCTGGTGCGCCGAGGTGTGCGGCCAGCTGGGGATCGACGTCCTGGTCTGCGATCGGCCCGCGCCGCTGGGTGGCGAGGTGGTCGAGGGCAACCTGGTGCTGGAGGGCTACCGCTCGTTCGTGGGCGCCTATCCGATCGCGACGCGCCACGGGATGACGCTCGGGGAGCTGATGCTCTACTTCGAGCGCCACTGCGGGTTGAGCTGCGCCCTGGAGGTGGTACCCATGTCTGGCTGGCGCCGCGACATGTGGTTCGACCGCACCGGTCAGCCCTGGGTGATGCCCTCGCCGAACATGCCGACGCTCGACACGGCGGCGGTCTACCCGGGCCTGTGTCTCCTGGAGGGGACGAACGTGTCGGAGGGGCGGGGGACGACGCGGCCCTTCGAACTCTTCGGGGCGCCGTGGATCGACGGGGCGGCGCTGGCGGCGCGGATGCAGGCGCGCGAGCTGGCGGGGTGCGCGTGGAGGCCGGTGAGCTTCAAGCCGATGTTCCAGAAGTACGCCGGGCGCCTGTGCCAGGGCCTCCAGCTGCACGTGACCGACAGAGGGTCGTTCAGGAGCCTTGATGCGGCGCTGGCGATCTTGCAGGAGCTGCTGGATCTGTGGCCGGACGAGCTCCAGTGGCGCACCGAGGTCTACGAGTTCGTCGGCGACCGGCTGGCCATTGATCTGCTGCTGGGAGATCCCGTGGTCCGCATGGCGCTCCAGGAGGCCACGCCGGTGGAGGAGATCGTGTCGATGATGGCGGTCGCCCGAGCGCCCTTCGAAGAGCGGCGCCGCCGGTGCCTGTTGTATCAGGACAGGGCAATCGCATCTAAATCTCAGGGCCGGCGGCGAGGACCTTGAGCATGTAGTTGTGGTCCCAGGCAGCGTTCAAGCGCTTATTCTTGACGCCCACCTTGAGGGTTCGCTCGTTCTTGAGGAGGTTGAGAGCGATCTGTCGAATGATGGCGAAGTTCTCCGCGGTGTGGTCCTTGCGTGCCCTGCATCCGTCCTGGTCGAAGGAGACGTCCAGAGCCCAGTGGACCTTGTTCTCTATCCCCCAGTGTTCGCGGATTGCATGTGCGATGAGTTGGGCATTCATCCCGTCCAGACTGCTGATGTAGAAGGCAAAGTGATGTTCCGTCTTGTCTGTCAACTCGCGGATACGCTCGACGCACACCACGCTGCGCAGTCCCGCCCACTGACTGCCGCCCGAGAGAAAGCCCGTCCAGTTCGTGCTCCACACACGCCGAGTCTCGACCCGCCCGTGGTCGCCATCCACATCCTCATGGCTTCCATGGGCCGCCAGACCCTTGAACTTTGTTTCGCGTAACCCCTTGAAAAAACTCTGCAATTCAGCATGGAGCGTGGGATGGTTGTCTTTGACGTGCAGAACGTAGTCGGCCTTGGCGCTGATGATCTTCTCGGCAATGGCTTTCTGACAGCCCTCTGCATCGATGGTGACGATACAGCCCTCAATGGCCAGAAGTTCAAGCAAACGTGGAATGGCCGTGATCTCATTGGACTTGGCTTCAGTCTTGAGTTGCCCGAGGATAAGGTGATTGGAGGTAGCGAATGCGCTGACGATATGGATAGGCGCCTTGTTGCCAGGGCGGTCGAAGCTCCTTCGCAGAGTCTGGCCATCGATGGCCACGATCTCTTTGGGGTTGAGCTTGGCCAGGGTGCGGACCCAACTGATGAAGGCCTGACGGAAGGCCTCGGGGTCGAGGGCGCCGAGGATGCGACCGATGGTGTCGTGGGAGGGAATGCCGTGGGGCAGATCCAGGAAGGTCTGCAACCAGGGGAGTCTGGCGCGGCCCCACAGTTCGATGGCCACGAAGGTCTCCGCACCGCAGATCACCGCGCAGATCACCACCACAAGCACCGAGGCCAGCGGGTGCAGCAGCGTCCGGTTCACGCGAGGGTCAGGCAGCGAAGACATGTGCTGCAGAATCGTGTTCTCGGAATTTGGTGATGATGTCATGGTACCCTCCACAGGCCTCAGTGGTCAGCACTCCACCGCAGCACCACAACCACCACCCTTGTCAACCTCCGTTAGATGCGATTGCCCTG
>SYOX01000238.1 GCA_005804885.1 Pseudomonadota bacterium
GGCTCGGCGCCCAGGTTTGCTCAGTGAAGGTTCCAAGGGCCGCGACGCCACGGCATCCCACGCCACGATCGTGCCGACGGCGTATCGCCCCACGCTCCTCGCACCGCCCCACGCTCCTCGCACCGCCCCTGTCGGGGACGGTGCGAGGAGCGTGGGGCGATCGGCGAGCGCGGCAGGACTTCAGGCTTCACTGAGCAAACCTGCTCGGCGCCCTGCGCCTGAAGCTCCAGATCGACCCCGCGCACCTCTGCGCCAGCGGCCCGGGACATCTCTTCTGCGCAGACCGCGCGGCCCCTCGCCGGGCCGCCGCGCCGAACCTTTAATTGACAGGCAGGGGTCGCGGACGGATCATCTGGACAGGATTGATCGACGAGAGCTTCTCCCGGATGCACGCACTTGGACTGAGCCTGGATTTCCTCTTTGGACGCGGGTACTTGTCTGCCCGCGGCAAGGCGCTGGGCGAGTGGGTGACGGTCGAGTCGCTCAGGATGGAGATCCCGGATCTGACCTTCCCCTTTGACGCCCGCGGCGGCGTCGAGCGCTTCCGCAACACGCGCTGCCACGTGCGGCGGATCCAGCTCACGATCAGCGAGACCGGCCTGCAGGCGGCCCTGAACCGCGCTCTGGAGGAGCTGCAGGGCTTCGAGGCGCTGCGGCTTCGCTTCTCCGACGGGGCGATCCACGCCACCGTGCGCTTCAGGACCCTGGGCAGCGACACCTTCTTGACCTTCAAGGTCGGCGTGATCCCGCCGGAGCCGGCGCGGGCCGACGCCCTGCACCTGATCGTCCACGACGTGCGCGCCTACGGCCCCCTGCCCTACCCCGGGCGGCTCCTCATCTCGGAGCTGATCGCGCGGCTGCTGGCCACCCCGCAGCTCCAGCGGCTCGGCCGCGACAAGCTCTACCGGATCGAGCACCAGGGCGACCTGATCGAGCTTCGGCCCCTGAAGCTGGGGCTCATGGCGCTCTTCCCGCCCGCCGGCTGGAAGATGCCGAGCCTGGCCGGGATCGTCTTTGACGCGATCGACATCCACCCGGGCGGGGTCAACATCTCCGCGCACAGCGACGGCGACGAGCCGCCCCGGCGCGACGCGATCGGCCCGGCCATCTCGGGGCCGGGTGCCGCCGCGGCGATGGCCGCCTACGAGGCCCGCGACCTGTGCCGCGAGGCCGACGCGGCCCTCTGGGAGGGCCAGCTTGAGGCCGCCATCGAGACGCTCCACGGCCTGCGGGAGCTCTACGGCCTGCACCCGGCGCTGGTGACCCGGCTGCTCGACGCGCTGCTGGCCTCCTCGGGCACGGGGCACCTGGCCGAGGCCCGGGCGCTGCTCGGAGAGCTGACCCGCGCCGACCCGGACGACCTCCTGGCGCACCTGGCGGCCCCGACCGTGGCGCTCCTGCGCGGGGATCAGGCCGCCGCGACGGCGGCCTACGAGGCGCTGGCCGAGCAGGTCCGCCGCCGCGGCGAGGGCCAGGATCTGATCGCGTGCCTCGTGGCCGGCTCCATGACGCGCAGGCGCAGCGATCCGGCTGGCGCCGCCCACATGCTGCGCGAGGTGCTCCAGCTGGCCCCCCGGCACCGGCTGGCGCTGGAGCTCTTGCGGGATCTCTACATCGAGCAGGATCAACCCGAGCTGCTCGTGGACGTGCTGCGCCGCCTCACCAGCCTCTACACCGAGCGGGCCAGCCTCCTGGAGCTCTACCAGGCGCTGGCCGATCACCTCATGCGGCGCGGGGATCTGGCCGAGGCGCGGCTCTACCTCGACAAGATCCTGGGGCTGGACCCGACGCGGCTGGAGGCGCTGCGGGCGCTGGGCGAGTCGTACATGCTCGACGGCCAGCCGCTGCGGGCGCTCAAGGCCTTCGGCTCGGCCTCGCGCGAGGCCGAGGCCATCGGGGACAGGGCGCTGGTGGCCGAGCTGCACCTGAAGACGGCGGAGCTGTGGGCAGGCCCGCTGGACGACCTCCCGGGGGCCTTGCTGGCGTGCAGGCGGGCGCTGGGGCAGGCGCCGGAGCACCGCCGGGCGCTGTCGCTGGCGCTGGACCTGGCCCGCCGCCTCGGCCGCCACGACGAGGCGCTGGACTTCATCGACGCGCTGATCCCGAGGGTCGAGCGCGAGGTCGAGCTGGCGCAAGGCACCGAGCGCGCGCCGGCGGCGCTCTCCGAGGCCCACCGGGTCCACCTCCAGGCCGCCGCCATCGCCAGCGCGCGCCAGCGCCCCGACACCGCCGCCGCGCACCACCGCCGGGCGCTCTCCTGGCGCCGGACGCCGGGCTTCCCCGACGAGGAGGCCGGCGACTCGGTGGACTTCCTGGACCAGTACTACCGCCAGATGGGGCGACCGGACGACTTGCTGGACCTGTACCGCTCGGAGCTGGCGCTGCCTGCGCTGCCGCCCGAGCGCCGGGCGCGGCTGCACCGGGCGCTGGCGGTGATCTTCGATCAGGTCCTGGGGCTGGGCTCGGAGGCCGTCCAGCAGCTCCAGGCCGCGCTGGACCTCGATCCCCACGACGAGCCCTCGATCAACCAGATCGTCGACGTGCTCGGCAGGGACGGGCGCGCGCTGGAGCTGCGCGACGGCCTGCGCGACCTCGACGCCCGCGTCACCGATCGCCGGATCCGCGGGCTCGTCCTGCGGCACCTCGGCGCGCTCCACCTCGACGCGCTGCCGGACCCCGGCGAGGCGGCCCGGCTGATGCGGCAGTCCATGCTGCTGCGGCCGGCGGACGGGCTGGGGGCCGAGATGCACGTCCGGGCCGAGCGCGCGGTGTTGATCGAGGACCCCGGCGCCGACCAGCGGCCGCTGCTCAAGGCCCTGGAGCGGCTCGGGGAGGTCGGCCAGAGCGACGATGTGCGCCACGCGGCGCTGATGGAGGCCGGCGACCTGTGCTTCGAGCGCCTGGCCGGGCCTTCGCTGGCGGCCGGCTTCTACCAGCGGGCGCTGAGCCTGCGCCCCGATCCCCGCGCCCAGGAGCGCCTCTCGGTCATCCACGCCCGCACCGGCTATGGCGCCTCGAAGCCCGCGCCCAGCGCGATCCTGCCGGCGCCGCCCCCGCTCCCCCCGCTGCCCCCCCCGGTGGCCGGCGACGCGCCCCTCGTCGAGCGGCGCCCCGCCCCGGAGGAGATCGCCGCCCACGATCTGGAGCCAGAGACCCGGGTCCTGACCGTGGCCGAGATCACCGGCGACTTCCACGTCCTGCCCGCGGAGGACCCCCTCACCCTGGAGGGCAGCGTCGAGCCGCCGACCATCCTGGCGCCCCTTCCGAAGGCCAGCCTCGCCTCTTTCCGCAATAAAATCCAGCAGATCGTGAGCAAGCCCGCCCGGCTTGAGGACAACCTCAGCGTGCTCAGCAGGCTCGCGACGGCGCCCCCCAGAGTCGGCGCGGCCAGCCCCGAGGGCGCCGCGCTGGAGCCGCCGTCGGACAACAGCCTCAAGGTCGACAGGATCACCCCGTCGATCACCGACACCACGCCGCGCACACCCGAGGATGAGCTGCTCGACGCCCTCTCGGAGTCGCTCGACCTCCCCTTGCCCACCCACGACACGGCCACCCGGCGCATGCCCGCGCTGGAGCACCCCCCGGAAGCCCCCGAGCCCTCCGTCACGAACAAAACGTCCGCGCGGCGCATGCCGCTGGAGGACGTCCCCACCCGCCCGATGCCCATCGTCGTCCGCAACGCCGTGCGCGAAGAGGCCGCCCGCGCGCGGCGCCTTGAGGAGATCCTCGCCCGCGTGACGCGGGCGCGAGAGTCCGGCGACCCAGGGCAGCTTCGCGACACGCTGGAGGAGGCGCTGGCCGAGCCAGAGATGGAGCACGAGGCCCGCGGGCGCCTCGTCCGGGAGCTCGGCCTGCTCTACTATTACGACCTGGAGCTGCTGCCGGCGGCCGAGGAGTACCTGACCAAGGCCTGCACGCTCGACCCGGAGGGGATAGGCGGCGACTTCGACGTCCTGACCGCGCTGGAGGGCATCTACGAGGACATGGGGCTGCCGGAGAAGCTCCTGGACATCTACAGGCGCAAGCGGCGACACGCCCGCGACACGAACATGCGCAGGGTCTACACCCTCTTGAGCGCGGAGCTGCTCTGGGAGCGCCTGGGGCGCCCCGACGAGGCCCGCGAGGAGCTGGCCACGCTGCTGCGCGACGACGCCAGCAACGTCCCGGCGCTGCGCATGATGGCCGACATCGCCCGACAGCTCGGCCAGCCCGTGCAGGCCATGGAGCACCTGCGCCAGATCATCGCCCACCAGCCCCCCGGCGACTTCGACCTGCTCGAAGCCCTGCGGGAGCTCAGCCAGCTGCTGCTCGACCACATCGGCGACGACCAGGACCCGCAGATCGAGCCCGACGCCGCGCGCGAAGAGGCCGTCGAGGTCCTCAAGCACCTGCTGCGCGAGGCCCCCGGCGACGGCGCCTCGATCGCCGCGCTCAGGCCCCTGCAGCAACACCTCGGTGACCTCGACGGCGCGCTGGCGACCCTGGGCATGGAGTTGGGGCTGCTGCTCGGGCGCCGCGGCGACTTCAACGCCGGGCCGAGCGCCTCGGCCTTGGCGACCTCCGACGTCTCCCCCCCCCTCATCATCCCCGTCAGCCAGATCCTCACCGAGGCCGGCGACCTGCGCCTGCGCCTCGGCCAGGAGCAGGAGGCCATCGACCTCTACGGCCTCGCCGTCGAGCTGTGGCCCGAGAACATCGAGGCCCTCTCCCAGCACCTCGACCTGCTGCGCGGCCACCTGAGCCGCGCCGACGCCGGCGACCTCGCCCGCCTCTCCAACGCCGAACAGCTCGCCCGGGGCCTGGACTCCATGGCTGGGATGCTCCTGGCCGCCGGCGACAAGTTCGAGGCGCTCCACGAGGCCGCCGCCGTCTTCCTCGACCACCTCGACGCCCCCGATCGCGCCCGATCCCTGCTCATCGAGGCCCTGGACATCGTCGAGGGCATGGCGCTGCCCCACCACGTCGCCAACCTCGTCGACGACGCCCAGGCCCGCCTGAGCGCCCTCAACGCCGACGCGGCGCCCCTCCAGCGCCCCAAGGGCAAGGACCACCACAGCACCCTCGACCTGCTCGGCCCAACCCAGCAGGTCGGTGAGTTCCCGCTGACCTCCTCCTCCAGCAGCATCCCCGCCCGCAAGCCCGGCGAGATCATGGCCCCCTCCCCCATCTCTCGCCCCAACCCCATCGCGCTCAACCCCTTCGGGCTCCCCCCCCTCGTGCGCCCCGCGCGCCCCATCGACGACAGCCTCGCCCCCGAACCCTGGCTCGATCCCGACAACATCGTCGTCGACGACTTCGACGACCTCGACGACCTCGACGCGCCAGACGAGGGCCTCGACGTGGCCCTGCAGCGCGCCGAGCAGGCTGAGCTTGAGAGCGACCGGCCGGGCCTCATCGACGCCCTGGAGATCGCGATCGAGGCCGCCCTCGACGACGAGCACGCCCCCGCCGCGATGATCCGGCAGCTCTTCGTCCGTCAGGCCGAGGCGCTGCTCGGCCTGCGCCCGCTGGCGCCCCTGGGGCAAGCCCACCACCAGCGCTGGATCGCCACCCCCTCCCAGAACGCCAGGGCCCTTCAGCGCGCCGACGACGCCCTGAGCCTGGAGGACTGCGACGAGCCCGAGGCCCACTTCGCCCGCGTCGCCGCCCTGCGCGCCCTCGAAGAGCACGCCGAGGCCCTGGAGGCGCTCGAGACCCTCGCCTTCCGCGCCAACCATTGGCTCCCCGAGAACGACCTCGACGACGACCTCGACGACCTGGGGCTGGATCTGGAGAGCCGGATCGTGGCCGAGGTCCTCCAGACCTTGACCGAGGGCCGGGCCATGGATCGACGCGACGAATTCCTCCATCGCCTCGGCGCCCTCAACGTGCGGATTGCAAAAGTCATCGAACTGGAGAATATTTACTGACGCTCGATGACAGCTGGCCACCCCACACAGGAGGCTCCCATGGCGCTATCTCGCCAGGATCTCACCGCACTGATCGACGAGAGCATGCTCTTCCGGAGCCTGAGCCCCGAAGCCCGCGAGGCGCTCGTGGACATCGCCCAGGTCCACACCTTCACCCTCGGGGACGTCCTGATCGAGGAGGGCTGCCGCGTCGAGGGCCTCGGGCTCATCGTCGACGGGGCGCTGCGCGTCTCGACCTCCTCGCTGCCCGGGCAGGCGCTGGAGCTCAAGATCCTCAGAGGTGGCGCCTACTTCGGCGAGGTCGGCTTCTTGTCCCGCAAGCCCGCCACCGCTACGCTGGCTGGCGAGGAGGCCGGCACGGCGCTGATCTTCCCCAGCGAGAAGCTCGAAGCCCTGGTCGTCCCCTTCCCTCAGGTCAAGGCCGTCCTTGAGCGCCTCGCGCTGCGCCGCGCCGAGGACACCATCGAGAAGACCCTCAAGCGACTCCAGGGCGAGTGAGCCTCATGGCCCGCTCAGCGCCCTCTGCCCCCGCCGCCCCCGGGCTTGCCTGAGCGACCCCGAGGCTTCGCCCCTCCTCCCCCCTTCGGACCGCCCGACTTGCCGCCCTTGGGCGCAGGGCCCCAGCCCTCTCCCTCGTCCTTGCGCCCTCGGCGACCCTTCTCATCCTCGCGGCCTGCGCGGCCCTTGCCTTCGGGCCGCCCACCCGCGCGGCCCTTGTCCTCCGCGCGACCTCCGGCGCGGCCCTTGGCGCCAGCGCCCGGCCTCTCGTCGGACGAGCCCCCGCCAGCGCGGCCCTTGTCGCCCGAGCGCGGCCTGTCATCAGGGCGACTCGCCCCCTGCCCCTCGGGCTTGGGGCGGGCCTTGGCGCCCTCGCCCCTGGGCCGCTCGGCGGCCTCGGCGCGGGGCTTCTTGTCCGCGCTTCGGCGGCCGTCCTTGGCGGGCGAGGCGTCGGGGGGCAGCGCGGGCTTCCTGCCGACGCCTCGACGGCCGCCTCGGGCGGGCCTGTCCTCGACGGGCTGGACATTGCGGGCCTTGCTGCGCTCGTCGACCCGCAGGCTGGCCGGGATGATGGGGCCTTCGGGCGACTTGATGAGCTTGCGCGGGGCCTTGAGGCCGGTGGCGTCGTAGAGGGCCAGCACCTCGGCGCGCGTCAGCAGTCGCCACTGGCCAGGATCGAGGTCCAGCTCCAGGGGGCCGACGGCGACCCGGCGCAGGCGCAGGACCGTGTGGCCGACGGCCTCGGCCATGCGCCGGATCTGCCGGTTGCGGCCCTCGTGGAGGATGATCTGGATCCAGGTGTGCTGGCTGGTCTTGCGCTCGACGGTGACCTGAGCGCTGGAGGTCTCGAAGCCGTCATCGAGCGTGACGCCCTCGCGCAGCCGCACCAGGGTCGGGTCCTGGTGATCCAGCAGGCCGCGCAGCTTGACGTTGTAGATCTTCTCGACGTGGCAGCTCGGGTGGGTCAGGGCGTGGGTCAGATCGCCGTCGTTGGTCATGATGACGAGCCCGTCGCTGTCCCAGTCCAGGCGACCGACCGGCCAGGCCCGCGGGAAGTCGCGGGGCAGCAGGGCCGAGATCGTCTCGCGGCCCTCGGGGTCGCCGAGCGAGGTGATCACGCGGGCGGGCTTGAAGACGGCGGCGTAGACCATCTCGGTCTGCCAGCGGACCTCCTTGCCGTCGACCTCGACGCGATCCACGCCCGGCTGGATGAGCTGGCCCTGCTCGCGGACGGCCTCGCCGTTGACCCGCACGCGGCCTTGATCGATGAGCCCCTCGGCCTTTCGCCGGCTGCTGAAGCCCACGGCGCTCAGGTACTTCTGCACTCTCATCGGGGGGATTTTCGCAGCCACGTCGCTCTCCTGGGGTGTCGTTTAGCGGGCCAGCGGGCCGGCGGTGGGTTTTACCCCATCACTGGCCCATGTTACCATAGGCCCATGAGCACGGCGCGCCCCCCCATGAGAACACCCCTTGTCGTCCTGGCCTCGATCGGCGCCCTCTCGCTCTTGATCGGTGGGCTGCTCTTGTTGCGAAGGGCGGTGACCTGGGCGCTCTCCTACGGCGACTTCTGCGCGATCGGCTTCCTGGTGATGGTGACGGCCTGGGGGATATGGGTGACGATGGCGCTGCTGAGCCGACCTGATGACCCCAACGAGAGCCGCCGCAGGTAGACCATGGAGTCCGTCCATCTTGGCGCCTTTGAGGTCCTGACCCCCATCCGCAAGGGCGGCATGGGCGAGGTCTGGCGAGGGATACACCTGGGCCAGCAGGTGCCGGTGGCCATCAAGGTCATGACCGGGAAGCGGGCGAGGCACCCTAAATACCTGCAAGCATTCAGCAATGAGGTGCAAGCGGTCGCGGCCCTGGACCACCCTGGGATCGTCCTGATCTTCGACCACGGCAAGATCTCTCCGGAGGCCGAGGAGGGCTCGGGGGGTCGCTTCGTGGCCGGCAGCCCCTACCTGGTCATGGAGCTGGCTGGGCTCGGATCGCTCGACCAGCTCCGGCGGCAGCTGCGCTGGAGGGACCTCAAGGGGCTGCTCGTGGCGCTGCTGGACGCGCTGGCCCACGCCCACGCGCGCGGCGTGCTGCACCGGGATCTGAAGCCGGCCAACGTGCTGATCTGCGGCGAGCAGGACCCGAGGCCGGGCTTGAAGTTGACGGACTTCGGGCTGGCCAGCCTGGGTTCGGACGACGACCAGCGCCAGGGGACGACGGAGAACACGGCCGGGACGCCGCGCTACATGGCGCCGGAGGTCTTCGAGGGGCGCTGGCGGGATTACGGGCCCTGGACGGACCTCTACGCGGTCGGCTGCATGATCTTTGAGCTGATCACGCGTCGGCCCCTCTTCAACGGACAGGACTCCATCAGCCTGCGCCGCCAGCACCTCTACAGCCCGCCGCCGAGGCTGCGACAGCTCCCCACGCTGCCGCGCGAGCTGGATCGGTGGCTGCTCAGGATGGTGGCCAAGCGGCCCGAGGATCGCTACCAGTGCGCGGCGGACGCGGCCTGGGCGCTCATGGGGTTGCCCGACCCCGAGCTGCTCGAGCCGGAGGCGCCGGGGCGCGGCGCCGGGACGCTGGAGAACCAGCTCACGACTCTGCTGTCGATGGTCACGAACATCAGCGGCACCTCGGCGCTGCTGATGCCGGGCGACACGCAGGTGGCCCAGACCATGATCTTCCCCCAGCAGGGCTTGAGCACGGCCGAGACCTTCATCCTGCCCTCGGGGGGGATTCAGGAGGCGCCGACGTGGCTGCGCCCCTCGGTCGAGGGGGTGGCCAACGCCTCGACCTTCCTGTTCATGAGCGACACCGAGTGGCGGGCGGTGCCGCGCAACCGCCCCCTGGTCGAGCCCGAGGAGGCGATCGCCGAGGGCGACGGTCCTTTAGAGATCCAGCGGGCGCCGATGCCGTCGAGCTGGCATCGGGCCGCGGCGCACAGCCGCTCGATGCGGCTGGTCGGCGCGGGCCTGAGCCTCTTCGAACTGCGGCGGATCCGCATGGTCGGGCGGCAGGCGCACCGCGACGCGATCTGGGCGGCGCTCCAGCAGGTCCAGGCCACCGGCAGCGCCCGGCTGGCGCTGCTCTCCGGGGCCAGCGGGGTGGGCAAGAGCCGGCTGGTGGAGTGGATCTGCGAGCGGGCTCATGAGCTCGGCGCCGCCACGCCGCTGCGCGCCTCCCACAGCCCCATCACCGGCCCGGCCGACGGCCTGCCCAGGATGATCGCCCGCGCGCTGCGCTGCACGGGGCTGTCGCGGGCCGACACCCGTCGGCGGATCCGCCGCCTGCTCCAGATCGAGGGGGTGACCAACGACTACGAGTGGGACGCGCTGACGGAGCTCGTCGCGGCCTCGTCCACCGAGCAGGAGCAGAGCGCCGCGCGAGCCAAGGTCGTGCGCTTCGGCAGCCCGACGGAGCGCTACGTCGTCGTCCGGCGCATGCTGGAGCGCGCCTCGCGCGATCGCCCCGTGATCGTCTGGCTCGACGACGTCCAGTGGGGCTCGGACGCGCTGTGGTTCGCCCAGTACCTCATGCGCCACCAGGCCCGGCGCCCCTGCCCCATCCTGATGCTGCTGACGGTCAACGACGAGCACCTCGAAGGCCGGGCCATGGAGGCGCACATCATCTCCCAGCTCATGGAGGAGCCCGGCACCGAGCGCCTGGAGGTCGAGGCGCTTGAGCAGGAGGCCCACGCCGAGCTGGTCGGCAGCCTCCTGGGCCTGGAGGGCGAGCTGGCCACCCAGGTCGAGCGCAGCACCCACGGCAACCCCATGTTCGCCATCCAGCTCGTCGGCAGCTGGGTCAAGCGCGGCGTCCTGGAGGTCGGCGAGTCCGGCTTCGTCCTCAAGGTCGGCGCCGAGGCGCTCCCCCCCGAGGACGTCCTGGACATCTGGAAGGCCCGCGTCGAGGCGCTCATCAAGGACGGCGGCCAACGCCAGGAGGGCGCCACCGAGGCCCTGGAGATCGCCGCCTGCCTCGGCATGGACGTCGACGCCATCGAGTGGAAGGAGGCCTGCCGCGAGGCCGGCCTCAACCTCACCGTCGGCTTCCTGCAGGCCCTCGTCCAGAGCGGCATGGTCCAGCCCAGCGAGGGCTGCATCGCCTTCGTCCACGGCATGGCGAGGCAGGCCCTCGAAGACTCCGCCCGCGCCGAGGACCGCTGGCAGGACCACAACCTCGCCTGCGCCCGGATGCTGCTGGGCCGCTACCCCGCCGACCACCAGGGCGTCGCCGAGCGCCTCGGGCGCCACTACCTCGAAGCCAGGAGCATCGGCAGGGCCCTCGGACCCCTGCTCGACGGCGCCCAGGAGCGCTGCCGCAGCGGCGAGTACCGCCACGCCCTCGACCTGCTCGACCGCCGCGAGTGGGCCATGCTCACCTTGAGCAGCTCCAACGCCCTGCCCGAGTGGGGCCAGGGCTGGCTGCTGCGCGCCTCGATCCTCAAGATCCTCGGGCGCTTCAAGGAGGCCTTGAGCTGGGCGCAGAGGGCCCAGAAGCACGCACAGCGCTTCAAGTGGGACGACCTGACCCCCGCCCTGACCCTGGAGGTCGCCCACGTCGCCGTCCTGTACGGACAGCTCGACCTGGCCGAGGAGACCTTCGCCCTGTCCCACGACCTCTGCCGCCGACACCCCGAACTCCTCCCCGACGTCCTCTCCGGCCAGAGCCAGCTGGAGCTGCGCCGCGGCGATCTCCAGGAGGCCTCCAACCTCGCCCGCAAGGCCCTGCTGCTCTACGAGAAGCGCGACCAGAGCGCCGACGTCGCGCGCTGCCTCCACGCCCTCTGGGAGCTGGTCCGCATGCGCGGCGACCTCCACCTCGCCCGCGACCTCCTCGGCCGCGCCCGCGAACTCTACGAGGCCGAGGGACACCAGCTCGGCGTCGCCCGCTGCCTCCAGGACCAGGGCATGCTGGCCGTCACGCGCGGGCAGCTCGCCGAGGGCTCCGACCTGCTCCAGCGCGCGCTGGCCTTCTTCGAAGGGCTCGGCATCCAGACCGGCGCCGCCGCCTGCCTCGGCGGCCTCGCCACCGTCGCCCAGATCCAGGCCGACGCCGAGGTCGCCGAGCGCTGGTGGCGCCGCGCCATCGACATCCAGCACAAGGGCCACGCCGGCGACGCCGCAGAGTCGCGCTGCAGCCTCGCCCTCGTCCTGCTCGACGCCGGCCGCGAGCCCGAGGCCACCGACCTCCTGATCGGCTGCCTCGAAGACGCCCGCGCACAGAGCCGCCGCGCCCTCCTGGCACGCGCCCACCTCGGCCTGACCCTGGCCGCAGCCCTGCGCGCCGACTGGGAGGCCTGGGACCTCCACCTCCCCGACGCCGCCGACCACCTCGCCCACACCAGCCTGATCGACCCCCACGTCGCCCTCGTCGCCTGCCGCGCCGCCGAGCTCGCGCGCGCCGCCGGACACTTCGACCGCGCCCGCGCCGCCTACGCCCTGACCTCACACCAATGGAAGACCCTCAAGCAGCGCAAGAAGCTCCTCGAACTGGCCGCCGTCGTCCGCGCCATGCCCGCCCCCTGAACCTCGGGACGCAGACCCTCCTTGACGTCGAATGTCGATGACAAGACGAAGCGCAGCGATCTGCCCAGATCAGCCACCACGACGACCCCAGCGATGACCCCTCGCCGCAATGAGCGCCCCTACCAGTCCGAGCCGCCCTCGCGGATCGGCTGAAAGCCGCCGTCCACCCACGCCTGGGCCACCTCGCGGGTGAGGTTGAAGTTGACCGGGCAGCTCACCCGCGCCAGCTCTTCGTTGGCCCGGTTCGTCGCCACCAGCTCGCCCTCGGGCTCGAACTCGTCGGGGGTGATGTCGAAGATCACCCGCAGCCGCTCGCCGTCGGCGCCCACCACGTCGCGGCTCACCCGGTGCGCCGAGCGGTTCTGCTTCTGCGCGCGCGTCAAGAAGTCCTCGGCCGCCTTGAGCTGGGCGACGAAGTCCGCCTTGTTCAAGGGCTTCGGATCCTTCTTGTTGCGCCCCATCACCCACGGCACCACCAGGGTCGGCTTGCTGTGGCCGTCGCGGGTCATCGACACCGCCCAGCCGCCGCCGTCATCGTTCTCCACGATCTCGGCGGTCCAGCCGCTCTCAGCCCAGCGCATGACGATCTGCTCTTCGCTCATTGATGACCTCCTGTTGCCCGGCCTCCCGAGGGATGAGGAGTCTAAACAAATGCGCAGGCATTTGCAACAGTGAGCGCTCAGGGTCCGACGGGTTGCGTTGCCATGGTCGGCGCTCATGGGCAGGGCTTCGCACTCCACCCCCACACTCCACCCCCTGTCCCCCGAGAGGCACTGCCTCCCTCGCTGCGCAAGGGAGGGGGGACGCTCGTATGACGGACACGGTGGTTCGGGGACGCTTGAATTACGGACACGGTGGATCGGGTCCCGCCCCGACGACCTCACCACCCGCCCCACACGGCCATTGATCCCGGCAATGGCTCCTGCAGCCCACCCCCCAAGTCATCGTGCCCACCCAACGAGCCCCCCCGATCCACCGCCACCCGTAATTCAAGGGTGCCCCCTCCTTCCGGAGGGAGGAGGGGGACAGGGGGTGGAGTGCGATCCACCGCCACCCGTAATTCAAGCGTCCCCCCTCCTTGTGAAACGAGGAGGGGGACAGGGGGTGGAGTGTAGGCAAGTCCTGTGATATCTGGCTTTCACAGTTGATGTCCAACATCACCCCGAACCCCGGCCAGCCCCATGACCACGACGCTGTCCATCCCGGCGGTCCTCGACAGGCTCGAATCTGGCCCCTGGCGGGTCACTGGCCTTGCGACCATGTCCGCCGAGGGCCTCTATTTGATCCATCATGACGGCGCCTTCTTCTGGGCCTCGCTCGATCGCAGCGGCCAGTCGGCGACGGACTGCCTGATCATGGATCGGGAGGCCGCCCACGCCTTCCTGGCGCGCACCACGCCGCCCGCGGGCTTCCCGTCCGCGCTGCTCTCGCCCTGGAAGGCGGACGCCACGCCCGCCCCGGAGGTGCTCCGGACGGCGCTGTCCAGAACTCAGGCGCTGCTGAGCGGGATGAGGGCAGAGCCGGGCCGGGCACTCCGGATCATGGGGGACTGGTGGGTGTGGCTCAGCCCCTGGTTCGGTCAGGTGATGGCGGTCGTTCGAGAGGGCTCCCCCCCTTCGAGCTTCTGCAGCAGCGACCGGCGGGCCGCCTCCGAGGTCCTCTCTGCGCTGCTCAAGGAGCCCGGGCTGGACTTCGAGGCCCCTCCCGGGGAGATCGTCGCCTTCCGCGACGACTTCCAGGCGCGGGCGGCGGCCCACTTTGAGGTGCACGGCCCCGAGGTGGGGCGGATCGCATGGCTGGACCCCAAGGGGGAGGAGCGCCGCGGCTTCACTCGGGACGCTGGCGGCTTCCTGATCGAGGTGGGGGTGCGCGGCGGCGAAGAGGCCCCCTCGCTGTCCTTCGCCCGAAAGACCCCGACGGACAAAGCCTGCGAGCGCCTCTTCCGCGCCTTCAACAGCGGCTCCCTCCATGGCAGCCTCACCGCGCCTCCAGATCTGGCCCGCGCGCTGGCCGGGGTCGGAGAGGTGGACACCCTCGCCGCATGGCTGTCTCGTGGCGCGGTGGTGGTCGGCTGCGGGGAGTTCAACGCGACGTCCTGGATCTCGGACTCACCCACCACCATGCTGGACACCTTCAAGGGGGGCAGCCGGCCGATGAAGGAGGTCATCTCTCCCTTCATCCAGGGGGAAGGTTGGGTCGAGATCCGCTTCGAGACGCTGGTCACGCTCTCGGATCAGGCCCGCGCGAGCGATGACCCCGGCTCGCCCTCGGTGCGCTACACCATCCCGCAGGGCTGGGCCCGCCGCTTCGAACGGGAGCGGCTCATCGAAGCGGCGCTGGTGGCCACCTTCCGGGCCGCGACGGGCCACGCCGCGGCGCTCCCTCGACGCGAGGAGCGCGACCCTCGCGCCGACGATCACCGTGAGCCTTCCATCCGGGTCCACCTGGGAGACGAGTCCCTGGGCCTGACCCTGACCCTCGATCCCATCGAGAGCGGCCACGGGGTCCACGGCGAGTATGTCTCGGCGGTCTTCCACGGGCTGCCTCCGGGGCTGGGGATCTCGGCCTTCGGGAGGCTGGACATGCGCTCGGGGGGAGAGCTCCGGCTGAACTTCACGGCCAGCCCCGAGGTGGCCATGCACCTCAAGCGGGCCTGCCTGGAGGCGCTGCCCTGACTCGCCTTGACGCATCGAGGGGCTGGGCCAGAATGGCACGCCATTCAGACTCCGCTTAGGGATGGCGTGGATCGCGAACCTCAGGGCGCAACCCCGGGTCGGAGCCGCCGTTGAGACCCCTTGCGTGTAAAGGTGCGCAGCGCAAGGGGATCTCCCCTTGAAAGGAGATCGAGATGCCGAGCGCGCCCACGAGCGGGCAGGTCGTCTTCTTGCGCGGCAACTTCCCCCTACGAAGCCGGACCTCTCGCCCTGGACGGCCCCTGCCCGCTCACCAGCGCGCCGGCTCGATCTCGACCTGCCGCGCTCGGCTCGGCCCCACCCGCTTGAGCGCCCCAGGGGCCCCGAGCAGCCGCAGCGCCCCAGGCAGCACCCGGACCACCGCGTCGGTGCGCAGCGCCGTCAGCTCGCCGTCGAGCGTGATCGGGATCGGCGCCTCGGCCTCGATCACCACCTCCACACCCTGCCTCAAGATGACCCCAGGCAGCTCGCCGTGCGTCGCCGACATCACCCGCCCGAAGGTCATCAGCGCCCTGGACGGCGCCACCCCCGCCACCACGCACAGATCCAGGCGCCCGTCCGAGACGTTCGCCTCCGGGCAGATCGGGATCCCCCCCGCGTAGGTCCGCGTGTTCGTCACCGCCGCGAAGGTCACGTCGCCCTCGAAGCATGTGTCCCCGCAGCTGATCCGCATCGGCCTGGGCCGGTACTTGAAGAGGGTCCGCACCGCCGCCCAGCTGTAGAGCAGCCGCCCCTTGCGCATCCGGGAGCGCTCGATCGCCTCCAGCGCCATCGTGTCCATCCCCACCCCCATCACGCAGCAGAAGATCCTGCCCTGCACCTCCCCGACGTCCACCCGATGGACGTGCTCGCCCACCAGAATCCCAGCGGCCAGGCCCATGTCCCGCGGCAGCCCCACGCTGGCGGCGATGTCGTTGCCCGTCCCCACCGGCAGGATGCCCAGCGCCGTCTGCGTCCCCGCGACCCCGTTGGCCGCGAAGTGGACCGTCCCGTCCCCGCCCGCGATCACGACCTTGTCGTAGCCCGCCTCGGCCGCCTCGGCCGCCAGCTGCGTGACGTGCTCCGGGCTGCGGCTGATCGTCCACTCGACCCGACCCCACGCCGACTCCAGCAAGGGCCTCAGCTGCAAGGCCCGCTCTGCCCCTCGACCGCCACCCGCCGACGGGTTGATGATGACGCGCGTGCTCATAGCCTCTCTCCTCCCTCTGCGCCCGAAGGCGCGATCAGCGAACCAACGCCGCGCACACGACCACGAAGGGCGCGGCCAGGCACATCGAATCAAACTTGTCGAGCATCCCGCCGTAGCCAGGGATCAGCGCCCCCGAGTCCTTGACCCCCGCCGCCCGCTTGAGCGCCGACTCCCAAAGATCCCCGAGCTGACCCAGGACGTTGGCCCCCAGCGCCACCCCCGCCACCCACCACGAGGACACCCCCGGCTCGACCGCCGCAAAAAGCCCCACCGCCAGCGCCACCGCCACGATCGCCCCCCCGATCGAGCCCTCCACCGTCTTGTTCGGGCTGATCCTCGGGGCCAGCTTGCGGCGACCGAAGCGGCGACCGACGAAGTAGGCCCCCGCGTCCCCCAGCCAGGTCACCGCGAAGATCAACCCGACCCAGGCCACCCCCGCCTCCGCCCTCAAGCGCCCAAGCAGCGCCAGCGGCAGCGCCACCAGCGCCAGCGCGATCAAGATCGCCCCCACGCGCCGCGCCGGATCGCCGCCCGGCCACAGCCCCGTCAACGCCACCGCACCGAAGAGCCCCGCCGCCCAAGGCAGCGACAGCGACGATCCCGACCCCAGCGCCACCCACGCCACGATCAACGCCGCACCGACGAGCCCCGCCGCGCGGGCCGCTCGCCCGCCTCCTCGCCCCCCCGCGCCCTCGACCTCCGAGGCCCCCCCGGTGGGGCTGCCCTCGGCTGGCAGCAGCAGCGCCAGCGCCTCCCAGACGCTCCCGAGCGCCGCGACCGCGACCAGCCCCCAGAACGACCAGGGCGACCAGAGCGTCGCCCCCACGAGCAGCGGCAGCGCCACCGCCCCTGTCATCACTCGCCTTGAAAGATCCGAAGGCCCGACCGCCTTCTCCTTGACCGCAAACGCCGCGCTGACCACCACTTCACCTCCCCGGCTGGCCCGAGCCCTCGCGGCCCGACCCCGATGACTCACGGGTCAGCAATGGGCGTGCCACTCGACACCCCCGCCCCACACAACATCTCAACACGTTGATTTAAAACAGCTTTATAGAAAAATGGCGCTGGCGCTGGCGCCCTCGCTTCGCAGGCGAGGCCGGTTCGGTTAGGCTTGGCGGGGAAATGAACTACGCACCTGAGAAGCCCTCAACCCAGCGGAGCGCGCCGATGAGCACATCGAACGAAGCGAGGTTTCGGGATCTGACCCAGTTCAACCTGGACCCGGCGTCGATCCGGCGTCTACCTCAAGAGTTCTGCCGTCGGAATCAGATCGTGGTGCTGGGGCGAGTCGATCCTGAGGGTGATGAGCCCGTGACGCTGGGGATGGTCCAGCCCGACGACGCGCGCCTGCTCGACGAGGTCCGGCGGCGGCTGGGGCGCGACATCGAGCCGGTGCGGCTCAACGGCTTCGAGGTCGAGCGGGCGCTGGCGCTCTACAGCGGCGCGGGGGGAGGGATCGGCGAGCTCCTGATCCCCTTCGACGGCCAGGATCCGGGGCCGGAGGCCTCGCCGAGGGAGGTGATCGACCACCTGCTCCAGGAGGCGGTGCGCCGCAAGGCCTCGGACATCCACATCGAGACCTACTTCAACGACGTGGACGTGCGGCTGCGGATCGACGGGATGCTGCACCAGCACTTCACGCACCTGTCGCCGGAGAGCGCCGGGGAGGTGATCAGCCGGCTGAAGATCACGTCCAACCTGGACATCGCCGAGCGCCGAAAGGCGCAGGACGGGCGCTTCAGAGCGGTCTTCACCGACGGCAACGCGCGAAAGCCGGTGGACTTCCGGGTCAGCGTGGTGCCGAGCCCGGCGGGGGAGGACGCGGTCATCCGGGTGCTGGACGCCTCGCAGGGCCTGCTGCCGCTGTCGGTGCTGGGCATGCCGCGCAGGATCGAGGAGACCTTCACGCAGCTGCTCAACAACCCCGAGGGGATGGTGCTGGTGACGGGGCCGACGGGCTCGGGCAAGACGACCACCCTCTACGCCGCGCTCAACCACCTGCGCACGGACACGCGCAAGATCATCACGGCC
This sequence comes from Pseudomonadota bacterium, assembly GCA_005804885.1. Classification (GTDB taxonomy): domain Bacteria; phylum Myxococcota_A; class Bradymonadia; order Bradymonadales; genus SYOX01. Next base: position 17,849 of record SYOX01000238.1, read on the forward strand.
GAGGACCCGATCGAGTACTACATCGACAAGATCAACCAGAAGGAGGAGACGCCGGTGATGTCGATGGCGCAGCTCATCCGAGCCTTGATGCGCCAGGATCCGAACGTGCTGCTCTTTGGCGAGATCCGCGACCGCGACATGGGGGAGCTGGCGCTGGAGGCCTCGGCGACGGGCCACGTCGTGTTGAGCACGCTGCACACGGCCGACGCCGTCGGCGCCGTGGTCCGGCTGCGCTCGCTCGATCTGGAGGACGTCGACATTGCCACCGCCCTCCTTGGGGTCATCGGGCAGCGGCTCGTCCGCCAGATCTGCCCTCAGTGCGCCACGCCGACCGAGGCCAACGCGCGCCAGACGGCGCTCTTCGGGGTGCTCCTGGAAGGGCGCTCGCTCTTCAAGGGCGTCGGGTGCGACGCCTGCCGGGGTACGGGGGTGCGGGGGCGCGTGGGGCTCTTTGAGCTGCTGGTGGTGGACGAGGCGCTTCAGGACATGATCGCCGGCGGGAACTCCCGAACCTTGTTGAAGCGCTACGCGCGAGAGCACCTGGGCTTCAGGACCATGCTGGAAGACGGCCTGGACAAGCTCGACGCCGGCGGCACGACGCTCGACGAGCTGGAGCGGGTGCTGCCCTTCCGCCAGATCGTCACCGAGCGCCTGGAGCGCGGCGAGAAGGCCGGCCAGGGGTGATACGGAACCACGCTCAAGCCACTTACACTTTGGGCCACCAGGATGCCCAAGATGACAGTGCTTCAAACGTGGTTCCGTGTGAACGGCCCGCCGAGGGTCCTCGCGGCTGCCGCGCGATCGAGCGCCCGGCGCGGTGATCTGGGCGACAACCTGAAGTTTCTCGCGCACTTGCTCGGGTTCCTGGCGGCTGGCGCTGCCCGGCGAGGTGAGGAGTCGGGCTCGGGTTCCTGGCGGCCGGCGCTGTCCGGCGGGGTGAGGGGTCGGCGCGCCCCGAGGGGGCGGGCGGTCAGCGCCGGAAGAGGCTAAGCTGGCGAGGCTGGTCGAGGTAGCCGCTGATCTGGGAGAAGAGGCGGGGGCTGTCGAGCAGGGCGGCGGGGTGGACGTTGTAGGCGTGGACGTCGAGGCGCAGGTCCCCGCTCAGGGCGTTGAGGGGCGGGAAGACGGCGTCGAACCACTCGGTGGACGCCAGGACCTCCTCGCTGTTGGCGATCCCGAGGCGAGGCAGCAGCGTCTCGAAGGTGACCTTGAGGTCGTCGAAGGCCTGGGCACGCATCGCCTCGTAGTTGTCGAGCATGTGGCGCTTGAGCTCGGCCTTGATCTCCTCGCGGGTGGTCAGGGCCAGGGCGCGGAAGCGGCGCAGGTGCTCGTGGGTCAAGAAGGGGTTGCCGGTGTAGGGGAAGGGGCCCTCGTCGAAGCTGCGCAGCAGGCCCCGGAGGTCTTCGAGCTGCTTCTTGAGGGGGGCGACGACGTCGGCCGGGAAGATCTGGAAGCGCAGCTCGGCGTTGTGGGTGATCTGCCGGATCTCCTGGAAGTCAAAGCCGAGCTCGATGAAGTTGGGTGTGAAGCTGTTGCGGATCTCGGGGAAGAGGCGGTAGGACATGTCGACGAAGGCGCCGACGCGCCCGAGCTTGATGGCCAGCAGCTCGCATTGTTCCAGGGTGGGCATGGATCCGGTCAGCGCTTGAACCACCCCTTGAGGCGGTTCATGAGGTTGTCGTCGTCCTGCTGGGCAAGCTGGAGGGGTTCGGCGCTGGCGCGAAGGCGCAGCCGCTCCAGGCCCGAGAGCGCCTCGGGGTGTCGGGGGTCGAGGAGGTTGGCGGCGCGGTAGTGCTCGATGGCGGTGCGCAGCTCGCCGTGGTCCTCGCACATGCGGCCGAGGAAGAAGTGCGCGTCGGGCATGCCGCTGTCGAGGGAGAGCTCAAGCTCGATGCGGCTGCGGCAGACCTTGTATTGGCGCTCTCGGTCATCGTGGGGCAGGTTGTAGATCACCCAGGTCTGGAAGACGACGATCTCCTGGCTGTCGGGGGTCAGCCGGGAGGCGCGCTTGATCAGGTGCCACGCGTCCCGCCAGCGGCTCTCGGCGGCGGCCTCACGGGCGCGGCGCAGCTCGACCAGGGCGAGGTTCTGGGAGGCCTCGACCTCGGAGTCCTGGGTGGTGAGGCGGCGCGGCATCGGCATCTTCTGGATCTGACGCTGCTGGGACTCGGCCTCCAGGCTGGCGAAGTCGATCTGCCCTGAGGACTCCTGGCCGACGCTCTGGGCGAGGGGCGCAGGGGGGGGGCTCGGTGTGTGGCGGGGCTCGCCTTGCCGCCGGGGGGGGCGGGGCTGGATGCGCTGGAGGTAGTGGGAGCGCGATCCTGGCTCCGAGATCGTGTTGAAGGCCTTCTTGAGGGCCTCGTGGACCTCGACGGCCTTCTCCTTGACGGAGGCCCCGAGCAGGTCGAACTGCTCGGGGGGCAGGGCCTCAAGGCTCTGGCGGAAGGCCTCGCGGGCTTGCTCGGGGGTCGCCTCGGTGGTCAGGCCGAGCAGCTGCCAGTGGTTCTCGTAGCCGAGCCGGACGTAGTAATCGAGCACGCGGGTCTCAAGGGCCTTGCGGGCGGCCTCGGCCGGGTCGGGGCCGCCGGCGGCCTCGGCGACGGCCTGAACCTGGGCGCGCGAGATGCCGTGGTCGGTCGGCGGGCGGCTGGGCAGGGGGGGCTTGTCGGGGGAGCGCTCGGCCCAGGTCCGGGGCGTGTCGAGGAAGTCGACCATGTCGGCCAGCCGCAGCGCCCAGACCAGCCGCAGCAGCGCCATCAGATCGCCGCCGACCTCCCGCGTCAGGCTGTTGAGCGTGCGCGAGCCGTCGATCAGCGCCAGCGCCGGGGAGGAGGCCTCCTTGGCCGACAGGTGGGGTTTGAAGTGCTCGAACTTCTCCGTCCGCACGACGTACTGGCTCAGGTGCGCTTGCAGGTGCGTGGCCAGGACGTTCGGGCCGACGAAGCGGTTGACCCCGTCGAAGATGAGCTGGATGGGGTTCTGCCGGAAGATCTTCACCTCACCGACCCACTCCGTATCCTCGGTGAAGATGTACTGGCCGCTGGTGAAGGAGAAGCAGCTCAACACCCGGTCGTAGACCTGGCGCTCCAGGCCGCTCAGGAGCTGCTCGCTGGTCAGCAGCCTCATCTGCAGCAGGCTCTGGCCCAGCGGCTGGCCCTCGACCCTCCCCTCCAGGACGGTGTTGAGCTGGTCGAGCTTGAGGAAGCCCATGTTGACCAGGATCGCGCCGAGCGAGTCGGAGGCCGAGTTGCTCACCGCGTAGACCGGCTCGCCCCCCTCAAAGTAGATCACCCGCTCGCTGCCGGAGCGATGGACGGTCAGGATCCCCGTGGATTGATTGGCAAAAAGCTTGTAGAGCAGCGCCGGGAAGGGCGTGGCCTCCAGCGTCCCGAGCCGCTGCATGATCGTCATCAGCCGCCCCGGCCGCCCCGCACCCGGCATCGGCCGCACGCCCATGGCCGCCAGCGCGTTGTTGCTCGCCGCCGCCTTGATCCGCTCCAGCGACAGGTCAAAGGCCGACCGCGACGACCCGCGACCCGGGATCTCCGGCAGCCGGATGCCCAGCCCCTCCATGCCTCCCCGCGCGCCACCCCCGACCGCCGAAGGCCGCTCGGGCGTGCTCGGCGGAGTCGGCGCGGCCTGCTCCCTGGCGCCCGGAGGGCTGGTGGCGACCCTGGGCTCGGGCGAGGCCAGGAACTGATCGAAGAGCGCCAGGAGCTGACGCCCCGAGAAGGGCTTGTCGAGCCGGTGCTCGGCGCCAAAGAGCTCAAGGGCCGACGCGGCCGCGTGGACCGAGGCCAGCACGACCAGCCTCGGCCGCGCCGCGCTCTGCCGCGCCACGTTGCAGACCTCCAGCGCCCCCCCGTCCTGCAGCTCCGCGTCGATCAGGACCACGTCCAGCGCGCTGGCCTCGATCATTTCCCGCGCCTCGGATGCCGTCCCCGCCGCGCTCGCATCAAGACCCCGGCCCTGCAGGAAGCGCCGCAGCTTCTCGCCCATCCGAACGTCGCCATCCACGATAAGAATACGCAAGGCCACCCTGGTCCCCCGCTCTGCGCCGACGTGTCGTCAAAGGGCTTACTATCCTGACCCTGAAGGCTATGCCCTTGAACTCGGAGTGTCAACAAGCGACGACCACCCCCAGAGCGCCGCGAGGCCAGCCACCAACCCCCTGGTGACCGGCCTCGCCGGGATCCTCGCCGCCATCGTGAGCGGCCCTGGACCGCCCCGCCCTACTCGTCCGCGCTGGCCCCAGGCACCGCCGGCGCCGGCAGCCCGCCCTCGCCCTCGGGCGCCGGGCTCAGATCACCCTCGGAGGGCGCCGCGTCCAAGGCCTCGCGCAGCGCCGGGCAGGAGGTCTCCTCCCACTGCGGCCTCGCCTCGGACCCCTCGGCCAGCTCCTCGAAGGTCACCTCCCCGCTCGGCGCCCAGCACTGGTGCAGGCCCACGCAACGACCCTCGCCGACGCTGCCCCCGCAAGCCACCGCCGCGGCCCTGGCCCCCTTGCCCTGCGCAAAGCTCAAGGCCACTCGCCCGAACTCGTCGACGCCGTCCTGACCCCGCGACAGCTCCCCGCCCTCGCGGGTCATGAAGTCCGTCAACACCTTGAAGGCCAGGCGCCCCCCGACCCCCTCGACCTTCTTGAAGTTGTACAGCGCCGAGATGTCCCGCTCCTCCCCCGCCGCCTTGAAGCCCTTGAGCCCGATGTTGAGCTGCCTCGCTCGCCCTGCGGCACGGTAACCGATGCCCACCTTGCCCGTCGGCCCCTCGCCCGTCAGCGCGTTGAGGTTGTCCAGGTTGTAGCCCACCCGCCCCGCGCCACGACGCCGACCCTCGACGGCCTCCAGCCTCGCCCCCGCGCCGGCGAAGACCGGGAGGTAGTCATCCTCGCTCGTCGAGGCCAGCGGCCGACCCGCCAGCAAGAAGGCGAAGCCCTCGCCGCGCGCCGGCCTCTCGCACGAGCTCAACAGCCAGTGCGCCCTGTCCCCGTCGGTCTCCCAGATCTTGCAGGTCACCCCGTTGCGCGCCACCTCCCTCGGCTCGACGCCCTCGATCAGCGCCTCGATCCGCGCGTGCGTCACCTCCAGCGCCCCGTTGACCCTCGCCACCACGGCGTCGGCGTGATTCTTGAGCTCCGAAGGAGTCCCCAGCCCCTGCTCCAGCGTCAGCCCCTGACCCCCCCGACCCGCGTCGCCCGCCTCCAGCCGCAACATCTCCGAAGTCGGGATCGCCTCGGCGAACTCATCGCCGATCTCCTCGCCCCCAGCGCCGCACCCCACCATCAAGCCCAGACCACCCAGGATCGCGCCACCGAAGATCGCCCGCCGGATCGTCTTGTTGTTCATGATTGTCCTCCTCTTGCCTTTGTCCTTCCACCCTCATGTCCGGCACCCTGCCGCGATCCCACGCCGCCGATGCCCTCGACACCCTCACCCCATCGCACGACACATGCCACAACAACCCTTCGGCGACAAAAATAAATAATCAACAATAAATACGGATGTTTAAACAAACACCGCCATCAAGGTGGCGACGGGCCGAGATGCCACACGACAAAATATGCCTCCCACATATGACATATACGACGACAAAAAGTCATTTCAGTCATGACGACCGCCTTGACGGCCTGAGTGGTGTGTCGAGCTTGGGATCTGCGCTTGAATGAGGACCTTTGGGACGAGCAGGAGGTGGGTCATGAACATGGACAAGCTGACGGTGAAGTCGCGCGAGGCGTTGATGGCGGCCCAGCGCCAGGCCGAGCGGCGCCGCAACCCGGAGGTGGCGCCGGCGCACTTGCTTGAGGCGCTGCTGGATCAGGCCGACGGGATCGCGGCGCCGATCGTGCGCAAGCTGGGCTCGGCGCCGGAGCGGGCGCTCCAGCGGGTCCGCGAGGAGCTGGACCGGCTGCCCCGCGTCAGCGGCGCGCTCGATCCGCCGGGGATGTCCCGAGCGCTGCGCGAGGTGCTCCAGCGGGCCGAGCAGGAGGTCGAGGCGCTCAAGGACGAGGTGATCTCGGGCGAACATCTGCTGCTGGCGCTGGTCTCGGACAAGGGCGCCGCGGGCGAGGCCCTGGCCGCCCTGGGGGTGCGCCGGGAGGCGATCCTGCAGGCGCTGGCCGAGGTGCGCGGCAGCCACCGGGCCACCGGCGAGGATCCCGAGAGCAAGTATCAGGCGCTGGAGAAGTATACGAGGAACCTGACCGACGCGGCGCGAAGGGGCAAGCTCGACC
>SYOX01000239.1 GCA_005804885.1 Pseudomonadota bacterium
CGCTTCGGGGTCTTCTACCGCCAGACCATCCGGATGGTCCGCGTCGCCCAGATCGTCTCGTACAACGCCTGCGGCGAGCGCGAGCTGATGGGCGAGATGCTGCTCAACGAGTGGAAGTGGGCCCCGGACCTGGCCATCGGCAATTCTTGCGACGGCGCCCTGCCCCCCTCCAACCACCCCCCCGCCGAGTGCCTCATCCCCCCCTGCGACTGATCCCGACCGTCCCGAAAATTGAAGCAGGCCCGAGCAACCCCACCCGCCAACGCGACGATCAGGGCGCGGCCCTCATCGGCGGCGGCGAGGTGAAATCTACATGGAGATCGAGCCCTTGCGGAAGTCGGTCTTGCCGAGCAGGGCGTTGACGAGGACGGGGGAGCCCTCGCGGGAGAGCTTGAGGGCCTCTTGAAGGGTCTCGTCGATCTTCGCGGGATCGTTGATCAGCAGGCCCTTGCCGCCGCAGCCCTCCGCGACCTTGTGGTAGTCCATGTAGGTCAGGCGGCAGGCGACGTCATCTTCGAGGATGACGACCTGATCGCGCTCGATCTGGGTCCAGCCGGCGTCATTGCCCACGACGGCGATGACGGCCAGACCGTGGCGGGCGAAGGTGTCATACTCCATGATGGAGAAGCCGGCGGCGCCGTCGCCGTAGAAGAGCCAGACGTCGGCGTCGGGCCGCACGAGCTTGGCGCCGAGGGCAAATCCAGCGCCGACCCCGAGGGTGCCAAAGACGCCCGGATCGAGCCAGCAGAAGGGCCCGCGGGGGCTGACGGTGTAGGCGATCGTCGCCACGAAGTCGCCGCCGTCGCCGATCAGGACGCTGTCGCCCTCGCCGAGGTTGCGCTCGATGCCCCGGCAGAGCTCCAGGGGGTTGATCAGCTCGGTCGTCTCTTTCTCCATATTCGAGATCTCGGCCTCGCGCTCCTGGTCGCGGCCCTCAAGGGCCTCGAACCACGAGGTGCGGGCCGGCGCCTCGGCCCGCTGGGAGTCGGCCAGCGCGCACAGGAAGGTGCAGGGATCGGCCTGGACCCCGAGGTCCGGCTTGCGGTTCTTGGTCAGATCCTCTTCGGAGAGGTTGACCGAGATGACGGTGGTGCGGGCGACGTGGCTGCCGTAATCAAGGCGGAAGTCGTTGGGGACGCCGGCCAGGATGACGAGGTCGGACTCCTTGAGGGCGTCGCGGCGCTTGTGGCGCATCTGGAGCCGGTGCTCGCGGCCGAGCAGCCCTCGGGCCATGCCCGAGAGGTAGACCGGGACGTTGAGGCGCTCGATGGCGGCGACCAGCGCGTCGACCTTGTTGGGCCGCAGCATGGCCTGGCTGCCGATGACCATGACGGGCCGCTGCGCCTCGCCGACCATGCTGGCGGCCTTCTGGATCTTGGCGTCCGGGGCCGTCGGCAGCACGAGCGGGGCCGGCGAGCGGATCTCGGGCTCTTCAGAGAGCGCGAACTGGTACTTGAGGTGGCCCCGGATGTAGGTGCTCACGGCGTGCTCGGCCAGGGTCTTGTTGGCCTTGTCGGTCTTCTTCTTGTACCACTCGCGGACGGTCTCCTCTTCGTAGAGCAGATCGACGGCGAGCTCGACGAAGACGGGGCCGGGGACGCCGCCCTGGGCCTCCTCGAAGGCACGCTCCAGCGCCGGCACGACCTCGCGCAGCGTGTTGGGGCGAGCGGCCCACTTGACGTGGGGGGCCATGAGCGCCATCTGGTCGATGTCCTGGAGGGAGCCTCGGCCGCGCAGCATCGTGGCGGTCGCGCCGCCGATGACGACCAGCGGCGACTGCGCCAGCTGGGCGTTCTTGACCGCCGTCAGGGTGTTGGTGACCCCAGGCCCTGCCGTGACCGCGGCGACCCCGGGGATCCCCGTCAGCCGGGCGACGGCGTCGGCCGCGAAGACGGCGTTGACCTCGTGGCGCGTGTCGATCACCCGGATCCCGGCCCGCTTGCAGGCCACCAGGATGGGCGAGATGTGGCCGCCGACGAGCGTGAAGATAAATTTGACGCCGTGGGCCTTGAGGACCTCGGCGACGCGCTTTCCACCATCCATCGTCTCTCTCCTGCGTTGGGCCGCGATCGACACCGAAGGGACCGCCGATTGGCCCGCAACCTAGCGCGTCCGCGCGAAAAACACCACCCTGCCCACGAGCGCCCCACGCTCCTCGCACCGCCCCCTCCGGGGGGACGGGCTCGTCGGGTGGGGCTTGGAAACTCGGGGTGGGCTGCGCCCTGGCGGTCGCAGGCCAGCGCAAGGCCCAGGTCGACACCTGGGGTCGTGAAAACCCCAATCCACAGGCCCACTTCGACGCGCTGATCCTACCCTGCGATCCGCGCTCGTCCGTGCGCTGGCCTGCGCCCATCGGGCGCAGCCCCCCGCGCATCCAAGCCCCACCCGACGAGCCCCCGCAGGGGCGCGAGGAGCGTGGGGCGTTCGTGGGCCGTAGGGCGCTCGCCTTATGCCCGCCCGAGCGTGGTCCGCTCACTTTTTTTATGGGAGTGGCCTACCACATGGGGGCGCCGAGGCGTAAGAATAGAGGCACGGACAGGGCGTGGGGTCTTTGCCGATCACCTGCGCGTCCACAAACTCCAGCGGGCCACCCTCCACCCTCGACCACGAGCGCTCCATGATCCAAAAAACCGCCCTGGGTGCCATCCTGACCGCCGCGCTGACCTTGACCCTGGTGACCGGCTGCGGCGACGGGGAGTACATCCCCTCGGACGTCGGCCCCGCTGATGAGGACGGCGACGGCGTCTTGAGCGACGCGGACTGCGACGACGCGGACCCCGCGCTCTCCGAGGAGGGCCTCTTCTTCGCCGATACGGACGGCGACGGCCTCGGCGATCCCAGGCGCTCGACGCGCTCCTGCGGCCCCTCGGAGGGCTTCGTGGACAACGGCGACGATCTTGAGCCGGAGTGCGCCACCAACGACACCGACGACTGCGGCGTCTGCGCCGGCCCAGGCGGCGGCCTCTTCTTCGCCGACGTCGACGGCGACGGCCTCGGTGACGATAGGATCGCGGTGTCGGCCTGCGCCGCGCCCCCTGGCTTCTCGGCGCAGGGCGGCGATCTCGAGCCGGAGTGCGCCACCAACGACACCGACAGCTGCGGCGTCTGCGCCGGCGGCGACGCCGACAAGGACTGCCTGGGGGTCTGCTTCGGCCCCTCGCGCCTGGACGACTGCGGCGTCTGCGATGGCCCAGGGCTGGCGACCTTCTACCCCGACGTCGACGGCGACGGCCTCGGAGATGATCGGAGCCCCTTGGACGCGTGCAGCCGCCCGGAGGGCTTCGTGGACAACGGCGACGATCTTGAGCCGGAGTGCGCCACCAACGACACCGACGACTGCGGCGTCTGCGCCGGCCCAGGCGGCGGCCTCTTCTTCGCCGACGTCGACGGCGACGGCCTCGGCGACGCGCGGACCTCGATCGAGGCCTGCGAGCAGCCGCGCGACTTCGTGGACAACGACGACGACCCCGAGCCGGCCTGCGCCACGAACGACACCGACAGCTGCGGCGTCTGCGCCGGCGGCGACGCCTCCCTGGACTGCGACGGCGTGTGCGATGGCGGGGCCTCGCTGGACGACTGCGAGCGGTGCGTCGGCGGCCAGACGGGCCTGGAGCCTGCGGTGGAGGACGCCGACGGCGACGGCACCCCGGACCTGTGCGACGAGGACTGCGTGGGCCGGCGCCTCATCGTCCAGTGGACCGACGTGCCGCCCTTCGGCGGCGGCGGCGGCGGCCCCTACACCTTCCAGATCATCCTCTCGGAGAGGGGCGACATCGTCTTCCAGTACGGCCGCACGGAGCCCTTCCGGGCCAGCGCCACGGTCGGGGTCCAGGACGAGGGCGGCGGGCAGGTGATCGAGTTCGGCTTCAACTCCGAGTTCATCCTGGAGCAGCCTACGGTCATGCTCCAGCGCGACGGCGATCGCTACATCGTTGATTACGCTCAGGATCTCTACTGGCTCGACGTCCGCGCGCAAGGTCAGCGCCTGACCATGGCCGACGATCAGGAGATCGCGGTCCCGATCGGCTTCAACTTCGACTTCTACGGCCAGGCCTACGACACGGTGAACGTCTCCTCCAACGGCTTCGTGGCCTTCAGCGCGCCCTTCGGGGCCTTTACGAACGTCAGCCTGCCGCAGGCGGAACTCGGCGCGCTGATCGCCCCCTTCTGGGACGACCTCAACCCGGCCGTCGGCGGGACGGTGCACGTCTTGAGCGCCCCGGCCACCTGCGCGAGCGACTGCAACGGGGTCGTCGGGGGCTTCGGCGTCGAGGGCGACTGCGGCGTCTGCCTCACGGGCCTGGAGGACGGCCCGGTGATCGACTGCGACGGCGTCTGCGGCGGCGAGGCGCAGGTCGACGGCTGCGGCATCTGCGCGGGGGGCGGGACGGGCGTGGAGCCCAGGCAGCGCGACTGCAACGGCGTCTGCGACGGCGAGGCCTTCATCGACGCCTGTCGGATCTGCGTCGGCGGGGACACGGGCGTGGAGCCCTCCGATCCCGACGCCTGCCCCAGCGGCGTGGACCTGATCGTCGACCGCGACTTCTTCGCCGAGACCATCCACGTCGATCACGTCCAGGTCGCGCCCGACGACTGCCTCATCAACGAGGGCTGCGTCCAGGGGCCGGGCGACCGCAAGGTCATCCGCTTCGGCACGCGCATCGCCAACATCGGCACTGAGGATCTGCGCCTCGGGACCCCCAGAGAGGGGGGCGACTTCTGGCACTTCGACGCGTGCCACAGCCACTTCCACTTCGAGGCCTACGCCGCCTACGACATCTTCGACGTGGCCAGCAACCGGCTGCTGGAGATCGGCTCCAAGAACGGCTTCTGCGTCATGGACACCGGGGTCCACGACCCGAACCTGGCCCCCAACGGCTGCGCCGGATACAACTGCGGCGACCAGGGCATCAGCGCCGGCTGCCAGGACACCTACGGCCCGGGCCTCCAGTGCCAGTGGATCGACGTGACGGGCCTGCCCGACGGCGTCTACGACCTCATCGTCACCACCAACCCCGAGCGCGAGATCCCCGAGCTCAGCTTCAGCAACAACAGCGTCACCGTCCGCGTCCGCCTCGAAGGCGAGACCGTCACGCGCCTGGACGAAAACTGACGCCTCGAATTGGATGTCTGAAGGGCAGCCTCCTCCTGCGAGCGCTCTCGCCAGCCGCCGGGCGCCTCGGATCAGCGCCCGATGCGCTCAAGGCTTGATCCGATCCCCGTAGATCCCCGGGCTGGAGTCCGGGATCTCGACCGCCCCGACCGTCACCGCGTAGAACTCCTTCGGCCCCACCCCGCCAATGATCGCGTAGGCGTAGCCCTCGACGTGCATCGCGCGCAGGGTCGTCATCAGGAGCGCCGTGCCGACCCCCTGACCCCTCGCGGCCTCGTCGACCCCCGTCGGCCCGAAGAAGCCGCGCGCCGTCGTCTCGTAGCACGCGAAGCCCAGCAGCTTCCCCTCCTTGACCGCCACGAAGCACGAGATCGGCAGCCGCGCGAAGGACACCTCGACCTCGCTGGCCCACCCTGGCCAGAAGCGCTCGGACACCCACGGGACCACCTGATGGCGCTCAAAGGCCCGCGCCCTCCGGATCGAGATCCCCGCTTCCCGCATCACGTCCACGAAGGGCGTCCGCTGTGGAAGATCATAAAGACTGACGATCATATCGGCCACGATCCCACCCCCCCTCTCATCGGCCCGCAAGGCCCCCCATTGTAACAGAACCTCGCCGGCGCCCCCCACCCCCGACGCACCGGGCCTCACGAATGGCGCCCCGCGCCGAGCGCCCTCGCCACGCCCCGCGCCGAGAAAACGCCCCGCCCGTGAATGTCTGGCGCCTGGATGCGTATATCATAGATGGACATGCGCCGGGCCGCAGGTGCAACACAGGCTTCATCACACGAGGCAACCTCTCATGAACCCACGTCTGGCCCTCGGAATCCCCATCGCCCTCGCCCTGATGCTCCTACCCGCCGCCGCGCTGGCCGAAGATCTCCTGATCGTCGAGCCCGCCCCCAACGAAGACCTCCTTGTCGTCGAGACCGCCCCCCGCGAAGACCTCCTGATCGTCGAGCCCGCCCCCAGCGAAGACGTCCTGATCGCCGGGCCCGCCGTCCACGAGGATGACTTCGATCTGGAGGCCATCACGGCGCTGATCGAGGCCGATCAGGTCCGCAACGCCGCCCACCTGGAGCAGCTCATCAACGCCGAGGACAGCATCAACAACGTCGACCTCGACGGCGACGGCCTCGTCGACTACGTCATGGTCCGAGAGCTTCAAGAAGGCGACAACCACGTCTTTGAGTTCATCGCCCTGCCCTCCTCCGACCCCGACGGCCAGCGCGTCTCCATCGCCTCCGTGACCTTGATCCAGGTCCCCGCGCAACGAACCATCGAGATCGTCTCCACCTACCCCGATTACGTCATCGTCAACGATCACCACTACGCCTACCGCAGCCATTACGCCTACCACGACCACCACCACGGCTTCTTCATGTGGGTCTTCCTGCCCCACCGCCACATCACCCACCACCACTACTCCCACCACCACTACCGGGCTCGCTCCGTCTGCGACAGCCACGTCCTTTACTCGCGGCGCAGCCACTTCCGCACCCACCACCACCTCGGGACCGTCCACCGCGAGCGCCGCGTCATCCACCACGATCACCACGCCCGCCGCGACGATCGCCGCCATCGCCACGCGCACCGCGACGACGATCACCGGGACGCCCGCGACGATCACCGGGGCGACCGCGACGACCACCGGGGCGACCGCGACGACCACCGGGGCGACCGCGACGACCACGAAGATCGCCCGGACGCCCGCGACGCTCGCCCAGACGCCCGCGACGATCACCGAGGCGACCGCGACGAGAAGGCCGCCGAGCCCCGCCCCTTCGCCACCGCGCCGCGCGACTCGCTGACCCAGCGCCCTCGCGCGCCCCGCGCCGACGAGGATCGCGCAGCGCTCGCCCCCATCGATCGCAGCGCCATCCAGCCCCGCCGCGATGAGCCCCGCGCCCCCGACACCGACCGCCGAGCCCGCCGCCCCTTCGAGGCCAGCGGCACCCTCGACCGCTCCGCCCTGCGCCCCTCGGGCGCCTCCAGCGACCGCTCCGACGACAGCGATTCCAGCGCCAAGGCCAGCCGACGCCCTGCCCTGCGGCGCCCCAAGGACCCCACGACCGATCGCCCGAAGTCCTCCGCCCCCTTGCGCGTCAAGCGCCCGACGGCCTCCAGCAACATCCCCAGCTCGTCGCTGAGCTCAAAGGCCCCCGCGACTACGCGCCGCGCCCCCAGCGTCCCGACGACCCGCGCCCCCTCGCGCTCGACCTTCTCGCCGCGCGACCTGGGCGCCCCCTCCAGCTCTTCGTCCAACAAGAAGGCCAGCAAGAAGGCCAGCAAGAAGTCCAGCAAGAAGACCAGCAAGGCCAGCAAGAGCAGCAAGAGCCCCAGGGGCCTCCGCCGCTGATCCCCGCTGGACAATCGCCACGAAGGGCCGCAAAATCGACCTCCCAAGGCGAAGGCGCGAGGAGGTCAGGTGCCCAGGCGACCCAGTGATGACGATCGCGACGAGATCCGCGAGATCTTTGATCATTTTGACAAGGACGGCAGCGGCACGATCGACGCCGGCGAGTTCGCGGCCCTGCTCGACGCGCTTGACGCGGACATGAGCCCCTCGGAGGTCGCCCTGGGGCTCTCGATCGTGGACGCCAACGGCAATGGGAGGGTCGAGTGGCGCGAGTTCCTGACCTGGTGGGTCGAGACGCGCAGCGCCTGACGAAGCACACAGGGAGGGGCCGGGCGGCCTCACCCGAATCGCCCCGCCCGACGGGCGCTGACTCAAGGGACGACATGATCGAGCTTGTGACGATCGAGCGGCGAGGGGGCCTCTTCTTGATGGGCTTGAACAGAGCCTCCAAGCGAAACGCCTTCAATCTTCAGATGTTGCGCGAGCTCGCCTACGCCTTCACGGACTTCGAGGGTGAAGCGGAGGCGCGCTGCGCGGTGCTCTTCGCCCACGGCGAGCACTTCACGGGGGGCCTCGATCTCGGGGAGGTGGGGCCGGCGGTCGCGGCCGGGGAGCCCTTCTTCCCGGCCGGCGCGGTCGACCCGGTGGACTTGACGGGTCGGCGGCGCACGAAGCCCGTCGTCTGCGCGGTCCAGGGCTGGTGCCTGACGATAGGCATCGAGCTGATGCTGGCGGCGGACGTGCGCCTCGCGGCCTCGGACGCGCGCTTCTCCCAGCTTGAGGTCAAGCGCGGGATCATGCCCTTCGGTGGGGCGACGCTGCGCTTCCCCCAGGTCGCCGGCTGGGGCAATGCGATGCGCTGGCTGCTGACCGGCGACGCCTTCGACGCGGCCGAGGCCCTCCGCATCGGGCTCGTCCAGGAGATCGCGCCGCCAGAGGCGCTGCTGGACCGCGCGCTGGCCATCGCCGGCTCGATCGCCGACGCGGCCCCGCTGGCCGTCCAGGCCTCCCTGGCCTCAAGCCGCCAGGCCATCGAGGGCGATCCCGCGCAGGCCGCCGCCGACCTGATGGCCGCGACGCGCTCTCTGATGCAGACCGAGGACGCCGCCGAAGGGCTCCTGTCCTTCCTGGAGCGCCGCGACGCGCGCTTCATGGGCCGATAGGAGGGCGGATCATGGGGTGGCGGCCGGTAGACAGGTTGCGCTTGGGGATCGGCGAGCGCGTCGACAAGACCTTCGCGCGCGTCGCCTTCAAGGAGCGGCGCACGGATCGCGCCACGGCGCGCGACCCGGACCTGATCGAGCGCCTTGAGCGCCTGTCGGCCTTCTACGACGACGCCGACGCGGCCGGCCGACTCTTCCCGGCGCCGCCCGAGATCGCCCCGCGCACCGACCAGGTCAAGGAGGGGCGCGCGGTCGAGGTGCTGGATCTCTCCTGGCCGACCCCCTACACGCCGCTGCACGCCGATTACGCCGAGGCGCTGGCGCGCTGCCCCGAGACGCGACAGGCCAGGGCCCGGTGGTTCCGCCGCCCGCCGCCCTCGCCGGCCATCCTCTGCCTGCACGGCTGGGGCGGAGGGCAGTACGCCATCGAAGAGCGCGCCTTCCCGACGAGGTGGCTCAACCAGATCGGCTTCGACGTCGTCCTGCCGGTGACCCCCTTCCACGCCCTGCGTCGGGGCCGACAGGCCGGGATGCCCGCCTTCCCCTCGCCGGACCCGGTCCGCTCCAACGAGGGCTTCGCGCAGGCGATCCTTGAGTTGAGGTCGCTGATCAGGATGTTGCGGCGCAGGGGAGCGCCGCACGTCGGGGTGATGGGGATGAGCCTGGGGGGCTTCACCAGCGCGCTGCTGGCGACGGTCGAGCCGGAGCTGGACTTCTGCGTGCCGATGATCCCCTTCGCCTCGCTGCCGGTGATGATGTGGTCCAAGGGGGAGCAGCGGCCAGCCCGACGGGCGGCGGTGGAGTCGGGGTTGACGCTGGAGGTCTACAGCAGGCCCTTCAAGGCGACGACCCCGCTTGAGCGCGCGCTCAAGATCGACCCGGCCCGCGTCCTGATCGCGGCGGGGGAGCGGGACGTGATCACGCCCTCGCAGTACGCCCAGGACCTCCACCGCCACTTCGCGGGCTCGGCGATGGTGACCTTCCCTGGCTCCCACTTGATCCAGATTGGCCGCAGGGAGGTCTTCGTCGCGCTGGCCAGGATGACGGCGGGCCTGGGCATACTGCCGCCGCGCTGACAGGTCCTCTCGCGGAAGGACCGACGCTCCACAACGCCACAACGCCCACGCCCCAACGCACAACGCTCCAACGCCCCACGCTCCTCGCACCGCCCCCTCCGGGGACGGGCTCGTCGGGTGGGGCTTGGATGCGCGGGTGGGCTGCGCCCGGTGGGCGCAGGCCGGCGCACGGGTGACAAAGAACCGCAGGGCCGGATCACCGCGTCGAAGTGGGCCTGTGGATTGGAGTTTCTGCCCCCTGGTGTCGACCTGGGCCGCGCGCTGGCCTGCGACCGACAGGGCGCAGCCCGCCCCGAGTTTCTAGCCCCACCCGACGAACCCGTCCCCGGAGGGGGCGGTGCGAGGAGCGTGGGGCGGTGCGTGGGGCGCTCGTGGAGTGATCGTCGAGCGTGGGGCGGTCCTCGCACGTGGAGTGATCGTCGACGAACCTGCGCCGCGTTGGCCGGCGAGGCTTCACAAGCGCTGCGGTGAAGGGCAAACTGTGCGGTTGAGAAGGGGGGAGTGGAGCCTGCTGGACGTCGTCACCATGACGATCTCGTGGGGTCGGCAAGACGGGCCTCCACGTGCTCAAGGAGCTTTTGCAGAGCCGCTCGGAGTGCTCGTCGACAAGGACAGGGAGCACGTCGAGCACAGCCATCAGAGCGCGGCTCGAGGCGCGCCAGGGAGCCGCTTGAGATGTCCACCAGCCTGGCCCGCAATGTCATCGCCGCCTTCGCCGAGATCGACCTGAGCCGTCGCCTTCAGGCGCTCGGCGTCGAGAACGCCCGCCTCAAGGCCCTGGAGCGGGAGTTCGAGGAGGTCGAGCGCGCCATCCCGCTGTGGGATCGGGTGATCTTCTTCAGCGACTCCGAGGGAGAGCGGCGCGCCAAGGCGCTGCGCGCCGAGATCGCGGCCGGTCGGGCGGCCTTCGACAAGGATCACGGGCTGGTGGACGCCGATCTGGACGCCGTCGCGGCGCGATACCCGCCCGTGGAGCTCTGGCGCCGGATCGACAGGTGCGTCAAGCTGGCCCACAGAGAGCTGGAGATCACGGGGATCCTCTCCAAGAAGCCCCGAAAGCCCAAGGCGCTCATCGACGCCCTTGAGGGGCTCGCGGCCAGGATCCTCGACATCTACGTGCCCGGCTTTGACCCCCAGCGCCTCGTCGAGTCCTTGCGCGACGAGGACACCTGCCGTCAGATCTCCAGGCCGGCGGCCGAGATCACGCGCCAGGACCCCGATCAGGGCTACGCCTCCATCGACCCCGACGGGCTGATGGCCTTGATCGCCGGCGAGATGCTCGAAGCGGGCTACTTCCGCGCCGAGGCGCGGCTGGGGAGGCTGGCCGAGCGCGAACAGGAGCACCGGCGGCACTGGGAGGCCGCCAAGGCCGAGGTGGGGCTGCTGTCCGACCTCAACGTCTTTAGCGACTCGCCCGAGGAGCAGCGCCGCAACGCCGCCGCCGAGGCCGCCCGCGAGGCCCGCCAGCAATGGATCGCGGCCGACGAGGAGAACCGCCTGGCGCTGGTCTCCTTCCTGGAGGCCTACCCGCCCCTCACCCTGCACCTCCAGGTCGGCGCGGTCCTCGGCGCGCTCAGCGCGCTCGCCCCGGCGCGCGAGCACCAGCTCAACCTGAAGACCGGCGAGGTCTTCGAAGCCGTCGTGGTCGAGCCGCGCGCGCTCGTGCTCGACGCCCTCCAGGGCCTCAAGCGCGCCTTCCTCAAGGTCTTCCCAGGCATCCCGATGCCCTCGACCGTCGAGCAGAAGGCCGAGGCCGGCGCCACCCAGAACGCCACCCTGGAGCAGTCGCCCAGGAACCAGGTCCTGCGCGACTTCACCCAGTCCATGGACCGCAGAGAGGGCCAGGCGCTCATGGCCCAGTGCCACGTCCACGCCTCGATGCAGCACAGCTGGCACCAGACCCGGCTCAAGGGCGGCGACCGGGTCGCCTGGGCCGACAAGCTGGCGATGTGGTCCAGGAGCGATGCGCAGGCCGCCGTGGAATACGCCAAGGCCCGCGAGCGCTGGCACAAGGGCGCCCTGGCCGAGCGCTGGCAGGCCCTCCTGGCGCTGGCCCGCGAGGCCGCCCACGAGCAGCCCCCCCTGCTGATCCGCGACTTCACCATCAGCGCCAACCTGCACATGCACGCCATCACCACGGCCTCCGGCCCCTGCCGCGCCAGCCACCACCGGGAGGACACGCTCAAGATCCTGGCCGACCTGCGCACCGTCATCGCCCGCGCCTACGGCCTCCAAGGCAGCCGCGGCCAGTTCATGGCCGACGTCGCCAACAGGCTGACCAACTACCAGCCACGCCCCATCGAGACCGAGGCCTTCCGTCGGCGCTCCTACGACGAGGTGCTGGATCTGATGGCCTTCGCCCTGCACACGACCCCCTACCGGGCGTTGTTCATGGCGCTGTCCGACGAGACGCGGGCCTACAACGAGGCCGCCCGCCAGCAGCAGGACGTCTCCGCGCAGATCTCCTTCTGGGATCGCATCAACTTCCTGAGCGACACCGCCGAGGAGCAGACCCGCGACGCCCTCGGCCAGCAGATGGCGTCCCTCAACGCCACCGTCCAGCAGCGCTCGGCCGCGGTCGACGAGCTGCTCGAAGGCGCCATGGTCAGATACCCGCCCGCCCTGCTCTACTACCGCATCGGGCGCGTCGAGGCCGCCGTCGGCGCCATCTACGCCCGCCTCGTCACCCGAACCTACACCGACAGCAAGGGCCGCACCCGCACGACCACCTCCTGCGAGCTCTACGGCAAGAAGGCCGCCACCGAGGCCATGCGCTACTGGAACTTCGCCCTGACCCAGACCTTCGGACCCCTGCCCGGCTATCACGAGTGCCTGGAGCGCTGGATCTCCTTCTGACCTCGCCAGACGATCGCCTCGATCGCTGGACCTCCTTCCGACCTCGCCAGACGATCGCCTCGATCGCTGGACCTCACCCTGCCCGACCAAAAACCCAATCAACACAACCACTTGAGCCACAACCAGGGCACGAGCAGGCCCCCTTCATACGGAACCACGCTCAAGCCACTTCCAAGTTGGGCCACCTGGATGCCCAAGATGACAGTGGTTCAAACGTGGTTCCGTATCATACCAGACCACAGACGAAGGGCTTGCTTTGTGGGCGAGGACAGGGGGATGGCCTGGGCCTGGGCCTGAGCCAGGCTGGTGCACCGCACCGCCGATTGATGGCAAAGGCTCAGGACGCCGCCTGGACCGCCCACAAAGTGAGTCTCTCGGCTGTGGTCTGGTATCAGGGGGTGAAGGTCTCGCGGCCGAGCGCGCCGGTGGTGATCTCGGGGATGGTGTAGCGCATGGGGATGGTCTGGTTGCCGAGCCAGAGGGCGGCCTGATCGTTGAAGAAGGGGGAGGTGATCAGGCCGGACTGCCCGCCGGGGACGATGTTCTGGCCGCGGACCTGCCCGTCCTTGATGGCGATGACCATCCGCATGACGGGGCCGCTGCCGTAGGTGAAGCTCGTGCCGCTGAAGCCGGGGCTGGCGGCGTCGACCGACAAGTTGTCGCCGGGCCGGGGGAACCACTTGAGCTGGCGGCGCGGGTCGTCGCCGGGGAGGCCCTGCCCGAGCGGCAGGACGCGGGTGGTGATGGAGAAGGCGTCGAGCAGGAAGTCGAAGCCGGAGCCTTCGGGCAGGAAATCGGCCAGGATCGACTCGAAACGCACCTGGTGGCGCATGCCCCAGCGCCACTCGGCCATGTCGTCGGTCCCGAAGCCGCCCTCATCGGCGCCGCCGGGGCCGGCCAGGTAGTTCAGGGCGTCGACGAGGGCGCCGACGAGCAGCTCGTCGCTGCGCTCGACCTCGTCGGTGCCCAGGACGTCGAAGAAGATGGACTCGCCCGTCTCCTCGTTCCATGAGCCCATCTGCCCGACGTTGTCGGGGCCGCGGCCGTCGAGCATCCGCTTGAGCACCCGCATCTCCATGCGGCCGCCGCCGTAGCGCCACGCGGCGCCCATGTCCTCGTCGCGGAAGGTGGCCTGGATGGCGCGGGGCAGCCACGCGTTGAAGATCATCGTCGCGACGCTGTCCTCGACGTCGTCGGCGTCGGGGGCGTGGTAGAAGGTCTCAAGGCCCGGCGAGGTGCCGAAGCCGCGGTCGCTCCAGGCCTTGAGGCGCTCTTCGACCTCGTCGAGGCGGGCGCTGTTGGCGCTGTAGAGGTCGGCCAGCCGGCCCTCGTGGGGCTGGAGGGCGCGGTCGGTCAGGGTGAAGGTGCGCCCGAGGGCGATCATGTCGATGAGCTGCTCGGTGAAGAGCTCGCCGAGCCTGGACTTCGTAAAGGCTTGAATCTCGGCCATTTTCTCGATGGAGGCGCTGTTGTCGGCGACGGCGGCGCGCAGCCCCGTGGCGATGGAGTCGGCGCGCACCGAGGACCAGGGGCCGCCGATGTACCAGGGGTCGTCGTCGAGGCGGCCGTCGTCGGTGATGGGCGCGGGCTGGTTGTTGGCGTTGGAGACGAAGCCCTCCGGGGGGTTGATGACCTGCGGCGTCTCGTCGAAGGGCACGACGCAGCGGTAGGGGTCCTGCTGGCCGGGGCCCTCGTCGACCTTGCCGTCGACGCCGCTGGGGATCGTAAAGCCCCCGAAGCGCGTCCCGTCGATGAGCAGGGTGGGGTCGGCGCCCGGCAGCCACGCCCGATCCTCGCCGCGCGGCAGGTAGGTGCGGCAGGGGACGGCCTGGTAGGGGGTGAAGAGGATGTCCCCATTGCCGTCGACCACGGCGGCGTAGAGCATGTTGCCGATCAGCCCCTTGCTGGCCTCCTGGTACTCGCGGACGGTCCTGGCCTCGGTGAAGCGGCGCAGCGTCCCGACGTAGTTGGTCGTGTCGAAGGCCGTGTAATCAAAGCTGATCGCGGTGATCTTCCCGTCCTCGTCCCTGTCCCCCGGCACCACCCTTCGTCCCGACAGCACCACCACGCCCTCGCCTTGCCTCGGTACCTCATCCGGCCCCAGCTCGCGGCCCTCGACGTCGAAGAGGAAGCGGCCGTCGAAGGTCGTGTAGCGCGTCCAGGTCACGCTGCGGCCGACGCTGTCCAGCCGCGCGATCTCGGCCACCTCGTGAGCCTCGGCGTGGGCTTCGAGCGGGCGCTGCTGGCCTTCGAAGATCGTGGCGGCGGGCAGGCCATCGTCGCCCAGGACCAGCTCCTCGCGGTACCAGTCGGTGATGTCGGCCACCGGGTTGACCTGGCTCCAGGCGATGTGGCCGTTGGTCCCCACCGCCAGCAAGGGCAGGCTCGTGATCAAGAGCCCGGCCTGGTGGATGTCGCCTCCGCCGAAGAGCTCCGTGTTCATCCCGATCTGGTACATCAACGAGGGCACGTAGAGCGGCAGGTGGCCGTCGCCCGCGACCAGCGCCGAGCCGTCCGTCGTCCGCGTCCCCTGCACCGCCCAGGTGTTCGAGCCGAAGTTCTCGGCCTCCTTGCGGCCGAGCCGCTGCTTGAGCCGCCCCAGCCGCGAGGCGGCCCGCGCCATCATCTCAGGATCACTGGACTTTCGCCGCGCCGAGCCCGCGCCCTCGTCGGCTCCCCCCTCCGACCCGCCGCCGCCCTCCACGATCTCGAAGCCCGAGGTCGAGGCGTAGGGGAAGGTCGAGCGCAGATCCTCCCAGACATCCTGGCGGGCGCCCGCGCGGCGCAGCTCCTCGAAGGCGGCCCCTTCGAAGAGGCCGTCGAGCCGCGCGGCCTTGCGATCCCGGTCGACGTCGCCCGTCTCGAAGTTCGTCTGGTACATGATCACGGCCACCATGGCCGCCACGCCCCGCCGATCAAAGGGCTTCATCAGGTCCGTGACCTTGCTCGCGCCCAGGATGCTGCGGGCGGCCTGGAGCTCGGAGGGCGGCGGCAGCTCGCCGGCCTCGACCGCGTCGATGTAGGTGTTGATGCCCTCGGCGTAGGCGTCCAGGAAGGCCGCGTCCTCGGGCTCCATGTGCGTCAGGATGCGGTCGGCCACGAAGGTCATGCCCGTAATCCGCGACTCCATGTCGATGTCCAGCGCCAGATCCCCGAGCAGCTCGCTCAAGGTCCCCAGCGCCAGCCGCCGCTGCAAGTCCATGACGAAGAAGCGATCGCGCGCCACCGTAAAGCCCAGCGTCCGCCCCAGATCCAGCCGATCCTCGGCGAAGATGTGCGGCACACCCATCTCCGTCCGCACGACGTGCGTGCGCGCCTTCAGCCCCGGCAGCGCCCTGGACTCCGTCTCCGGGACGAAGAGGACGCGCTCCTGATCGTCCTGGGGCACCGGGTCAGGCTCGGGCTCAGGCTCAGGCTCCGGCGCAGGCTCGGGCTCGGCGGCGTCGGGCACGCCGACGTCCTCGCCGCCCGGCGGGGTGGCCGGCCGGCCCTCGTCATCCGAGCACGACGCCATCGACAAGAGCCCCGCGAGGGCCAGGGACACCACGATCTTCTTCCTCGACATATCTTCTCCCGCTTATCGCCTCCAACGGACCCCTCGTCGGCCCGCGCGGCGGAATCATAGGCGGGCGCAGGATCGACCACAAGCGCCGCGCTCATCCTTCGGCGCGCAGACTATTGACACTCAGTGCCACTTGCCTTATCTGTTGGCGTCAAGGATGAAGGAACAAGAACTGACGAAGAGACTGGGGAGGGGGCGATGAGCGAGCTGTCGAAGAAAGGTCAGGGCCGCGAGGAGATCCTGTCGAAGCTGGAGCAGTACCGGGCGGACGATCTGGCGTGGCGGGACGGTCATTGCTTTGCGTATGTCTACGACGCAGGGCGCGAGGCGGAGCGGATCGGGCGAGAGGTGATGGGGATGTTCTCGATGGAGAACGGCCTGGACCCGACGACCTTCCCGAGCTTCAAGCGGCTGGAGAACGACCTGATGGGGATCTCGGCGGCGCACCTGCGCGGCGAGGGGGCTGCGGGGACGTTTACGAGCGGCGGGACGGAGAGCATCATCCTGGCGGTCAAGACGGCGCGCGACAGGGCCAGGGCGCTCAGGCCGGAGATCGCAGCGCCGGAGATGGTGCTCGCGGAGACGGCGCACGCGGCCTTCCACAAGGCGGCGGCCTACCTTGGGGTCAAGGCGGTGATGACGAAGGTCGATCCGGTGACCTTCAAGGCGGATCTGGCGGCGACGCGGGCGGCGATCGGGCCGAACACGATCCTGCTGGTGGGGTCGGCGCCCTCTTACGCCCACGGGGTGATCGATCCGATCCGGGGGCTGGGCCAGATCGCGCTGGAGCACGATCTGCTCCTGCACGTCGACGGTTGCGTGGGGGGCTGGCTGCTGCCCTTCATGCGTCGGAACGGGGAGGAGGTGCCGGACTTTGACTTTACGGTGCCGGGGGTCACGTCGATCTCGATGGACTTCCACAAGTACGCCTTCACGCCCAAGGGTGCCTCGGTGGTGCTCTACAAGGACAAGGCCTTGAGGGCGTACCAGTTCTTCGCGTGTTCGAACTGGACGGGCTATACGGTGGTCAACGCGGCGGTGCAGAGCAGCAAGTCGGGCTCGGCGCTGGCGGCGGCCTGGGCGGTGATCAACCACCTGGGCGACGAGGGCTACCTCAAGCACGCCGCCGAGGTGCGCAAGGCCACGCTGCGGCTGGCCGAGGGGATCAACGCCATCGACGGGCTCAGCGTCATGGCGCCGCCGGAGATGTGCATGTTCGCCTTCAAGGCCGAGGGCGTGTCGGTCTTCCACATCATCGACGAGATGAAGGAGCGAGGGTGGTTGATCCAGCCGCAGATGCGCTTCGGGGACATCCCGGAGAACATCCACATGTCGGTCCACCCGGCCAACGTCGAGTGGGTCGAGCCCTTCCTGGCCGACCTGGCCGACGCGGTCGAGGCGGCCCGCGGGCTGCCCTCGGGTCAGCTCGCCGCCATGATCCAGGACCAGCTGGCGTCGATCGACGTCTCGACGCTGGGGCCGGAGCAGTTCAGCGCCTTCATGGCGATGGCGGGGGCCGGCGAGGGCCTGCCTGTGCGCATGGCGCCGATCCAGGAGGTGATGAACATCCTGCCTTCGGCGCTCTCCGAGGCGCTGCTGATCAACTTCTTCAACGACCTCTTCACCCCCTGAGGCCGGCGATCCGGGTTTGGCGCCGCCACCGCCGCGATCAGCCAACTTGTTCAACGACCTCTTCACCTCTTGACGCCTGCCGATGACGGCCGCGATGATCAGGTTGGTCCGATCAACTTCTTCAACGACCTCTTCACCCCCCCTGACGCCCTGATCGCGGCGGCGAAGGCTCAAGCCGCCGCAATCGACGCGCCGCCTCGGAGGCGACATGCCGGCCACCCTCGATCTGCTCAACCACCCCGTTATCGCCTCGCGCTACTTCTTCCCGAGGCGAAGCGCCCTGCCGAACCCCGCCTTCGTCGACTGCGGCGACGCGACCCTGGCCTGCCACCACCAGAGCCCCCACCCTGGAGCCCGGACCCTGGTCCACTTCCACGGCAATGGGGAGGTGGTCTCGGATTACGTCCCTGATTTAGCAAGTCTTTACATGGGGTTGGGCGTCAACGTCTTCATGGCCGAGTACCGCGGCTACGGCGCCTCGACGGGGCAGCCGGCGCTCGGCGCGATGCTCGGCGACGCTCGCCGCGTGGCCGAGCACCTCAAGGTGCCGGCGAGCGATCTGGTGATCTACGGGCGCTCGGTGGGGTCGATCTTCGCGCTGGAGCTGGCAAGCCAGCTGCCTGGGGTCGCGGGGCTGATCATCGAGAGCGGGATCGCCGAGCCCCTCGACAGGCTCCTGATCCGGCTGCGCCCCGAGGAGCTTGGCGTCGATCTGGACACCCTCCAGGCCGCCGCCGACGCCCACCTCGACCACCGCCGCAAGATCGCCGCCACGACCTGCCCCGTGCTCATCCTCCACACGCGCCACGACGGCCTCGTGGACCTCTCCCACGCCGAGCAGTTGGCCGAGTGGGCCGGCGATCGCGCCGAGCTGGTCGTCTTTGAGCGCGGCGACCACAACTCGATCCTCTACGCGAACCTGGACGCCATCATGGCCACTCTGCGTCGCTTCCTCGGCCGCCTGGGGCCTTGATCCCGCTTCACGGCCCCAGGACAGGCGCCTCGAAGCGCCCGACGAGGACGCGGAGGACCCCGCAGGGCTGCCCGCTGGCCCGCGCGGAGACGACCCCGGCGCTGCACCCGCCCTGCCCGTTGACGGGGACGTCCTCGACCGGCACCAGCGCCGAGTCGATCTGGACGCGGCTGGCGTCCAGGCGCCGCATGGCGCTGCTCTTGATCCCGCCCCCCCGACACACCCCGTCCTGCGCGACCCCCGTCGTGATCGACTCCCCGTAGAGATCCCCGCGCTCGGTGGCATGGTTGAAGGAGAAGTCCTGCTCGCTGAGCACCGGCTCCAGGCGAGCGAGCGCCCCGGCCTTGGCGCGGCACGCCTCCACGCCCTCGCAGGTGACGGCCTTGACCAGCACGCGCCCCAGGACGTCCACGCCCTGCACGAGCAGGAAGGGCTCCGCCGCCGCCTCCAGCACCGATCCGCCCTCCTCCAGGCAGCCCGCCGCGTTCTCCGTCATGCGCTCGACCCTGTAGATCCCCTCCAGATCGACGGCCAGCGCCTCGACAGCGTCCTCCTCGGGGGCACACCCCGACGCGCAGAGCATCGCCGCGATCTGAAGCCACGCCGCGCCCACCCTCGACCTCGATCTCCGCGCCTCGCCCACCCTCGGCCCCGATCTCCACGCCCCGCTCACCCTCGACCCCGATCTCCGCGCCTCGCCCACCCTCGACCCTGAACTCCACGCCCCGCTCACCCGCTCACCTCCCCCTCCATGTCGCCTCCCTCGGAGATCCCGGCCACCCACGACCCCGCAGGATCACCTACCCCCGACCCAGCCTCACCACGATCTTCCCGAAGTGCCCCCCCGACGCCATCCTCGCCAGCGCCTCCGGTGCCTCCTCAAATTCAAAAACCGAGTCGATGACAGGCTTTATCGCGTGCAGCTCGAAGGCGGCGTTCATCCGCTCGAAGGCCGCCCGCGGCCCGACGATGACCCCCTGGACCCGGATCTGCTGCATCAAGACCGGGACGATGTTGATCTTCGAGGCCCCGCCGCTCAAGATCCCGATCATCGCGATCGTCCCCCCCGGCCGCACCGCCTTCAGCGACTGCTCCAGCGTCCCCGCCCCGCCGACCTCCACGACAAGATCCACGCCATCGCCGCCGGCCAGATCCGCCGCCGCCTTGCCCCACGCCGGCTCCGAGGCGTAGTTGATCCCGGCGCTGGCGCCCATCATCATGGCCCGCGCCAGCTTCTCGTCCGAGCTCGACGTGACGATCACCCTGGCGCCGGCCGCCCGCGCGATCTGGAGCGCGAAGATCGAAACCCCCCCCGTGCCCTGCACCAGCACCACCTGCCCCGGCGAGATCCCCCCAAGCTCCACCAGCGCCGACCAGGCCGTCACCGCCGCGCAGGGCAGGCACGCGGCCTCCTCGTCGCTCAGGTGGGCGGGCACCTTGACCACCCCCTCGGCGTCCAGCACCCGCCGCTCGCACAGCACCCCGTCCAGCGGCCCGCCCAGCGTCGTCCGCAGCGCCGCCCTGTCCGGCGCGCCGCTCATCCAACCCTGCGCGAAGATCGGCGCCACCCGGTCGCCCACCGACACCCGCTCGACCCCCTGCCCTACCTCGACGACCTCCCCCACCCCGTCCGAGCACGGGATCAGCGGCAAGGGCTGCCTCGGGTTGTAGTGCCCGCGGATCATCAATAGATCTCGATAGTTGAGCGACACCGCGCGCATCTGGACCGACACCTGCCCTGGCCCGACCCTCGGCTCGTCCCGCTCCACGACCCTCAGGTTCTCCACCCCGAACTGACCCTCAACGACGATCGCCTTCATCCCCACCTCCTTGATTCCCCGCCACTCTACCACGATCCCTCGCACTGCACCCCCTGTCCCCCGAGAGGCACTGCCTCCCGAAGGGCACTGCCCTCGCGGCGCAAGGGGGACGCTTGTATGACGGGCACGGCGGATCGCACACTCCACCCCCTGTCCCCCTCCTCGCTGCGCAAGGAGGGGGAACGCTCGTATTACGGGCAAGATGGATCAGGGAGGCTCGTTGGGTAGGCACGGTGGTCCGGGGTGGGTGGGCCGCAGGAGCCATCGCCGGGATCACTGGCCGTCTGGGGCGGGTGGCGAGACCCCGTCGGGAACAGTCGTCGGGGCGGGACTCGATCCACCCGAAGCCGTAATACGAGCGTTCCCCCTCCTTGCGCCGCGAGGGAGGCAGTGCCTCTCGGGGGACAGGGGGTGGAGTGCGATCCGCCTCCTCCCCCACGACGAGCGTCCCCCCTCCTCGTGGAACGAGGAGGGGGACAGGGGGTGGAGTGTGCGGCACAGGGGGTGCTGTGCGGAGCGCCCATCCCCTCGGATCGAGGTCGTACCACTGTCGCAACGGCCCACGCTCCGCTAGTATCGCCCTGGACGGAGCGCACCCAGGGAGGTTCGATGCCCGCCAGCCCCTTCAGCCTGTCCTCCGAGAAGCGCCTCGCCGCCCTCCTCGGCCTCGCCATGATCTTCGCCTCCGCCGCGCCCGCCTGCGACACCAGCCCCCCCGCCGGTCTGGCGCCTGCGGAGGCCGGCGACGCCAGCCCTGACGACGCCGACGGCTCCAGCCTCGATCCCCGCGACGCCCTGACCCCCGAGGATGACGAAGACGCCCCCTCGCCCGAGGACACCCCTGAAAGCGACGCTGACGACGCCCCCCCTCAAGACGCCGGGATCGAAGACACGGCGACGCCCGACGACGTCCCCCCGGACACCCCCGATCCGCCCACGCCCGACGTCGACGAGGCGCCCGACGCCGACCCGATGGCCGACGCCGCCCAGCCCGAGCCCGACGTCGAGGAGCCGTGCACGCAGGAGACCGCCTGGCAGGACCGCGACGGCGACGGCCAGGGCGACCCGAACGCCCCCCTGATCTGGTGCGTCGAGCGCGGCCTGCCCGACGGCGCCTCCGAGAACCGCCTCGACTGCGATGACGACGATCCGCAGGTCTTCACCGGCGCGCGCCTCTGCTCCGCCGACGGCCGCGACGTGGCGATCTGCGCCAACGGCCTGCTCAGGATCATCGAGGTGTGCGGCTTCGACAAGGAGTGCTTCATCGCCCCCGACGGCCCCCACTGCGGCTGCCCCGAGGGCGAGCGCCGATGCGAGGAGTGGTTCGTGCGGATCTGCGCCCCCGACAGGCTCGAATACTCCGGCCACGACTGCCGACCCGACGACTGCGACGGCGACCGCTGCCCAGGCTGCACCATCGCCTTCGCCTTCCGCGACGCCGACCGCGACGGCCAGGGCAACCTCCACGACTACCGGACCCATTGCATCGAAGACGGCCTGCCCAGCGGCTTCGTGTCCACGGGCACCGATTGCCGCGACGCCGATCCGACCGTCAAGGACGGGGATCAGGCCTGCGCGCCGCGCGGCGACGCCATCATCCGCTGCGAGCAGGGATGGGAGGCCCGCGTCGAGTCCTGCCCCGGCGGCTGCGTCGTGACGGGGCCAGGCCGCGCCGCCTGCCGATAGCCCGGCGACAAGGCCCCGCCCTCGGCGCTCTCACGGCCGCTGACATCGAGGCCCGCCGCGAGGCCGACAAGGCCCCGCGCCCTCGACCACCACCCCAGACGCCGCGCTCTCAACCCTCGTCCCAGACGCCGCGCTCCCAACCCTGCACGCCGACCCGTCGGGATCGCCGCGCCCTCGCGAGGGTCGATCCAGGCCATCGGCCGCTACCTTGCGGCTTTAACACTTCTTCATAAGGCCAACACACTGGCGCAACAGCGATGGCGCATTCTCCATCCACTGGCCGAGGCCGGGGTCGCTCGACGAAGAAGAGTAGACGAGGAGCCAAGATGCACTGCAGTTCAAAGGTCGAGTCGGGTTGCAAGAATCACAAGCGCGGGCGCTGGGGCCGGGCGATCGTCATGCTGACGCTGGCGGCGGCGGTGGCGATTGCCGCAGCGGCCTGCGGGCACCGAGGCCACCACGGGCATCGGGACCTGAGCCCCGAGGCCGTCGAGCGGCGCGCCATCGACCGCCTCGGCTGGGCGCTGGACGACATCGACGCCGACGACAAGCAGCGAGCCACCATAGAGGCGCTGGCCAGGGGCCTGATGCCCGACCTCCACAAGCTGCGCGCCCTCCACGACCCGACCCGCGAGGTCATCGCCGGCGAGCTGCTCTCGGGCAAGCCGGACGCCAACAAGATCCACACGACGATCGACGAGGCGGCCCGGCCGACCCTGAGCTTCGTCCACAAGGTCGCCGACGCGGCCATCGGGGCCCACGCGGCGCTGCGGCCCGACCAGCGCGCCGAGCTGGCCGAGCGCTGGGATCGCCCGGCGCGGCAGTGGGAGGACAACTGGATGATCGACGCCGGCATCGACCGGGCGCTCGACAAGCTCGACGCCAGCCCCGCCCAGGAGGAGCTGGTCCTCGATCGCCGCGAGCGGCTGGAGAAGCGCGCCAAGGCCACCCTGAAGCTCCACGAGGGCAACCGGGCCGCGCTCGTGGCGCAGATGCGCTCGAACAAGCCCGACCCCAGGAAGGTCCACGCGCTCATCGACAGCACCGCCACCGAGGTTCAGGGCCTGGTTCATGATCTGGCCGGCGCCGCCGTGGACATCGCTGCGACCCTGACGCCCAAACAGCGCGACCTGATCCAGCAGAAGATCGCCGAACACCACCGCAAATAGGCAACCGGGCGCGGGGCCGCCGGCCCTCGACCGGCGGACCTCGCCTCTCGCGGGGTTACTGGATGCGATCCAGCCCTCATGCCCTCAGGACGCGGCGGTCGAGCGACCCCCACGAGGGCACACAGGAGGCGAATGGCATCCCGTAACCCCAGGGGAGGTGAGACCCCACCCAACATGAGAACAGACGACAGAAGAAGGAGATAGAAGATGAGAGATGAGAACTTGATTGCCCGACTCAGGCGACAGGAGCCCGACGCGCTCCAGGACTTCTACCGGGAGTACGGCCCCTCGATCTTGAGCGTGGCCTTCCCGATCGTCGGGGACACCTGGGATGCCGAGGAGGTCCTTCAGGACGTCGTCTGGACGGTTCATCGCAAGATCCACACCTTCGAGGGGCGGACGGAGTTCTGGTGGTGGGTCTGCCAGATCACGCGCAACGCCTCTCGGATGCTGCTCCGCAAGCGCAAGCGGGTGCCGACGCCGATCTCTCAGGGCGAGGTGGAGTATTTGATCGAGACGGGGGATCACCCCTCGGTGGCGACGCCGGAGCAGGCGCTGGCGCTCTTGCGGGCCGAGCGCAGGCTTGGGGACGAGCTGCGGCAGATGGACCCGCTCAACCGGCAGGTTTTTCAGGCGATGGATCTCAAGGGGCAGACGAAGGAGGAGGCGGCCGAGGATCTGGGCTTGTCGGTCGAGGCGCTCAAGAGCCGGCTGCACCGCGTCCGCAAGGCGCTGCGCAGCACCATCCAGCTTGAGGGCCTCGGCGAGGCCTTTGCGCCGGCCTAGGCGGGAGGAGTACAATGGGGGCGCAGGCGGGGATGGGCGAGGAGCGCGGCGCGGACATGGGTAACGAGCGCGTATTGTTGATCGACGATGACGCGCGGCTCCACGATCTGCTCGACAGCTATCTGGGGAGCCACGGCTTTGTGCTCAGCCACGCCTACGACGGCCAGCAGGGGCTGGCGATGCTGTCGCGGGAGGCCTGGGACGTGCTCCTGGTCGACATCATGATGCCGGGGATGGACGGGCTGGAGGTGTTGCGGCGGGTGCGGGCGCGCGGCGCCACGCCCGTGATCATGCTCACCGCGCGCGGCGACGACACGGACCGGATCGTGGGCCTGGAGATGGGCGCGGACGACTACATCCCCAAGCCCTTCAACCCCCGCGAGCTGCTCGCGCGGCTCAAGGCGGTCCTGCGGCGGGCTGGCGGGGCCATGGTCAGCGAGCGCATCCAGCTCCAGGACGTCCTGATCGACCTGGGCAAGCGCGAGGCCAGCCGCGCTGGCGAGGATCTGAAGCTGACCGGGATCGAGTTCGACATCCTGGTGGCGCTGGCCCGGCGAGCCGGGCGCGTCGTGACCCGCGAGGCGCTGCTGGAGGCCGCTGGCCGCGGCGACGTCTTCGTCGGCGACCGCACCGTCGACGTCCACATCTCCCACCTTCGCAACAAGCTCGGCGACGACCCGCGCTCGCCGGACTTCATCAAGACCATCCGCGGCGTCGGCTACATCTTCTCCAAGGGATCGCCATGAGCCAGCTTCGGCGCTTCTGGGGCCAGACCCTCACCCGGCGGATCTACGGCTGGTTCGGCCTGACGATCCTGGCGACGCTGACCGTCGTGGCGATCGTCATGTCGATCATCCACGCCTCGGGCCTGAGCGCCTGGCAGAAGGAGGTCAACCGCTTCGAGACCTTCACCGGCAACCACCTCGCCTCGCTCTGGGACAGGCCCGACGAGCGCGACGGGCTCATCGACGCCATGGCGCGCGATCTGGAGATCAACGCCCGGCTGGAGACCCCCGAGGGCCAGCTGCTCATCGCCCGCGGCCCCTCCTGCGACTGCAACCTCCACGGGCGCACCATCAAGATCATGCGCCAGGACCAGCAGCTCGGCACTCTGACCGTCTGCAAGTCCCGACGCCCCAAGGCGCCCCTCTTCGTCCTGATCGGCACGCTGCTCTTCGTCTACGGGGTCCTGTGGCTGGCCTCGCTCAAGATCGCCCGCGAGATCGGGCGGCCGCTGCGCGAGCTCTCCCAGGTCGCCCGCGCGCTCGGCGACGGCGACCTGTCCGCCCGCGCGGTGGGCGCCGAGGGCTCCGCCGACGAGATCCGCACCCTGGCCGGCGCCCTGAACGAGATGGCCGTCCGCATCGAGCAACAGCTGCGCGCGCAGCGCCGCCTGCTGGCCGAGGTCTCCCACGAGCTGCGCACCCCGCTCGGGCACCTGCGCCTGATCGTCGAGATCCTGCGCGAGGGCGGCGACCAGCGGCGCCGCCTGGACGACCTGGAGCGCGAGGTCGTCGAGATGGACGACCTCGTCGATCAGCTCCTGGCCAACTCGCGCCTCGACTTCGAACTGCGCCAGCGCCAGGTCCTGAGCGCCACCGAGGTCACCCTGGAGGCCATCGAGCGCGCCGGCCTCGACCCCACGCTGCTCGAAGTCCTCGACGACTGCCACTTCGAAGGCGACGCCACCCTCATCGGCCGCGCCCTGGCCAACCTGATCCGCAACGGCTCGCAGCACGGCCGCGGGGTCACCGCCCTGCGCGTCGAGCGACGAGGCAACGACGTCGCCTTCCTCGTCGAGGACAAGGGCCCCGGCCTCCCCGACGACGAGCGCCAGCGCCTCTTTGACCCCTTCGTCCGCTTCGACACCCTCGCCCACAACGGCACCCTGGGCCTCGGGCTCTTCCTCGTGCGCCGCATCGCCGACGCCCACGGCGGCGACGTCATCGCCGAGCAGTGCGAAGGCGGCGGCGCCCGCGTCGGCTTCCGGCTCCCCCCCTCCGCCTGACCTCCCCCTGATACCCGATCACAGACGAAGGGCTTGCTTTGTGGGCCAGGACAGGGGGATGACCTGGGCCTGGGCCTGAGCGAGGCTGGTGCACCGCACCGCCGACTGAAGGCCCTGGCTCAGGGCGCCGCCTGGACCGGCCACAAAGTGAGTCTCTCGGCTGTGGTCTGGTATTACTGGTTGGCCTCGAACACCTTGACGTGCTCGGCCCTGAAGCGCTGGTAGGCCGCCTTCATCGCCGCCGCGTCCTGCGGCCGCTCGTTCCACAGGTTCTTCTCCTCGTCCGGGTCCGCCTTCAGATCGTAGAGCGTGTAGCTGTCCCCCTTGATCTTGTGGATCAACTTCAGATCCCCCACGATCAGGCTCCTGCGGTGGCTCGTCTCCGGCCCCGGCGGCATCTCCGTGAAGATCGGCCGCTCCACGAAGGGCTCCCCCAGCGCCAGCTGAGGCATCAAGGACAACCCCCGCAGATCCCCGGGCAACGCCTCCCCCACCGCGTCAAGGATCGTCGGCACCACGTCGATCAAGCTCGCCCGCGCCTTGATCCGCTGCGGCGACGCCCCCGGCAGGTGGATGAAGTAGGCCGCCCGGATCAAGGGCTCGAAGAGGTTCGTCCCGTGCAGCCAGATCCCCTTGTGCCCCATCCCCTCCCCATGATCGGAAGTAAAGACAATTATTGTGTTTTTCAGCCCAGGGTCGGCCTCCTCCAGCGCCCCGTAGAGCCGCCCGAGGTGGTGATCCATGAAGCGGATCTCCCCATCGTAGCGATCCACGAAGCCCGTCCCGAAGCGCTCGAAGCCCTCGTGGTGGATGTAGTTGGCGTGGGGATCGACGTAGTGCAGGTACATGAACCACGGCCGACGCCCGCCCTCGACCTCCGGCAGCGCCTCGGGCATCCCCTCGTCCTCGGGCCCTGGCGGCGGCAGCCTCCCCTTGCCCAGGTGCGAGAGCATCTCGATGGCGTTGTCGGTCACCAGCCCCGAGGTCGCCATGTCGTACATCTTGTCCCGCGAGGTCACCACCGTCCGCCACCGCAAGCACCCCTGCGCCAGCCCCGAGTTGCGCTTCAAGTACCAGTGCGACGCGCTCCCCGCCGTCATGTAGCCCGCGTCGCGCAGCCGCTCGGCCAGGAAGACGTTGCCCTCGTCGGGGTACTCGACGAAGTGGGTGTAGGCCCTCGGCAGCTCCGACGGGTAGCGCCCGGCCAGCATCGGCCCGATCACCATCGGCGTCATCGAGGAGAGCGAGTAGCCGTTCTCGAACACCGTCGACCGCGCCGCGATCTTGTCCGTCTCCGGCGTCGTTTCCCGAGGGTAGCCGCCCCACCCCGTGTGATCCCACCGCAGCGTGTCGGCCAGGATCCACACCACGTTGTAGCGCTTCTTGAAGGGGGCGAGCTTCGCCGCCCCCGACGCAGGCCCATCCGACGCCCCCGCCCGCTGGCCGCCGACCGCCTTGTCGCCCGCCGCCCCGCCGCCCCCGTCGCCGGACCCGCCCGGGTTGCCGAGGTTCCCGCGTCCAGGGCGCAGCCGGTCACCTCCGCCATCGCCCACCCGCCGCTCGGCCCCCGGCGCAGCGAGGATCAGATCGACGCCGTCGCAGTCCTCGTCCGCGCCGTTGTCGGGGATCTCCTCGGCCCCGGGCGAGCGCGCCGGATCGGCGTCGTCGCAGTCCCCGCCGCCGAAGCGCGCCGCGAAGCCGTCCCCGTCCTCGTCGCTCCACCGCTGCCCCGCCGCCAGCGGGAAGCGCGCCAGCGCCGAGCCCCCCTCAAGCGCCTCGGCCATCGCCCCCTGGCCTCGATCAAAGCGCGCCGCCGTCGGCCCCACCCACGCGACGAGCCCGAACGCGACGGCGGCGAAGCCCACCGCCGCCGCCCGCCCGCGCGATCGCGACAACCCCCGCGCCGCCAGCCCCGCCAGCAGCCACACGCCAGCCAGGAGGCCCGCCCCGCCCAGCGGAGCCCTCAGATCAACCGCCACCCAGACCTCCTCGAAGCGCGACGGGATCACCCACGCCGCCCCCAACGTCATCACCGCCGCCACGCCGATCGGCGCCCAGGGCGACGCCAACGCCGCCCAGACGCCGCCACGCGCCGACGCGCGCCCCATCTTCGCCCCCAGCGCCCACGCCGCCCACGCCGTCGAGCCCGCCACCGCCGCCATCCACAGGAAGGTCACCGCCGCCAGCAGCGCCGACGAGAGGGTCTGGTTATGGAAGGTCACCATGAAGAATCGGTTGAGCGCGAACATCCCCCCGATCCCCACGCACGCCCCGACTCCCCCCGCCCAGAGCCGCGCCGCGATCCGCCCGACGACCTCGCGATTGTCCCCGACGGCGTATCGCCCGAGCGCCCCGAGCGCCGACGCGACCCCCCGCGGCCCCGCGTCAAAGGGCAAGGCCCCGAGCAGCCAGCCGAGCCCGAGCCCGAGGCCCGCCACCGCCGGCCAGAGCAGCCCGCCCGCGAAGCAGGCCGCCCACGCCGCGCTGACGGCCCCGCCCTCGGCGCTGGCCTTCGCGCTGGCCGCCGCGCCGTCGATCCCGGCCGCGATCAGCGTCAAGGGCGCCGCGGCGGCCACCCCGGCGGCCACCCCGCCCCACCACCTCCTGACCCCCTCTGACAATCCCACCTCCGCGAGCCACCATCGGGCAAAAGGCCGCCCGAGCCGCGCGCCGCAGCCTCAAGTCGTGTTGCAGCGCGCCAGCGCCCGACTACAATACCCCTCGACCAGGGGGGTTTGCAGCATGAAGACGGCAGAAGAATACCTTTCGAGCCTCAGAGACCGGGCGCTGGTGTTGTGGATCGACGGCCAGCGGGTCGACGATCCCGTGGATCACCCGAAGGTCCGGCCCGCCATCAACGCCGTGGCCGAGACCTACCGGCTGGCCCACGATCCCGAGCACGCGGCGCTGGCCACGGCCCACTCCGAGTTGACCGGCGGCGCCGTCAACCGCTTCACCCACATCTTCCGCCAGCCCGAGGACCTCATCCGCAAGATCGAGCTCCAGCGCATCCTGGGCCGAATCACCGGGACCTGCTTCCAGCGCTGCGTCGGGATGGACGGCCTCAACGCCCTCTTCATCGCCACTTGGGAGGCGGGCCCCGAGGCCCACGCGCGCTTCCTCGACTGGCTCGTCGGGGTTCAGGAGCGCGACGAGGTGATCTGCGGCGCGATGACCGACCCCAAGGGCGACCGCTCCAGGCGCCCCGCCGAGCAGCCCGACCACTACCTGCGCGTCGTGGCCAGGGACGCCGACGGGATCGTGATCCGCGGCGCCAAGATCCACCAGACCGGCGCGGCCAACGCCCACCAGATCCTGGTCATGCCCGGCGCGGCCATGCGACCGGGCGAGGAGGACTTCGCGGTGGCGGCGGCGGTGGCGGCGGACGCGCCGGGGGTGACGATGATCCTCGGGCGGCAGCCCTCGGACGAGCGCAAGGGCGGCCCTGACGCCGGCAACTGCCGCTACTGCGGGCAGGAGGTCGTCGTGCTCTTCGAGGACGTCCGCGTGCCCTGGTCGCGGGTCTTCATCGACGGCGATCTGGCGGCCTCGGCCACCCTGCTGGAAGCCTTCGCGGGCTACCACCGGGCCAGCTACGGCGGCTGCAAGCCGGGCAACCTCGACGTCCTCATCGGCGCCTCGGCGGCGCTGGCCCGCGAGCACGGCGTCGACGGCGCGCACCACGTCAAGGACAAGCTCATCGAGATGGCGCACCTGACCGAGACCATCCACGGCGTCGGGCTGGCGGCCAGCGCCCGCTCCACGCGCCACGGCAGCGGCGTCTGGCAGGTCGACCCCATCCTGGCCAACGTCTGCAAGCAGAACGTCACCCGCCTGCCCTACGAGATCGTCCGGCTGGCCGAGGATCTGGCCGGCGGCATGATGGCCACCATGCCCTCGCTGGCCGACC
This sequence comes from Pseudomonadota bacterium, assembly GCA_005804885.1. Classification (GTDB taxonomy): domain Bacteria; phylum Myxococcota_A; class Bradymonadia; order Bradymonadales; genus SYOX01. The sequence goes on from SYOX01000239.1 coordinate 30,114, forward strand.
TCGACCACCCCGAGATCGGCCCCAGGCTGCGCGCCATCATCGGCTCCGAGGCCCGCGGGCGCCTCCTGCGCCTGGTCGAGTTCATGACCTACGGCGCAGGCGCCGTCCCCCTTCGCATCGAGTGCATGCACGGCGCCGGCTCCCCCCAGGCCCAGCGCATCGTCATCCAGCGCCACATCGACTGGCAGGCCAGGATCGAGGCCGCCCGCAGGCTCGCCGGCCTCGAAAACCCCTGATATTACTGAACAATATCGCCCGTCGTGCGGTGAATGCAGATCACCTGAAGATGTCGCATGTCGCGTGGCGTGTGCGGATCACTTGAAGATGTCGCCGATCGCGTGGTGGGTGCAGTCCACGCCGCCGTCCTGGCGCAGGCCGCAGGTGTGGAAGATCCCCGCGGTGAGGGCCGTGTAGACGCCCGGCAGCGCATCGGCCTGCCCGTAGGTGTTGCTGCCCCAGCAGCGCGCCCTCCCGGCGTCGTCCAGCGCGCAGCCGTGCTCGTCGCCCGACGCCAGCGCCGCAAAGTCCCCCTCCGGCGGCGACGACTCCCCAGCTCTGTCCTCGCCCCAGCACCGCAGCGCGCCCTCGGCGTCGATCCCGCAGCTGTGGTTGCCGCCGGCCGTGATCGCCACGAAGCGCCCCTCCGGCGGGCTCGCCTGCCCGTGGTCGTCATTGCCCCAGCAGGCCAGCAGGCCGCCCTCGCGCAGCCCGCAGGTGTGGAAGAAGCCCGCGGCCAGGGCCATGAAGCCCCCCTCGGGGGGCGGCGAGCTCTGGCCCATGCTGTCGAGCCCCCAGCACGCGACCGCGCCAGGGACCGGGCCGTCGCGCCGGACGCCGCAGGTGTGGCCGCTGCCGGCGGCCAGGAGTTCGAAGCGCCCCTCGGGCGCGCGGCGCTGCCCGTGATCGTTGCGGCCCCAGCAGGCCGCCGACCTGTCCGAGCGCAGCCCGCAGGTGTGAAAGCCGCCCGCCGCCACCGCGACCCAGATCCCGTCGGGCACGGTCGACTGTCCGTCGTGATCCCCGCCCCAGCACGTGATCGTGAGGTCGTCGCCCAGGCCGCAGGTGTGTCGGTATCCCGCCGTCAGGGCCTCGAAGCGCTTATCCGGGGGGTCGGACTGCCCGACATTGCCGCCGCCCCAGCAGCGGGCCACGCCGTCCTCGCGCAGGGCGCAGGCGTGAAAGAGCCCCGTCCAGAGCGACACGAAGCGCCCTTTGGGCGGCTGGACCTGGTAGGACGAGTTCTCGCCCCAGCACACGATCTCGCCGCTGGGCCGCAGGCCGCAGGAGTAGTCGCTGCCGGCCACGATCCTGCCGAAGGCGCCTGGAGGCGGCGAGGCGCGGCCCTCGTCGTCGCGACCCCAGCAGAGGGCCGCGCCGTCGGGGCGCAGGCCGCAGGTGTGCAGGTCCCCGGCGCTGATGGCGGCAAAGAGGCCGCTGGGCGGCGAGGACTGGCCGTGGACGTCATTGCCCCAGCACTGAACGACGCCGCCGGGGCGCAGGCCGCAGGTGTGGTAGGTGCCTGCGGTCAGGGCCTCGAAGGCGCCGGGGGGCGGCGAGGCGCGGCCGTCGTCGTCCACGCCCCAGCAGACGGCCGTCCCGTCGGGGCGAAGGCCGCAGGTGTGGAAGTCGCCCGCCGTGATCGAGGCGAGGCGCTCGTCGGCGGGGGCCTCCTGGTTGTCGTGGGTCAGCCCCCAGCAGACCGGCGCGCCGGAGGTGTCCAGGGCGCAGGCGTGGAAGTCGCCCGCCGAGATCGCGGTGAAGGGGCCGGGGGCGGGCGTGGTCTGGCCGTAGTCGTTGCGGCCCCAGCAGCGGACGGCGCCGACGTGGTCGAGGGCGCAGGTGGACTGGTTGCCGAGGGCCAGCTCCGCCCATCGCTCCTGATCGCACCCGCACGCGAGCTGGGGGCCGGGCGGGGCCTCGGTCGAGCCGCAGGCCCAGCGGCCGGTGTCCCCGCAGGTGCCGCAGGGCTCGCCGGGGAACCCCTCGGGGCCACCGCAGCCGCCGCAGGCGTTGAGCGCGCCCTGGCCCAGATCCCCGACGCAGGCCGTGGCCTCCTGGCCCTGGCAGGCCATCGCGCCGCTGCCGCAGACCCCGCAGGGGCCTCCGGGCTCGACGTCCAGGCGTTCGCAGCCGCCGCAGGCGTTGACCTCGCACGGGAGATCGTCGGGCTCCGGCTCGGGCCGCTGCTCAGGCTCGGGGGGATCAGGGGCGGGCTCGGGTTCGGCGGCGGCGGGCCGATCCGGCGGGGCGGGGTCGCAGGCCAGGGGGCTCAGCGCCCAGATCGACAGGGACAGCGCCCTCAACGAAGCCGGCGCCCGAAATGACAGGGACGGCGACGACCTCAACGAAGCCGGCGCCCGAAGTTGGCCGCGAAGATCGGCGCGATGGGCCGACGCGCTCAAGGACAGCCGGCGACGCGAGAGACCCCGCACAGCCGGGCGAGCTGATCGCAGCCGCCCATGTCACTGAGATCACAGCCTTTTTTGTAAAGCCCTGCGGCCCGCGAGGGGTCGGCGCTCCCCACGCTGCCGATCTCGATGTGCCACCCGAGTTGAATGCAGGCCTGGGCATTGTTGCCCGCGCAGGCCTGCGTGTAGAGCGCGACGGCGCCGGGCAGGTCCACGGCCCCTGCGGCGCCTCTGGCCAGGATGTGCCCCTTCCTGAAGCAGCCCTCCTGGACCCCCTTCTGGCAGGACTTGTCGTAGAGCGAGAGGGCGTTCGAGAAGCTCTGCGCGACGCCTCTGTGCATGAACTCGTATCCAAAGGCCATCTTGAGGCAGCCGTTGCCGTCGCCGAGATCGCAGGCGCGCTGGAAGCTCGTGTTGGCGGAGGGATCATCGCGAGGGCCGCCTTCGGCCAGTTCTTGCATGTCGCCCAGGGCGGTGCAGCTCCCGGCGAAGTTCAGCGCGCAGGCCTTCTCGTAGCGCGCCCGCGCGGCCTGGAGGTCGCTGGCAGATCCCGAGCGGCCCTTGATCAGCTCTGCCTCGTAGTTGCAGGCCTCGCCGATGCCGCGGTCGCACCCGATGGCGTAGAGCTCCGCAGCGCGCACGAGATCGACCTTGGTTCCGCGCCCGGCGTGGTGGGACTTGCCGAGGTTGGAGCAGCCATTGCCGTCGCCCAGATCGCAGGCTTTCTTGTAGAAGACCATCGCCTGGGCAGGGTTGAGGGGGGCGCCCCGGCCGACCTCGTGCTGGTAGCCGAGGTTGTTGCAGGCCAGGGCGAAGTTCATGTCGCAGGCCTTCTGGTAGACCATGACGGCGCGGCCGAGGTCCTGCCCGACGCCCTCGCCGCGATCCAGCTGGTAGCCGAGCCCGAGGCAGCCGAGGCCGTCGTTCAGATCGCAGCCCTTGGTGAAGAAGCGCCCCGCCGCGAAGAGATCCACCCCGACGCCGCTGCCGTGGAAGTGGATCGAGCCGAGCTGGCTGCAGCTGTTGCCCTCGTTCAGATCGCAGGCCTTCTGGAAGAAGGCGATGGCCTTCTGGGGGGAGGCGGTCGTGCCGAAGCCGTTGATGGTGAGGTAGCCGAGGTTGGCGCAGGCCTTCGGGTGGTTGCCGTCGCAGGCGCGCTTGAAGGGGGCCTGCGCGGCGGCCTGGTCCACCGCGCCGTGCTGCCCCGTGGACAAGTACCAGCCCTGCTGGTAGCAGCCCTCGAGATCCCCGGCGACGCAGGCCTTCGTGTAGAACCCCAGCGCGCCGAGGCGGTCCGGGTTGCCATCCAGGCCGGCCTCGGCGGCCCTGGCGGCCTCCATGCAGCGGTTGGCCGCGCCGCCGTCGCACAGCCGCCCGAGCTCCGCGAGGGTCAGCCCGCTGTCGGAGGGCACGAGGGCCTTGGCGGCCTGCTGGCCGGGCAGGACGAAGTAGAAGTCGCCTTCAAGCGAGGAGGACTCCCAGGGGATCTGCTGACCGCCGGTGGCGGTCTTGACCTCGGTGCGGACGCCGCGGAAGAGCTGTCCGATCTCCAGGCCGGGGGTCCTGATCCGCGCCAGCATCGCCCCCGTGTAGGCGCCGTTGCGGCCGCCGCCGTCGGCGGCCACGTCGCCGGGCGCGGTGGCGTAGGCGATCAGCGTGCCCGAGGGGGCGTCGGTGAAGGCCAACCCCTTGTTGGTGCTGCGGAAAGAGCGCGCGAAGGGGTTGTTGCGGCAGGCGTCCAGCACCACGATGTTGAGCCGGGTGCTGGCCTGCTCCATCTTGGAGAGCACGGCGCCGACGTCCACCCCCTCGATCTCCACGTCCGGCTCGCCCTCGATCCGCGCGCCGATGGGGATGAGGTAGTTGCGCCCGTTGGTCTGGATGGCGTGGCCGGCGTAGAAGAAGAGGCTCACCCCGCCGCCCTGGATGCGCTTGCCAAAGTCCAGGATCGCCCGCTTCATCCCGGCCTGATCCAGATCGCTCTGCTCGATGACCTCAAAGCCCATCGCCCGAAGCGCCGCGGCCACGTCATGGGCGTCGTTGGCGGGGTTGCGCAGCGGCGACTCGGCGTAGCGCGCATTGCCGATGACCAGCGCCACCCGCCGCTCTCGGGCCATCTCCGCCAGCTCGATCCTGGCCGGGATGCTGAAGCCTCTATCTTGAGCCGCCGTCGGCGCGCTCCACAGCAAGAACCCCAGCGTCAACGCCAGCGCACCCCAGCTTTCGCGCTTCATCGCCAGCCCTCTCATCCTCAGCCCTCCTCTACCGTCCACCGCTGCCATATTAGATATGAAGTGACGGCGGCGATAGTCCCTCCTCTGTTTCAAGAAAGCAGGACGAAGCGTCGATGAGTGGAACCAGACCGGATGGTAAGGCGTGCACCTTGTCCCCAGACCCACGGAGGAACCCATGATCTCGCCGCTCCACCTGACCCCCAGCGTCTCAAGGGAGGGCCTCCTGAACCAGATCGTCCACCTCGATCGGCAAGTCTTCGACCTTCAGTCGCTGCTCAAGGCTGGCGAGGCGCTCTTCAACGAGTTGGACGTGGAGAGCCTTTGCCGGCTCATCATCGCGATGGTCCACGAGCGGGCTGGCCTGGAGCAGATCGCCGTCGTCCTGCACGATCGGGAGGCGGCGCTCATGCGGGTCTTCGACCAGCGCGGCCTGCCCGAGTCTACCCGAGGGCTGACCTTCCCGGTGGTCGACGGGATCCTCTGGCGCCTGCTGCGGGCTGGCGAGCCCTTCACCGTGGTCGACTCGCGCGGCGAGCCGCGCTTCCCGGACATCTTCCACCGCTACGGCCTCGAAGCCCTCGGCGGCGTGCTCTGGGTGCCCCTGGTGGTCGCAGGCAGGGTGGTGGGGCTCATCTCGCTCGGCGGCGAGCGCCTCAAGTCCTGCCCGCTGTCGGAGGACTTCGCCTTCCTTGGGATGCTGGCCTCGCTGGCTTCAGGGGCGCTGTCGACCTCGGTGCTCTACCAGTCGGTGGCGGTGGCCCGCAAGGAGCTTGACCGCTCGCTGCACAACCTGTCGATGCTCTTCGACATCACCCGCGCGCTCGGGGCGATCTCGGACCTGACCCAGCTGCTCAGGCTCATCCTGGAGCGCGCCATCATGGCCGTCGACGCCGAGAAGGGCTCGCTGATGCTGATGGACGAGGCCACCGAGGAGCTGATGATCCGTGTCGTCTTCGGCCTGCCTGACAAGGAGGTCGAGCGCAAGATCAACGACGGCGAGATCACCTGCAAGCGCTTCAAGAAGGGCGAGGGCGTCGCGGGCAAGGTCTTTGAAACGGGCGAGACGATAAGGGTCCACAACGTCAACCGCGACGGCGACTTCGTCAAGAACGACAGCTCGCACGTCCAGTCCATCCTCTGCGTCCCGCTGGCCGTCGACGACGAGGTCATCGGCGTCATCAACATCACCAACAAGCGCGCTGGGATCGCCTTCAACAAGGAGGACGTCGCCATCCTGGAGGCGCTGGCCAACCAGGCCGCCGTCGCCATCGCCCGCACCCGCCTCTACGAGGCCGCCATCAGCGACAGCCTCACCGGCCTCTTCATCCGCCGCTTCGTCCTGCACCGCCTCCAGGAGGAGGCCCGTCGCACGCGCCGCTACGACACCCCCATGAGCGTGATCATGTGCGACATCGACCACTTCACGAGCGTCAACGACACCTACGGCCACCCCGCCGGCGACGCCGTCATCATCGCCGTCGCCCGCGCCATCCAGCAGAGCGTCCGCGAGGGCGTCGACATCGTCGGCCGCTACGGCGGCGAGGAGTTCGTCGTCGTCCTGCCCCAGACCGACCTCCAGGGCGCCTCGCGCGCCGCAGAGCGCATCAGGTGCTCCATCGAGGCCCTGAAAATCGACATCGACGACAAAACTACCCTCAAGGTCACCCTCAGCTCAGGCTGCGCCCAGTTCAACGGCTCCTGCGACGACGACACCCCCGACGCCTGCCTCAAGCGCGCCGACGAGGCCCTCTACGACTCCAAGAAAGCCGGCCGCAACCGCGTCACCCCCACCCCCGCCCCCCCCACCCTCGCCCATCCTGCCGCCGCGATCGCCGATCTCGTCGCCGCAGCGGAGGCCCCCACCACCGCCACCGCCTTCCCTGCCCCCGCAGCGGAGGCCTCCACCGCCGACCTCGCCACCGCCGGATTCTGAGCGCACGACCGCCGGCCTCGCCACCGCCGGGCTCAGAGATCCCGACCGCCGACCTCGCCACCCCACCCTGCGATCGCGCCTGCCCCGCCGAGCCCCGCTCACCCCGCGTCCCACGCCCGGCCCAGCGGCCGCCTTGCACCCCGCCGCCTCCTCGCCCTATCCTCGCCAGGAGCAACCAGCGCCGCCCTCCATACCGTCAACCCGGCAAGGAGCGACAACCCCGGCGACGCCAGGAGCGCCCGACCTGCCCTCCCCCTGCGACGACGAGGACAGGCGCAGGCTCTCCAACCCGGACACACGGAGCACGCCATGCGAAGCGCGATCCTGGCCCTCCTCCTGGTTTCATGCACGAGGCCCCCCATGCCCACCCCCGAAGACGAACCCCCCATCGACTCACCCAGCCCCTCGGCGCAAGACCAGGATCAAACCGCACCGCAAGCACACGCCGCGACTCAAGAAAATGAAGGACAGAGCGACGGCCAGGACCAGCAGGTCGGCCCGATCCAGGTCTTCGAGGCGCGCGTCGAGATCGATCCCACCCCGGGCGGCAAGAAGTTCCAGGGCGTCTGGCTCGTTCGGGCCGACGGCGCCCGCTGGGTCATCGCCTACCGCCCCCTGGAGATCTGGCGACCCTTCGAGGGCAAGCAAGTCAAGGTCGAGGGCGCCCTCTACGAGCCCTTCGGACAGTCCATCGGGGCGCCACACTTCCGCGTCGATCGCATGACGGTCGACCCCGAATCCATGGCCTCCCTCGTCCGCGTCGAGCGCGAGCGCCTCCTGACCGGCCACTTTGAGAACGAGACGATGGAGGAGGGCACCAAGCTCGCCGGCCAGCACTTCTTGACCTACTCCGCCGAGGGCGTCCGCTATCTCCTGGCCAACGCGCCGCCGGACCCGCCCACGCCCGGCGCCAAGGTCCGCGTCCGCGCCCGTGAGGTCGAACTCTCCCCCTTCGCTGCCCACCTCATCGGCCCCACCCTCTGGATCCTGGACATCTCACCAGCCCCCTGAACCCGTCAAAGACATCGCCGACGCAACCGACCCCCAACGGGTCGACACCTGGGAGAGTAAAAATCCCAATCCACAGGCCCACTTCGACGCGCTGATCCGCCCCCGCGATCCGCCCTCTCCCGCCCGCCGGCCTGCGACCGACAGGTCGCAGCCCACCCCGGGCATCCAAGCCCCACCCGACGAGCCCGCCCAACGGGCGGTGCGAGGAGCGTGGGGCGATCGTCGAGCGTGGAGCGATCGTCGAGCCTGGGGCGCTCGTGGGGCGTTGGACGTTGGTCGGCGTCGCCACCTTCACCAGGCGAACCTGTCCCAACACCACCTCCCCTCCCCACGCTTGCGCCCCTCGACCCGCTCTCCTATCCTCGCCGGGTCCAACCACGGAACACGCCCCCCACCGGGCGCCCAAAGGAGAAGCCAAGTACGATGGTCGCCACAGAATCAACGATGATGCCTCTGGGGACGAAGGCCCCCGACTTCACCCTGCCCGACACCGACGGCTCCAAGGTCTCGCTGGCCGACTTCGAGGGCTCAAGGGCGCTGGTCGTCATGTTCATCTGCAACCATTGCCCCTTCGTCAAGCACGTCGCCGACCAGCTCGCCCGGCTCGCCCGCGACTACAGCGGCCAGGGCGTCGGCTTCGTCGCCATCAACAGCAACGACGCCGAGGCCTACCCCGACGACAGCCCCGCGAAGATGGCCCAGGAGAAGATCGCCCGCGGCTACACCTTCCCCTACCTCTTCGACGCCACCCAGCAGGTCGCCAAGGACTACCGCGCCGCCTGCACACCCGACTTCTACGTCTTCGACGCCGACCAGCGCCTGGCCTACTGCGGCCGCCTCGACCAGACGCGACCCTTCCGGATCTCCTCGGGCAACTACGACTCCACCCGCACACCCTCCGACGGCGCCGACCTCAGAGCCGCCCTCGACGCGCTGCTCAACCACCAACGCCCCTCCCCCACCCAGCACCCCTCGATGGGCTGCAACATCAAGTGGAGACCCGGCAACGAGCCCGACTACTTCGGCTGACCCGCCACGACCCGCCCCTGACCTGCCACGTCGAGATCCACAGCGCCCTCAACGCCCTGCCCATGAGGTGACAGATTGCCCGTCAAGACGAAGGCCAAGGCGGAGTTCGGGGACTTTCAGACGCCGCCCGATCTGGCCGACGCGGTGTGCCGCAAGGTGCTCGGCCTCATCGGCGCGCCAACGACCATCCTGGAGCCGACCTGCGGGGTCGGGAACCTCCTGCGGGCTGCCCGTGAACAGCTTGGCGCGGACGTCGACTTGATCGGGGTCGACATCAACCCCGCCCACCTCGACAGCGCGAGGGCGGCGCTGGAGGCGGTCGACGGGGCCGGCGCCCTTCGGCTCTTGCACGAGGACTTCTTCCACCTCGATTGGGACGCGCTCCTGGCCGAGGTGCGGGCGCCGCTCCTCGTGCTGGGCAACCCTCCGTGGGTGACGAACTCGGAGGTCGGGTTGCTCGACGGCTCCAACCTGCCGCCCAAGAACAACGACCTGAATCTTCATAGATTGGAAGCCCTTACAGGTCGCAGCAACTTCGACATCTCGGAGTGGATGGGCTGGCGTCTGCTCCAGAGCCTCAAGGGGAGGGACGCCACGATCGCGCTGCTGCTCAAGTCGTCGGTGGCTCGAAAGATCCTGGCCCAGGCGTGGCCCGCAGGCCTCCCGATTCGGGAGGCGGCGATGTTCCGCATCGACGCCAGAGAGCACTTCGGGGTGGCCGTGGATGCCTGCCTCTTCGTGGTCCGAACCGACCGGCCAGGGGAGCGGCGGTGTCCTGTCTTCGCCGATCTGACCGCGTCGAGGCCAGAGGGGATCCTCGGGGTGGACGAGGATGGTGAGCTCGTGGCTGACGTGGACGGGCGAGCGCGCACCAGGGGGTTGCTCGGCGAGGGGCGCGATGAATGGCGATCTGGCGTCAAGCACGACTGCGCGCGGGTGTTGGAGTTGAGGGGCGTGGGATCGCGGCTCCTCAACGGCTTTGGAGACGCGGTCGACGTCGAGCCTGAGGTCTTGTATCCGCTGATGAAGGGCTCGGATGTCGCGGGGGGGCGGCTGGGCGGGCGCCGTTGGTTGATCGTGCCGCAGACGAAGGCGGGGCAGGACACCTCGCACTTGCAGCGGAGCGCGCCCAGGACGTGGGCCTACCTGTCGGCGCACGCCGAGGCGCTCGATGGCCGAAAGAGCAGCATCTATCGGAAGCAAGCCCGGTTTTCGATCTTCGGGGTCGGGGCGTACACCTTCGCGCCTTGGAAGGTCGCCATCTCGGGCCTCCACAAGGCCGTGAGGTTCACGGCGGTGGGGCCTGTCGAGGGCAAGCCGGTGGTGTTTGACGACACGGTCTACCTGACGCCATGCGCTTCGGAGCATGAGGCGAGGCTCAAGGCGAGGCTCCTGAACTCGCCGATGGCCGGGGAGTTCTTTTCGTCCATCGTGTTCTGGGATGCGAAGCGACCCATCACCGCGAAGGTCCTGCGCCGATTGGACATGACCCGGCTGGCGGAGGCTCTGGGCGAGGGCGCGGCCGCTCAGGCGTGATGCAAGCCGACGTGTCCGTGTCGACACGCTCGTGATACAAAATCGAGACGCCATCTTGATTTTTGTATCACATCGTGTCACAACCAGAGCGGTCGCAGCGCGCCGCTGGAGCAAACCAGCGACCCGAGGCTGGCGAGCCTGGAAGGGCCGGGATCGCGACGAGGAGGAGATCATGGGCGGTCAGTACGAGGACGACAAGCGGCGAGCCTGGAAGGATCAGCAGCAAGGGGAGGCGGAGAGGCCCAGGACCGAGCAGGACAAGCGGGACACGCCGAGGAAGGAGCGTGTGATACATACGCGCATCTCCCTGCCCTTGGAAAAGGCGCTCAAGGACACGGCCGAGGATCTGGGCCTGTCGGTCTCGACGCTGGTGCGCAACCTGCTGACCAACACCATCGATCTGGTCGAGGACGCCGTGGTCGACAGCGCGCGCGTGGCCGACTCGGCCCGAGGCGTCCACGTCGACGCCGAGAGCGCGCGCCGGGCGGGCCGCGCCGCCGCGAACGAGTCCCGACGGGCGGCGGCGCCCGCCGCGCCTGTCGCCAGCAAGACGCTGGGGTGGCAGACCTTCACGCTGGCGCTCAACGCCATCTGCGCCGACTGCAACGACATCCTGCCCCGGGGCACGGAGGCCGCCCGCGCCGTCGTCGACCCGCCGACCAGCCAGCCGATCATCTGCCTGGTCTGCATGAAGCGAAAGAGCAAGAGCGCCGACAGGAACCCCTGACCCGGCCGCCACCGCGCGACGACGGAGGCGGCCTCACCGCAGAGGCGACGATCATGAACACCGAAGACGCCCCGCGCAACGATGCGGCCGCCGGAGCCCTGAGCGCCGCGCCCGACGCGCCAGACCCGCGGCTGGGTGGCCCGAGCGAGGAGCCCTGCGCCCACACACCCCGCGACACGGAGGGCGGCGAGGAGCGCGCGGAAGCGCGCCGTGATACAAACGACGCCGCGCCCTGTGGCACCCCTCGTGATACAAGCGACGGCGCAGCGCCCTGTGACGACCCCCGTGGCGCAGGCGAGGTCGCTGAGGGGGACGACCCCCACGTCGGTCGCGGCGATGACGGAGGCCAGGAGCCGCACGGCGCCGCCAACGAGGACACCCGGCGCGACGCGCAAGGCACCGCGGGCGCACGCATCGGCCAGGGCCTGTCGATCGTCGGCCGCGCGCTGGGCCGGGCGGCCGTCGGCGCGGGCGCCGCGATCGCCCGCGGCGCCCGCGCCATCGACCCGGATCTGGTGCGCTTCGCCGCCCAGGCCCCCCTGATGGGCCTGACGCACCTGAGCGCCGCCGCGCCCGCCCCCGAGCGCCTGCCCGACGACGGCCAGCGCCTCGTCGTCTTCGTCCACGGCCTCGGCGGCCACCGGGGCAACTTCCTGCCCATGCGCTGCTACTTCGAACTGATGGGCCGCCAGCGCTGCGCCTCGGTCGGCTTCGAAGACACCTCCACCGTCGCCGCCATGGCCGACCAGCTCGTCGCCTTCATCCTCGATCTGATCGACCTCAACGGCCTCTCACCGCCCCACACCGACGGCGACCCGCCCCCTCCCGCGCCGCCGGTCGTCGATCTGGTCTGCCACAGCATGGGCGGCGTCGTCGCCCGCGCCGCCCTCGAAGACCCGAGGCTGGCCGGCCGCGTCGCCCACCTCGTCACGATGGGCACCCCTCACCACGGCACCGAGCTGGCGCGGCTGGCCAGGACAGAAAAGATCGTCGATCTGCGCCCCGGCTCCGACCTGCTCGGGCGCCTCGCCGCGCAGATCCCCTGGGACTCCGACGCGCTGCCGCCCTTGACCTGCCTCTGGAGCCGCTCGGATCTGGTCATCCTGCCCCCCGAGGCCGCCCGCGTCGACGGCGCCGACAACATCGAGATCAAGGACGCCACCCACCTCTCCTACCTCCTCCACCCCCGCGTCTGGCAACAGATCCTCACCGACCTCGCCCCGACCGCCGCTCCCTGACCCACCTCACCCCCGAAGCGCTCCCACCCAGGCTCCCCCGGTTGGCCCAGGGAAGTCTCCAGGCCCCTTGGACACGCGCCGCCCCCCATGCCCCGCGCTCGACGATCTCCCGAGCGAACCTGCCCAGGCTCTCCCCGCCGCGAGCGCCCCCCTGGACAAAGGATGGCCCCTTGCGCGAGCATGGACAAGCAGGACACGCCGACCAGGAGGGACCCCATGAGCGCGATCAACCGCAGAGAGTTCGTCAAGAAGGCCGCGCTCGGCGCCGCCGCCGCCACCGCAGCGGCCTGCGGCTCGCCCCAGCCCGGCCCGGGCGGCCCCGCAGCCAGCAGCGGCAAGAAGTTCGAGTGGAGCATGGTGACGACCTGGCCGCCCCACTTCCCGGTCATCGGCGAGTCGGCCGACAAGATCGCCACCTGGGTCGAGGAGATGTCGGCCGGCCGCCTCAAGATCAAGGTCTACGGCGGCGGCGAGCTCGTCCCGCCCCTTGAGGCCTTCGACAACGTCCGCCAGGGCAACGTGGAGATGGGCCACGGCACCGCCTACTACTGGGCCGGCAAGGTCGCCGCCGCCCAGTTCTTCGCCGCCGTCCCCTTCGGCATGAACGCCCAGCAGATGAACGCCTGGCTCTACGGCGCCGGCGGCCTGGCCCTCTGGGAGGAGGTCTACGGCGCCTTCGGCCTCGTCCCCATGCCGGTGGGCAACTCCGGCGTCCAGATGGGCGGCTGGTTCAACAAGAAGATCGAGACGATGGAGGACCTCAAGGGCCTCAAGATGCGCATCCCCGGCCTCGGCGGCAAAGTCATCGCCAAGGCCGGCGGCGCCGCGATCCTGTCACCAGGCTCGGAGATCTACACCAACCTCGAGCGCGGCGTCATCGACGCCACCGAGTGGGTCGGCCCCTACCACGACTTCCTGATGGGCTTCCACAAGATCGCCAAATACTACTACGACCCGGGCTGGCACGAGCCCGGCACCGTCATCGAGATGTTCATCAACAAGAAGGCCTGGGACAGCCTCGACGTCGACCTGCAGCACATCGTCCGCGCCGCCGCCTTCCGGTCAAACATCTGGATGCTCAGTGAATTCGAGGCCAAGAACAACGAATATCTTCAAAAACTCATCAAGGAGCACAACGTCAAGGTCGAGCGCTTCCCCGACGAGGTGCTCGCCGGCCTGCGCAAGCACACCGACGAGGTCCTGGCCGAGATCGTCGCCGAAGATCCCCTCTCGAAGAAGGTCTACGAGCACTTCAACGCCTTCCGCCAGAAGGTCGGCCAGTGGGCCGACACCTCCGAGAAGGCCTACTACCAGCTCATCGGTTGACCTGACTCTTCGATACGATGGCCTCCCTCACGGGGTCGAGGCCAGCACCCTGGGCAGCCACAGCGCCACCTCCGGCCAGAAGGCCACCAGCATGAGGGTCAGGAGTTGGAGCCCGACGTAGGGCACGATGCCCCGGTAGAGCTGGGCCGTGCTGACGTCTTTGGCCACGCCCTTGAGGTAGAAGAGCGAGAAGCCAAAGGGCGGCGTCAGGAACGAGGTCTGCAGGTTGATCGACAGCAAGATCCCGAACCAGAGCAGATCGACGCCCATCGTGTGGAGGATCGGCGCGACCACCGGCACGATGATGAAGATGATCTCGATGAAGTCGATGAAGAAGCCCGCGATGAAGACGATCACCATCACCAGCAGCAGAAAGCCGCTCGGGCTCAACCCGACGTTCTGGACCATCGAGACGATCGCGTCGTGGCCCCCCATCTTGATGAAGACCAGCCCGAAGGCCCGCGCGCCGACGAGGATGATGAACACCATCGAGGTGATGTACGTCGTCGACGTCATCACCTCCCGGACGATGGCCCAGGTCAGCCGACGACGCGCCAGCGTCAAGAGCGTCGCCCCCATGGCCCCGACCGCCGCGGCCTCCGTCGGGGACGCGATCCCGACGAAGATCGACCCGAGCACCGCCAGGATCAACACCATCGGCGGCAAGAAGGCCCGCCACAGCCGCCGCCCCATCTGCGCCCGGAAGGCCGCGACCTCCTCGGCCGGCATCGCAGGCGCCGCCGAGGGCCTCACGAGCGCCACCAGCACCACCCACCCGAGGTAGAGGAGCACCAGCAGCAGGCCCGGCAGCATCGCCCCCATGAACATCGACCCCACGTCGACGTTCAGGACGCTGCCGAGCAGCACCAGCACGACGCTCGGCGGGATGATCTGGCCCAAGGTCCCCGACGCGGCGATGGTCCCGCTGGCCAGCTCCGGGCTGTAACCCCGCTTGATCATCGTCGGCAGGCTCAAGAGCCCCATCGTCACCACGGTCGCGCCCACGATCCCGGTCGAGGCCGCCAGCAAGGCCCCGACCACGATCACCGACATCGCCAGACCGCCCCGCAGCCGACCGAAGAGCAGCGCCATCGTCTCCAGCAGCTCCTCGGCCACCCCCGAGCGCTCCAGCATCACCCCCATGAAGACGAACAGCGGCACCGAGATCAGCACCGGGCTGTCCATCACTCCCCAGATCCGCGAGGGCAAGAAGCGGAAGATCGACGCGCCCGAGTCGATCCAGCCAAAGACCATCGCCACGCCGCCGAGCGTAAAGGCCACCGGGAAGCCCACCAGCAGAAACACGAGGAGAGCCACGAAGAGCAGCAACACCATCACGGCGACACCTCATCGGCCCCGGCCTTCCCCAGGGGCCTCCCCCTCAAGAGCAAGACCGAACGCGCCGCCATCGCCACCCCCTGAAGGCCCAGCATCACGAAGGCCGCCGGGATGCAGGCCTTGAGCAGCCACCGCGCCGGCAAACCCCCCGGGTTCTCCGAGCCCTCCCCGATCGACCACGATCCCTCGACGAAGCTCCACGAGGCCCACACCACCAGAGCGCAGAAGGGCACCAGGAAGACCGCCGCCCCGATGAGGTCGATCCACGCCTTCGTCCGGGGACTGCGACCCTGGTAGATGACGTCCACGCGGACGTGCTTGTCCTCCTTGAGCGTCCAGGCGGCCCCCAGCAGGAAGATCGCCGAGAAGAGGTGCCACTCCAGCTCCTGCACCGCCACCACGCTGAAGTTGAGCGCGTAGCGCGTAAAGACGTCGGCGCAGACCACCACGACCAGCGCCGCCGTCAAGAACGAGGCGCCCACCCCAACCTTCTCGTTGAACGCTTCTATCGCGCGCACGAGGATCTCCAGCGCTCTCATCGGACCCCTCCTCCTGCCGACCCGGACCCGACCGACCTCGACGGCGCTGCCCCGCCCAACCTCGACGGCGCTGCCCCGCCCAACAAGGATCGACCCGCGCCAGGCGCTGGCCGCCCCTTGTTGAACGACTCGCCTTTGTTGAACTACTCGCCCTTGTTGGACTTTTTATCCTCCTCAGGCTCGCTGGGCTTGCTGGACGCCTCACCAGCGCCCCCCTTCTCGCCCTTGCCGGACGCCTTCTTCCCACCCTCCTTGGCCGCGTCACCCTCCTTTGCAGGATCGCGCTTCTTGTCGCCGCCACTCTCTTCGCTGGCCTCGCCCTTCTTCTTGCCGCCGTCGCCCTTCTTGGGCTTGCCCTTCTCGTCGTCGCCCTCCGCCGAGGCGCCCTTCATGCTGGCATCGCCCTTCGTCTTGCCGCCATCGTCCTTCGTGCCGCCGCCCTTCTCTCCAGAATCGCTCTTCTTGCCCTCGCCCTTCTCCCCAGCGCCCTTCGTCTTGCCAGCGCCCTCACCCGAGCCGTCCTCCTTGCTCGGCTTGCCAGCCTCCTTGCTCTCTTTATCGGACTTCTCGACCTTCTTATCGGTCTTCTCGCTCTTCTTCTCGGCCTTGCCAGTCTCCTTGCCGGCCTTCTCGGCCTTCTCGTCGCCCTTCTTGCCGGCCTTCTCGCTCTTCTTGCTGGCCTTCTCGGCCTTCTCGTCGGCCTTCTTGCCGGTCTTCTCGTCGGCCTTCTTACCGGCCTTCTCGTCCGTCTTGCTGGCCTTCTTGCCGGCCTTCTTGCCGGCCTTCTCGGCCTTCTTTCCGGCCTTCTCGGTCTTCTTACTGGCCTTCTCGCTCTTCTTGCTGGCCTTCTCGGCCTTCTCGTCGGCCTTCTTACCGGCCTTCTCGTCCGTCTTGCTGGCCTTCTTGCCGGCCTTCTCGGCCTTCTCGTCGGCCTTCTTGCCGGCCTTCTCGCTCTTCTTACTGGCCTTCTCGCTCTTCTTACTGGCCTTCTCGCCCTTCTTGCCGGCCTTCTCGTCGCCTTTCTTGCCGGTTTTCTCGGCCTTCTTACCGGCCTTCTCGTCGGCCTTCTTGCTGGCCTTCTCGTCGCCCTTCTCGCTCTTCTGGTTGGTCTTCTCGTCCTTCTTGACCTTCATGTCGCCCACCTTGATCTCGCCGTTGTTCTCCTGGGCTCGGCCTTCGGCCTTGGCGCCCTTCGACTTGCTGATGGCCCGCTCCACAGCCCGCCCAGCCTTGTCGGCCTTCACGGCCGCCTTGTGTGCCCTCTTCTCAGCGATCTCGGCCTTCTCGTCGGCCTTGTTGGCTTCCTTGATGGCCTTGTCGGCCTTCTTCTCGGCCTTGTCGGCCAGCAGGCAAGCCTTGTCGGCCTTCTGGCCGGCCTCGTCGGCCTTCCTGGCCGCCTTGACCGCCTTCTTGATCGCTTGCTTTCTGGCCTTCTTCCTGACCACCGCTTCGGCCTTGGCCTTCCTGGCGCGCTTGCCCCCCTTGGCCGCCTTCGGCTTGGCGGCTCCCTTGTCCGGCTCCGCTGCGACGACCGCCCCGGCGACCCTGCCCTCCCCTCCGGCCTGCCCCTCGACTCCCTCCGAGGCCCCTTCGGGTTTCAGCTCGCCCACAGGCTCCATCTCAGACATCGCGCTCTCCTTTTCCTTGAAAGTGTCATCTCGACCTGACGCTCACCACCTCGACCGGCCTCGGCCCATGCGCCCATGACCCTCCGAGGGCGAAGATCGCAAGGCTGCCAGACCCGGCCCAGGGTCGTCAACCTGGGCCGCTGTCGATGCTCCCTCAATCTTCGTCTCCGCTGGAGAGCGCCGCGAGAAGCGGCGAGGTGGGACAGAGAGTCTCATGAGGCGCCGACGCCACGGCGGCGCTGGCACACACGAGGCGCACGAGCCACAAGGCTCAGGCCAGGAGAGCGAGAGGGGCGATCAAGCCAGGTTCGAAGCGAGAGGGGCGATCAAGCCAGGTTCGACAGGTTCAGTTGCACCAGTAGCCCAGCTGATCGTTGATCCAGCCGCAGGAGAGGCCCTCCGCGCCGCAATCGCGCGACAAGCGCTCGCCGTTCTTGCAGTACTCGACCACCTGCCCGTTGCATTGGCCGTGGTAATCGAGCCCCCCGCAGGGGTCATCCTGGCAATAGATGGCGCCGATCTCGGCCACGAGCCCGCAGCTCTGGCTGCACGCCCCGCAATCCCGCGCCTTGACCTGTCCGCCCTGGCACCAGCGCGCCACCTGCCCCTCGCAGGCCCCGAAGCCGTCGACCCCCTGGCACGGGTCCGGCCCGTTGATGCACCGGTAGCCGCTGGCCGCCCCGTCCCAGCCGCAGGTCCCGCAGGTCTCGGCCTGGAGCAGATCGCCCTCGCACCACAGCGCCCTGCCGTCGATGCAGCGGCCCTCCTCGGTCACCTCCCCGCACCCCGCGCCCTCGACCACCGTCGGCCCGGTGTACTCTTCGATCCAGTCCCGGTAGGTGTCCACCCGCGTGTAGTTGTCCAAGCCGACGCAGCTGTTGTCGCCGTTGCTCAACACCCCCGCGATGCGCACCGTCCCGTCCGACGCGATCACCATCACCGGCCCGCCCGAATCTCCGAAGCACACCCCATGGCGGCCCTCGCCGTTGATCGTCAGCGTGTCCCCCGAGAGGTTGTAGATCGGCTCGGCGGTGAACTTGCGCGTGTTCGAGCGGCCGTCCTCCATCCGGCCGTAGCCCGAGGCCTCCGCCGTCCGCCCTATCCAGGTGCCGTCCATCGCCTCCGTCAACAAGGGGATCGGCGAGATGCCCGGGATGCGCGCCGTGACGTCCTCGGACAGCTCCATCAACGCCATGTCTCCGCTGGGCTCGTAGATGTTCCTGGCCTGGAAGCAGGTGTCCGCGTTGCTCGGGTCGGAGCCGAAGCAGATCTCCGAGCTCCTGTTCAAGCCGCAATGCGCCGCCGACAAGACCCAGTTCGGCGCGATCAGCGTCCCTGAGCACCCATAGAAGTTCCCTATCGCCAGGATCTGCCCCGGCGTCATCGGCAGGTAGCTCGGCTCCAGCGTCCCGTAATACACCTTGAAGCTCGTGCGCTCGTCTCCGCACATCGGCCCATCGTCGCCGCCGTCGTCGCCGCCGCCGTCGTCGTCATCGTCGTCATCGTCGTCATCGTCGCCGTCGTCGTTGTCGGGCTCGAAGGTCGCCGGGTCGCCTATCCCCTGTCCGTCCGGCTCCGCCACCTCGGGCTCCGGCGCAGGCCCCGGCTCCTCCCCCACCCAGCCCTCCGGCAGCGGCTCCTGACACCCCTCCCCGACGCACTCGCCGCCAACCCCCGGCCCCGACTTGACGAGATCATCGGCGACGCAGCCGACCACCAGCAACATCGACGCCGCGCACGCGCTCCGAACGATCACCGACAGCGAGAAGGTCATGGGATCTCCAAGGTCCTGTTCTTCATCAAGCCCACCCGGTCTGGTCGGGCTGAGAGTCCAACGAGCCGCACATGACGGGAGTCTGCCAAAGGGTGCGCGCCGTCAGGAGACGCGCGCCCGCGAAAACAAGAGCAATATCCGCGCCATGATCACCCCCTCAAACCCTCCCCGAGGCCCCTCCCCGTCGGCCTCACATCGCCTCACGGATCGACCTCGACCCCTCGCAGCGAGGCTCTGTAGCCCGGCCACGCGTCCACCAGGTAGATCCCGAAGGGGATCCACCAGATCAGGTCGTTGGTCAGGCACAGCACGATGGTCTCCTTCGGCCACTGCCCCGACAGGATGAGCTGCCCGAGCCCGATGGGCCCCAGGACCTTGCCCACCATCCCCACCAGGGCCAGCAGGAAGCCCCGCTCGGGCACCCGGGCGACCTCGAAGTAGATCACGCCGTAGAGCCCGACCACCATCCCCAGGCACGCGAAGATCTGCGGGTGGACCATCGGCTCCATGTCCGCGAAACGAAAGACATATTGAGGGTCCAGCGCCGCGTAGATCCCCCAGAGGATGTTGTAGGCGCCCGCCGCGATGAAGGTCGCCCGGTGCAGGCTTCGTCGTTTCATTGCCCCTCCCCGCCAGCCCACGGCCACGACCCGCCCGGCAAGCCCAGCGCCGCGTAGAGATCCCGAAGCCCCGAGGCCAGCACCCCCGCCGCCATCACCGACAGCGCCAGCCGAAGCGCCGCAGGCACGGGCGCCGGATCCCACGCCACGGCCGCCTCCATCGCCCCCCAGCGCGCCAGCTCAGGCAGCGCGCAGGCCAGCATCGCCCCGTAGAGGATCCCCATCGCCGCGTGCGTGACCCGCTCACCCGCGAACACGTCTCCAAGCGCCTGCCGCGACCGGCGCTCCTCCACGAAGTCGGCCATCGTCAGGCAGATCTCGATCCCCAGCGCGACCCCGATCACCGCCACCCACCCTCCGCGAAACGACCACCAGGGCAAGGCCGCGAAGATGAACGCGTAGATGAAGTCCCGCACGGCGTGAAGCATCAGCTCCCGGCGAGTCCCCGGCACCCGCGCGACCAGCTTCGCCCGAAGCTCGTGGTAGTAAATCGTGTCAAAGGCGCCGATGCACCCCTGAAGGGCCAGCAGCCAAAGCGCGATCGTCAAGCGCCCTCCTCGACGCCGCCCGCCGACAGCGCCCGCATCGTCCCCTTGTAGCGCACCAGCCGCCCCAGCAGCGGCGCGTGGATCTCCACCTCGACCTCGGTGCATCCCGCCGATGACGACGCCCGCTCCAGGCCCCAGACGCGAGGCGCCAGCCACCCCGGCAGCGGCATCGTCCACCGCCCAAGTCGCAGGCCCACGCCCTCCTGATCGTAGCGCAGCGCGCCGCCCTCCTGCGTGAGCCGAAACCACAGCGCCATCAGCCCGAAGCGCTCCTCCAGCAAGCCTCTGGGGCCTTCGGCCTGGAGCGTCGTCACCACGCACCGCTCGAACTCCCGACGCCAGCGCTCCGCACCGCCCTCCAGCGTCACGCTCAGGATCGTCCGCGTGGACTCCGAGGCCGGCGGCAGCCCCATCGCGCGCGCCACGGCGGCCACCAGCCAGCCACGCCCTCGCACGATCTGGAAGTCCCCCTCGGCCCTCAGGCTCTGCCCCGGCGCGCAGTGCATCCCCCGCACCGCCGCGTCGAGCGCCGACCAGCCGCCGCCAAGCAGCCGCGCGTACAAGCTGCCGCCCTCCGCCGCCCTCATCGACGCCTCGACCTGAGGCCATCCAGGCCATCACAGGGCAGGACAGCAGCGCAGCAGGCCCAGGTCGAGGGCCTCGGATCGCGCCCTGGTCGCCCCGCGCCGCGGCTTGAGAAGCCATTTGGAAATGAAAGGCCGAGTTGTGGGAGGGCGAAAGGGGTCAGATGTGGATTGGACGAGGAAGGACTGGGGCAGCGCCCCGTCCGACCGAGTCCGAGCCGCAGGTGGCCTCTTTCGACCCTCACAACGACGGTCTGAAGTTTCCGAATGGCTTCTGTGAAGGAGCCCCACACCCACGAACCTCCCCGCGCCTTGGCGCCGCTCAAGCCCTCATGATCCTTGTCGAATCTGCGCCCGCCCTCCTGGCCCTGTCAACTCGCCCCCGCGCCCAGAAAGTGCTGGACGGAGCCACCCACCAGGGGGCACCCTCAGCGGTGGCCCTATCAAGGCGCCTATCCGACGAGGCCGACCTGAACGGCGCGACCTGAGCGCGCCGAAGGGCCGGTGGTCGTCGACTCGCCCTCTCCCCAGGAGTTTCCATGTCCGTCGAGCTCATCCAGGCCCCCACCCTCCTGCCCTCCACGGCCCGCTACAAGACCTCACCGCGCCCGAAGGCCAGCTTCAACACCTTCCTCGACGCCCACCGGCTCTTTGATCCCGCCAGGCCCGGCACCTCGACCGTCCGCGTCGAGCGCATCGAGCACGAGGGCCACCCCGCCGTCCGTGTCCACGCCGAGCACCCCTTCAAGGACGGCGTCATCACCGAGTCGCTGGTGTGCACCGAGCGCCAGGGGCGCCTGAGCTCGGCCTGCCTGGAGCGCTCCGTGACCGACGCCCAAGGGGTTGAAAAACGTAGAGAGTTCGTGGACTTCCGATCGCCGCTGCCCTTGCCGCCGGACAGCTACCCCGAGGTCATGCTGCCCTTCCTGCTGCGCTGGCAGCCCTTCGACGGCAAGCAGCGCGCCCTCTACGCGTGGATCAACGACCGCTTCGTGGCCCGCGTCTACTACCAGCACGTCGGAGAGGCCACCCTCGACCTGCCGATAGGCCAGAGAAAGGCCGTCGAGTTCATGATGTACCCGGATCTCAACGACTGGGTGAACCTCGGCAGCGTCCTGAGCAGGCTGGCCCGCCCCCTGGTGCCCAAGTACAGGATGTGGTTCGACCCTTCGCCGCCCTTCCACGTCCTGCGCTTCGAAGGCCCTTATGGGCCTCCCGGCGCCCCCGAGATCGTCCTTGAGCTGGAGAGCATCTGATACCAGACCACAGCCGAGAGACTCATACGGAGCCATGCTCAAGCCACTTACATTTTAGGCCACCAGGATGCCCAAGATGAAAGTGGTTCAAACGTGGTTCCGTATCACTTTGTGGCCGGTCCAGGCGGCGCCCTGAGCCTTTGCCATCACTGGGCGGTGCGGTGCACCAGCCTCGCTCAGGCCCAGGCCCAGGCCATCCCCCTGTCCTCGCCCACAATGCAAGCCCTTCGTCTGTGGTCTGGTATGAGGCTCCTCGCCGCGCTCTGGCGGGCGAGGGGAGGCGAGGATGGGGGCGGATGCCCTCAGCGGGAGGGGATGCGAGGATGGGGGGGATGCCCTCAGAAGTCGGGCACGAAGCCGCACTGGTTGTCGACGCAGCCGACGGGCGGCGGCGCGGCGCAGGGCGGCAGGGGGCAGAACATGCGCAGGTCGGGGCAGTGGCGCTGCCAGCCATCGCCGTTGATGCGGGCCTCGGCGGTGCTCATCGGGATGCCGCACATGGGGCAGTAGCAGTCCTCGGGGCCGTTGACCGGCGCGGTGTAGGGGCTCATCGTGCAGCCCTCGTCGGCGACGCACTCCTGCGCCGAGATCGGCAGGTAGATCTGGGTGGCCACGAGCGTCAGGCCCGGCATGGGGTTGGCGCGCGTGGGCCTGTCGCGGACCAGGTAGCCCGTGGTGACCAGATCGTCGGCGCCGAGCGCCTCGTAGGCCGCCGCGAGCTGATCGCCGGTGGCGTCGACGCGGCGCAGATCCAGGCCCGCGTGCCGCCAGGACCGCAGGGAGTTGAGCAGCGACGACCGCTTGTTGACGCAGGGCTCGGTGAAGCAGCGGATGCCGAGATCCTCGGTGCGCCAGAAGGCGCCGCCGGGGCCCTGATCGTTGACCGCCATGAAGGCTCGCCGGGGCCGCAGATCGCCCAGATTGCCGAAGTTGTCGTAGCTCTTCTTCCCGAGCCGGCCCTGGATCAAGAGCGCGCCGAGCGAGAAGCGCACCTCGTCGAGCTGCTCATCGGACAGCCCCAGCTCGTCCCACTGCACCTCGGCCACGTAGCAGCGGTCGGCCAGCGAGCCGTCGGCGCAGCGCGTCTCCCTGTGGTTGACCGACTTGACCCAGTAGCCGCCGCACAAGGGCGAGATGCACCGGCGGAAGTCGTGCTCAAGGGTGTAGAAGCCCGCGACATCCTGTGCCTGGAGCGCCTGCTCGCCGAGATCCAGATCGCCGGCCTCCGGCGGCGCGACGCCCTGCTCCACGCAAGCCGACAACACCAGCGCCGCCGCGCACAACCACCACGACCTCACCCTCATTCGACCCCTCCCCAGCTTCACGGCGCGCAGGTCCCGCAACCCGGCGACAACACCACCTGACAGCCTCCACGCATAGCAGATCGGGGCCTCTCTGTGAAGGCGCCCCCGACGAACGCCCCACGCTCCTCGCACCGCCCCACGCTCCTCGCACCGCCCCCCTGCGGGGGACGGGCTCGTCGGGTGGGGCTTGGATGCGCGGGGGGGCTGCGCCCGTTGGGCGCAGGCCGGCGGGCGGTCGACAGCGGCTCGCAGGGCCGGATCAGCGCGTCGAAGTGGGCCTGTGGATTGGGGTTTTCACGCCCCCTGGTGTCGACCTGGGTCGTGCGCTGGCCTGCGACCGACAGGGCGCAGCCCACCTGAAATTCTAGCCCCACCCGACGAGCCCGTCCCCC
>SYOX01000240.1 GCA_005804885.1 Pseudomonadota bacterium
GGACAAGCTGCGCCGTACACCCGAACCCTGGCGCCAGCCCGCACAGATCGTCCCGGCCTCCTGGCTCGCCGCCCTCACCGACGGAGGGCGCGATCCGCGGCTGGCCCTTCTGGACGCCCTCGGGATCGAGCGCGCGCTCTTCGCCCTCATCCCGCCCGGCCAATTCACGATGGGATCGCCCAAAGGTGAGGCTGGCCGCTCTCACAATGAGGATCAGGTCGAGGTGGTGTTGAGCCGGGGCTTCGCCGTTGGAGTCTTCCCGGTGACTCAAGGGCTCTGGACGCAGATGATGGGCGAGAACCCTTCGAGATTCCAGGGGGGTGATCCGCAGCAGGCGAGCCTGCGCCCCGTGGAGCAGGTCAGCTGGTTCGAGGCGGTGGCCTTCTGCAATGTGATGTCGGCCCGATGGGGCCTGGAGCCCTTCTATCGCCGCTCGGACGGCCAGCACTATGGGCCTGAAGAGGCCCAAGCTGAGATCATCCCCGAGATCGAGGGCTGGGAGGGCTCGGGGTGGAGGCTGCCGACGGAGGCGGAGTGGGAGTATGCGTGCAGGGCAGGCACGACGGAGGCGACCTACGTTGGTGATCTGAAGATCCTCGGCGAGAGAGACGCGCCTTTGCTGGACGAGATCGGGTGGTACGGCGGCAACTCAGGGGTCGATTACGAGGGAGGCGTTGATTCGTCAAGGTGGTCGGGGATGCAGAAAGAGGCCAGGATGTCGGGGACGCATCCGGTGGGGCTCAAGAAGGCCAACAGCTTTGGGCTCCATGACATGCTCGGCAATGTCGCCCAATGGTGTTGGGATTGGCATGGCGCCTACCCCATCGGCGCGAAAGCAGACCCTTGCGCGGACCCGAGCGGCCTTCGCGCTGGCAGCTACCGCGTTGTTCGTGGCGGACGATGGCGCTCCAGCGCCCGTGGGGTCCGCGCCGCCTCACGCGGCTACGACGATCCAAGGAGGCGAGTCGAAGAGGTCGGCCTCCGGCTCGTGAGGTCCGCAAGCCCCAGGTGAGAGTCTCGGCATTCGCCGAGAGGGCCGCGCACCCGAACCCTGGCGCCGCCCCTCCACGAGCACCGCGCCCACCCAACGACGCCTCTGCCAGGACACCTCCCTCAAGGACGGCGCCGCGATCCGCCCCACCTGCGCGATCGCCGCCCCTCCTCAGACCCGCTCTGCGTTCTTGCTTCGCCGCTCGACGCCGCCCACGAGCGCCACGATCAACCGGTCGACAAAAGGGCTTGCAAATGTGTTCAGGGCGAGGGAGAAGGAAGGGGCTGCGTGTGTGTGCAGGGGACACTTGTTTAGAGGTGGCATGACCGACGAAATCCTCCTCCCGAAGCTCAACCCGAAGTACGACGTGGTCTTCTTGAGCCTCTTTGGCGATCGGAACGATCCAGAGCTGCTCTTGTCCTTGCTCAACGCCCTGCTTCAGGGGCATCAGCCGCCCCTGGTGTCGCTGGAGCTCTCGCCCACGCGGCTGTCCAACGAGGTGGCCCAGGACAAGGCGCCCGTGCTGGACCTGTGCGCCACCGACGGGCAGGGGCGCCGCTACGACGTCGAGATCCAGGTCAGCCGCAAGGCCGCCTACCCCGAGCGGGCGCTCTACTACTGGGCGAGGCTCTTCGTCTCCCAGCTCAAGAAGGGCCAGCCCTACACGGCCCTGCGCCCCACCGTCGGCATCCACCTGCTGGACTGGAACCTCTTCGACGGCCCTGACCAGGAGCTTCACCACGTCTTTCACGCCGTCGATGAGCGCTGGGGGCGTCGATTGACGGACCACCTGGCCCTGCACATCCTTGAGTTGCCCCGCTTTGACAGAGCCATCGCGGAGTTGAGCAGCGACGAGGACAAGTGGCTCTATTTCATCAGAAAGGGACACACCATGACCCACGACGAAGCCAAGGCCCTGGGCCACCCCATCGACAAGGCCGAGCAGCGCCTCTGCACCTTGAGCCAGGAGCAGGATCTGCGCATCCAGGCCATCCTGCAGGAGCGCAGGCTCCACGACGAGGCCGCCTTCCTGCCCGACCACTGGGAGGAGGCCCACAGAAAGGGCCGCAAGCAGGGCCTCGCCGACGGCCGCAAGGAGGGCCTTGCCGATGGCCGCAAGGAGGCGATGGGGGTGAGCGTGCGCCTGTGGGAGCGGGCGCTGGGGCGAGCCTTGAGCCAGGACGAGCGGGCACTTCTGGAGGCCTTCGCCAGGACGACGGGCATCGAGGCGCTCGGCGACATGGCGCTCGACATGGAGCCCGTCGCGCTTGAAGGCTGGCTCAAGGCCCGGTGAGCGAAGGCCAGGAGACCTGATCGCCCATGAGATGCCGCGAAAACACCACCCCCTCAGGGTCGGCCAACGATCGCCTGGAGCGCCTGCGCCACGCCCTCTACGAACCCCCCGGCGAGCCCGCGTGGCGCTTGATCTGCGCCGCCCTCTCCGCCATCGACGAGCCCGGCACCCTGGCCGTCGCCCTCGACATGACCCAGGACAAGCTGCGCCGTACACCCGAACCCTGGCGCCAGCCCGCACAGATCGTCCCGGCCTCCTGGCTCGCCGCCCTCACCGACGGAGGGCGCGA